>NZ_JAAMQJ010000069.1 GCF_013523125.1 Pseudomonas entomophila | reverse complement strand
TGGCCCGCAAGCTGGCTCGGGTGGTCTTTGCCCTGATCAGAAGCGGAGAGGAATATCGTCCAAAAGCCGCTTGAGCGCTTGGCAATTACCATAGAATCTCCCACAGGTGACCGCGATAGCCTGCAACTCCGCGGTGGGACTACGGGTGTAGGAGCGGCCCCAGTGCCGCGATGGGCCGCAAAGCGGCCCTAAATCGATCAGCAATAAAGCCCCGGATCTTGCCAGCTACCGTCATGTTCTCTGCGCGACAGCGCGGCGCAAAGGCGGCGGGCGGACTCCTACATGGACCATGGACCGCCTGACCCACCGCGGCGGGGTGTGAGCGGCCCCTGCCGGGGCGCCGGACCGGCCGCGATTGGGCCTGAAAGGCCCACAAAACAGCCACTGCGTTGTAGCAGAAAAAGACAGCTGCTCTTCCAAGTCCATGACGGTCAGCCTCACCCAGGCACGGTCATGAGCCAGCGCTCCTTCTGCCTGATGAACTGGCAGCGGTCTCAGTACATCTTGTCCAGTTCGATCGCCTCGTCCAGCGTCGCCAGCAGTGCCTTGCGCACCTTCAGCTTGGTCTCGCGGTGCGCACGCATGTTCAGCTTCTTCAGCACCTGGGCCGCGGCCAGGGCAGTCTCGTGAAGTTGCTCCGGCGACACCACCTTGTCGAGGAAGCCCGCGTCGCAGGCCTCCCTCGGACCGAACACCTCAGCGTTGACCACCGCACGCTGGAAGGCGGCCGGTTGTAGGCGGTCGCGCGCCAGGGTGATCCCGGCGTGGTGCATGGTCATGCCGATCTGCACTTCGTTCAGGCAGATCTTGTAGGGGCCGTCGACGCCGATCCGGTAGTCGCTCGACAGCAGCAGGAACGCGCCCTTGGCCACCGCGTTGCCGGGGCAGGCGGCGATCACTGGGAAGGGGTGCGCGAGCAGACGGCGCGACAGCGTCGAGCCGGCACTGACCAGGTCGATCGCCGCCTGGGGGCCGCTGGTCATCACCTTGAGGTCGTAGCCACCGGAGAGAATGCCAGGCTGGCCGGTGATCACCACCACCGCACGGTCCTGCTCGGCACGGTCGAGCGCGGCGTTGAAAGCCTCGACGACGGCGGGCGAAATGGCGTTGACCTTGCCGTTGTTCAGCGTCAGCAGGGCAATACCGTCTTCGCAGTGGTAGGTGATCAGCTCGGTCATGACAGCATCCTTTCGATGGAGGTGGCGTCGACGTTACCCAGCACGGCGAGCCAGGTAAAGCGGCAATGCTGACCGGCCAGTCAGGCAGGGCCGGCCGGCAGCGCCAGTGGGCGAACCCGCGCGCTGACCCTGCCGAACCGCCGGTTCGATTGGCCGCAGAGGCCTGTCCGGAGCAGGTTTTCTGCCAGAGGGCTTAAGCGCATGAAAATTCTGAAAAAAAGCTTGCCATCGTCCGGGGCTTCGACTAAATTAGCGCGCCTCGACAGGCTGAACAGCTTGAAGAGAAACGGTGAAGTGTCCGAGTGGTCGAAGGAGCACGCCTGGAAAGTGTGTATACGGGAAACCGTATCAAGGGTTCAAATCCCTTCTTCACCGCCACATTCAGAAGAGCCCCCGAAGGTGAAAGCCTCCGGGGGTTTTTCGTTTCCGAAAGCTGGAAACTCCTGCCGTCCAGCCCTGTGCGAAACGCCACAGGGCCGAGCACAGGCCGCTAGAAGTCCACCGACGCCGACAACCGCGCCGTGCGTGGCGCACCCTGGAACAGGTAGGCATCCCCCAGGTAATCCCCCACGTCGCGCCAGTAGCGCTTGTCGAGCAGGTTGTCCACGGTCAGCCGCCACGTCGTGTCGTAGCCGCCGACCCGGGTGCGGTAGCGGCCGCCCACATCCACCACCGTGTAGCCGCCCACGGCGACGTCACCGGTACGGTCTGCGTACTTGCTGGCGCTGTAGCGCGCGCCGCCCAGCAGCGCCAGGCCAGGCACCGGCAAGCTGTACTCGGCCTGCACGGCCAGGCGCAGGTTCGGCACGTTCAGGGCCTGGTGGCCCTCGTAGGCGGAGGTGCCGCTGCCCTCGACACGTGCGCGCAAGGCGGCGGCGCTGGCCTGGAGGCGCAGGTTGTCGGTCAGCGCGCCGCTGGCCCCCAGCTCCAGCCCGAGGTTCTTCTGTTGCCCTTGCTGGACGTAGGTGAAGCCACCGTCTTGCGGCCGGGCGTACTGGTAGGCCTGGCGGATCTGGAACAGCGCCGCGCTCAGGCTCAGGCCGCGCCAGTCGTGCTTGACGCCCAGTTCCAGCTGCCGCGACACGGTCGGCGCCAGGATCTGCGCGGCGTTGCGGGCGAACCAGGGCGCCGTGCCGCCGTCCGACAGGCCCTTGGCGTAGCTCAGGTACAGCGTGGTGTCGGCCTGCGGCTTGTAGAGCAGCGCGGCGTTGGGCAGCAGCTCGTAGCCCTGGGTGTGCCGGTCGAGGGTCGTGTCCTCGGCCCAGGCGCGCTCGTCCAGGCGCACCTCGCGTGCGCCGACCACCACCTGCCAGCGTTCACTGAGCGTGATGCGGTCGCTGAAGAACACACCGTACTGACGGCTGTCCAGGCGCCGCACGCTGGCACCGACCGCACGTGTCGACGGCTCGACCCAGGGCGCGCCGGTGCCGATCTGGCCGCTGCCGACCCATTCGTTGTAATAGGGGCGCTGGTCGAGGGTGCGACGGCGGGCGCTGCTGCCCAGGGTCACGGCGTGCTCCAGGCCGAAGGCCGTGAAGCGTCCGCCGAGCGTGGCCTGCAGCTCGTCGGTGCGGCGCGTGTCGTCGGGGCTGCGGTAGTCGTAGATATCGTACTCGCCTTCGGGGCTGAAGTGGTTCGGCACGGCCAGGTCGGCGCAGCTCGAGGCGCCGTAACAGCCCCAGGCGAACGCGCTGTAGTCGTCGATCACCACGCGGCTGTGGGAGGCGCTCAAGGTGCCCGTCCAGTTGTCGTCGAAGCGGTACTCGAAGCGTCCGCCGAGGTTCAGGGCATCGCTCTGCACCGGCTTGGCCCAGGGCTGATAGGCCAGCCGGTCGTTCGGGTCCACGTGGTGAGGCAGGCGGTCGCCGCCGAGCAACTGGTAGCCGGGCACCGAGCGCTGCTCGCGGTGCTGGTAGTCGGCGTCGAGCTGCAGACTGGCGTCCGGGGTGATCTGCCAGTCGAACGCCAGGGAGGCGAAGTCGCGTCGGCCATCGGCATGGTCGACGTAGCTGCGGATGTCCTCGTGGGCCAGGTTGGCGCGCAGGCCGAACTGCCGCTCGCTGCCGAACCAGCCGCCGAGGTCGGTCGCCAGGTAGCGCTCGCCCTGATCGTTGGTCGACAGGGTCACGCGGCGCACGTCCTCCGGGCGCTTGGTCACGTAGTCGATCAGCCCGCCCGGCTCGGAGACGCCGCTCTGCAGCCCGGACAGCCCCTTGAGCAGTTCGACCCGCTCCTTGTTCTCGAGCGCCACGTTCTGCTCGCCGACCACGGTCTGGCCATTGATCTGGTAGCTGCTGGCGGCATCGAGGGTGAAGCCGCGGACGTTGAAGTTCTCGTAGTAGCCGATCGGCGCATAGCTCTCGCCGACCGACGCGTCACCGTGCAGCACCTCGCTCAGTTGCCGTACCTGACGGTCCTCGAGCTGTGCACGGTCGAACACGCGGATCGCGGCCGGCGTGTCGAGCACCGGGGCGTTCTGGAACTGCCCGACGCTGGCCTGAGCAGCCTGCTCGCGGTCGGCATCGTAGGTGTCGGAGACCTGCAAGGCCTCGAGTTCGATGCGCGTGTCGGCCAGGACGGGCATGCCGCACAGGGCCAGGCCCAGGCTGAGCAGACCGAGCGGCAGTGGGGGGCGGGGCAGGGGCATGCAGGGCTCCTCAAGGGCCGGGCGCGGGCGATCGTCGCGGGGCGCAGGCGTGCTGGGCGAAAAATCGCGCGCATGGTAGCAGGGGCGCCGGTCGACGGCGCCGTTTGTTTCGGCCGAGGTGACGGCCTGTGGGGACAGCCGGACGCTAGTGCGCGGTGGTCGCTGCTTGCTCGTTGCGCCGCCGCGTGCGCTCGGCGCCGGCCCACACCAGCAGCGCCAGCGTGCTGATGGCCACGCCGGCCCAGACGATGCCCATCCAGCCGGCCCGTTCGAACAGCTGCGTGCCGAGCAGCGAACCCAAGGCGCCGCCGATGAAGTAGCAGGTGATGTAGACGGCGTTCAGCCGCGTGCGCGCCGCTGGACGCAGGGCGATCACCGCGTTCTGGTTGCTGACGTGCACCAGTTGCACCGCCAGGTCCAGCAGCAGGACGCCCGCCAGCAGGGCGACCAGCGAGGTCTCGGCCAGGCCCAGGGGCAGCCACGCCGCCAGCAGCGCCAGCAGGCCCACGGTCGTGCCCAGCGCCCCTTTGCCACGGTCGGCCAGGCGCCCGGCCCAGTTCGCCGCCAGCGCACCAGCGGCCCCGGCCAGCCCGAACAGGCCGATGGTGGCATCGGAGTAGTGATAGGGCTCGCGAGCCAGCAGGAAGGCCAGCGGCGTCCAGAACAGCGCGAACAGGCTGAACGACAGCAAGCCTAGCGCCGCGCGCAGGCGCAGCACGGGCTCTTCGCGGAACAGGGTGAACAGCGAGCCGAGCAGCGCGGGGTAGCTCAGACCGGCGTGGCTGCGGTGCACGGGCAGGCTGCGCTGCAAGGCGATCGCGCAGATCGCCATCAGCACCGCCGCCAGGCAGTAGATGGCGCGCCAGCCACCCAGCTCGGCGGTGAACCCTGCGGCGGTACGCGCCAGCAGAATGCCGAGCAGCAGTCCGCTCATCAAGGTCCCCACGGCGCGTCCGCGCTCGGCTGGCGAGCTCAAGGCGGCAGCCATCGGCACCAGCACCTGGGCCACCACCGAGAACAGCCCGGTCAGTGCCGTGCCGACGATCAGCCACGGCAGGCTGGATGCGCTGGCGCTGATCAACAGGCCCAGCACCGCCATGCCCATCATCACCACGATCAGCCGGCGCTGCTCGAACAGGTCACCCAGCGGCGCGAGCAACACCAGGCCTACGCCATAGCTCAATTGCGCGGCGATGACGATGCTGCCGGCGCTGACGGTGCTGAGGCCGAAGTACTCGGCGATGCTGTGCAGCAGCGGTTGGGCATAATAGTTGCTGGCCACAGCCAGGCCGGTGGCCGTGGCCATCAGCAGGATCAGGGCACGGCTCAGGGGCGGGGTATCCATCGGGACCTCTTCGGGCGAAAACGGGGCGTCACGGCAGGTGACGGGGGTAGTGATCGGACAGTGACGTGGCGCCTCACGTCACGTCGACGATCGACAGGCACTGTTGGTTGGTGCCGATCGACAAGCGGATCTCGTCGTCCACTCGCTTGCCGAGCAACTGCTGGCCCAGGGGCGAGCGGGGGGTGATGACCGTGACCTGGCGGCCCGCCAGGGTGATGTTCAGACCCGCGCCTTCGGGGCCGAGAAACACCAGGCGCGCCGCGCCATGGGCGTCCTCCAGCTCGACCAGCTGACTGACCTGGATGCCCCGCGCCGGGTCGTAGTCGCGCAGGGTCAGCTGCCGAAACGCGAGCAGCGCCTGGCGGATCTCGGCGGTACGCCGGGCCTGGCCGGTGGCCAGGTAGGAGGCTTCCAGGCTGAGGGTGTCGTACTTGTTCTCGGCGATGTTCTCTTCGGCGGTGGCGGCTTCATAGGCCGTCTGCGCCGCCCGTTCGAGGGTGCGGACGTTTTCTTCCAGGGTGGCGACGATCGCCTGGTGCAGGGCGTGCTTGTCCATGTCAGCGGCACAACGCCTGGACCTGGGCCAGGCTCTTGTCCGTCGGCGCGTTGCGATGCTGCTCCAGCCAGAACTGGCAGCGCGGGTTGTCGAGATTGCGCGGGTCGGCCTGGGCGGCGTCCACGGCCTGGCGATCCTGTTCACGCTGCAGGGTCTGCTGATAGCGCTCGAACATTTGCTGCTGTGCGTCGCTGGTGCCCGGCGGTGGCGCAGGGCGCGCGGGCGTCTCGGCGCTGGACGGCGCCGTCGGGAGTACACGCTCGACCTGGTTGGGCCAGACCTGCCAGAACAGCCAGGCGCTGGCCGCGATGGCGGCCGCGCCCAGCCAGAGGCCCAGGGCGATGCACAGGATCAGTTGAAGCGGCGTGGGGCTGCAGCGAATGGAGTCGGACATGGTGGCGCCTGCGGGACGAAGGAACGTGGGCCATTGTCGCATGGTGGCGGGCCTGCGCCAGCCCTGCGTGCGACGGACAGGCCGACGCACCGGCCCTGGAAGGCAGCGTAGCGGGAGCATGACCTGGGTGCCATCCGACCTGTCGCCGACGCCACAAAGCTTTCCTCCCTGCGCATTTGCTCGCACAATCGCCCGCTTCATGGGCCCATACGAGGAGCGGGCGTGAGCGCCACCTGGGACATCTTTTGCAAGGTCGTGGACAACTTCGGCGACATCGGCGTGACCTGGCGCCTGGCCCGGCAACTGGCCGATGAGCATGCACTGCCGGTACGCCTGTGGGTCGACGACCTCGAGGCCTTCGCACGCCTCTGCCCACGCGCCGACGTGACCGCCGACACCCAGCGCCTCGAGGGCGTGGCCGTGTGCCGCTGGGTCGAGCCATGGACGACGACCGACGCGGCCGACGTGATCATTGCCGCGTTCGGGTGCCGTTTGCCCGAGGCGTACCGGGAAACCTTGCGCGCACGCCCGGTGCCGGCGCTGCTGATCAACCTCGAATACCTCAGCGCCGAACCCTGGGTCGAGGGCTGCCATGGGCTGTGGTCGCCCCAGGGCGACGGCCTGCGCATGCTGTTCTTCTTCCCAGGGTTCACGGCAGGCACCGGCGGGCTGCTGCGCGAAAGCACCCTGATTGCGCAGCGCCAGGCCCTGCAGGACGACGCGTCCGTGCGTGAAGCGTTTCTGTCGAGGCTCGGGATTCGACCGGCGCCAGGGGCGCGGTTGCTGTCGCTGTTCGCCTACGAAAATGCCCAGGTGGGTCGCTGGCTGACGGCCCTGGCCGAGGCGGACCAGCCGCATCACCTGCTGGTGCCCGAAGGGCGCGTGCTGGGCGACGTGCAGGCCTGGCTGGGCGAACCGGCACCGGCGCCCGGCCAGTGTGTGGTACGTGGTGACCTGACCGTGCAGGTGCTGCCGTTCCTGCGGCAGGAGGACTACGACCGCCTGCTGTGGAGCTGCGACTTCAACGCCGTGCGTGGCGAGGACTCGTTCGTCCGCGCCCAGTGGGCGGCCCGGCCCTTGCTCTGGCACATCTACGTGCAGGAGGAACAGGCTCACCTGGACAAGCTCGAGGCGTTTCTCGCGCAGTACCTGCAGGAAGCACCCGCGCCGCTAGCCGAGGCCGTGGCCAACCTGTGGCGCGCCTGGAACACCAACCAGGACATGGGCCAGGCCTGGCGCCAGCTGTCGCCGCACTGGGACACCTGGCGCGCCCATGCCCGGCAGTGGAGCGCCGCACAGGCCGCTCGGCCGGACCTCGCCATGGCGCTGGTACAGTTTTACCGAAATTGGCTATGATACGCGGCCTCGATTTTTTATAAATCCATCCAGATTCGGATACTCGTAATGAAAACTGGTAAAGAACTGAAACCCGGCACCGTCCTGCGGATCGACAACGACCCATGGCTGGTACAGAAAGCCGAGTTCACCAAGTCCGGTCGCAACAGCGCGATCATGAAGACCAAGCTGAAGAACCTGCTGACCGGCTACAAGACTGAAACCGTCTACTTCGCCGACGACAAGCTGGACGACGTGATCCTGGACCGTAAGGAAGCGACCCTGTCCTTCATCAACGGTGACGAATACACGTTCATGGACACCACCGACTACACCATGTACGAACTGAACGCCGAGGACATCGAAGCCGTTCTGCCGTACATCGAAGAAGGCATGACCGACGTCTGCGAAGCCGTGTTCTTCGAAGGCCGTCTGGTGTCGGTCGAACTGCCGACCACCATCAGCCGCAAGGTCGTCTACACCGAGAACGCCGCCCGTGGCGACACCTCGGGCAAGGTCATGAAGCCTGCCAAACTGGCCAACGGTACTGAAATCCAGGTTGCCGACTTCATCGAAATCGACGAAATGATCGACATCGATACCCGCGACAACACGTTCAAGGGCCGCAGCAAGAAGTAAGCGGTCTGCGCAGTGCGGAAAACCCGGCCTTGGCCGGGTTTTTTCGTTCAGGGTGCGGTATGAGCTTCAAGCTTCAAGCTTCAAGCTGTGAAGTGTGGGATGTCTGAATCGACGGTGGGCCTTTCAGATCCATCGCGGCCGGTCCGGCGCCCCGGCAGGGGCCGCTCCTGCAGGGGGCGCGTTGCGGGTGGAGCGGCCCCTGCCG
>NZ_JAAMQJ010000068.1 GCF_013523125.1 Pseudomonas entomophila | reverse complement strand
ACGCTCACCAGGTGAGCACGCACGGGCAGTTCGCGCATGCTGTCCGGCAGGATCAGCACGCGGGAGGCGAAAACGGTATCGCGGAACGTCACCTGCGCCGGCGCCGGTGCGGCCTCGGTGGTGGTGTTTGGATCTGCTGCAGTGGTCTTTTTCGTGGCCATGTGTGGCTCCAATGAAAAGACCCGCACGCGGCGGGTCTTGGAAGGGGTTGATGTGGGGTGATCGTGTTACGCGAGCGCCTGCCGGACCTCAGCCACCAGGGCCTCGGCGTCAACGCCGCCCTGGACTGCCAGATTCACCGTCACATGGCGTGCCGGGGCCTGGATGTAATGGCCGCTGCTCAATGCCCGGCACAGGCCGTCGGCAATGACCTCGGGGTCGTTGTCACCGGCCAGCAGCCGGCACCAGAAGTTGCGCATGCGGTGCTGATCAAACTGCCCAGTGATCTGGTGATCGACCATGGTGGCCACCGTCTCGCTGTCGACCCCGTTGATGGGTCCGCGTGTCTTGCTGTCAGCCATGCCTGCCTCAATGCTTGTGGTTGGGGGTGTTGCCGGCGGTATCGATGATCCTTGCACCGCCGAAGATGTCGCCCGTTACGCGTAACGCGCCGTCGACTTGAACGTCGCCCTGCAGGGTGATGCTCGGTGCCTTGACCGTGACCGCCTGGGCCTCGACCGATGCCGTCGCGGTCTTGGCGGCGATGGTGTCGTCGGTGATCACCGCCGTACTGCTGCCGACCTTAGTGGTGACCGTGCCGCTGGGTAGCGTGATGGTGTAGCTCTTGGCTTCCCAGTCGTAGACCAGTGAACCGCCATCGTCGAAACGCCACACCTCGACGTGGTCGCGGTTGTCCGGCTGCGGGCCGGCATTGCCGTACAGCCCCGATACAAAGGTGCCCTGGGCAGGGTCACCGCTCGGGCTGATCAGAGCGCCCTGCTCGCCCAGGCTTGGTGACCGCCAATGCCGGGCCTTGCCGGCAGCCAGTGCATGCCACTTCACCCAGGCGCTGACCCAGTCGGTACCGTCCGACATGCGCAGCTTGCCCGCCACCAGGTCCACAGCGACGACGTACCCCTTGATCACCTGGTCGGACAGCATCCGGTCATGCTGCGCGGTCGCGTAGCTCATGCCAGATTCTCCGGCGCCTGATAGTGGTCTTCGTGGCTCGGCCCGGACTGGGGATCGAAAGCGAAGACCAGCGACCCGGGCGGTTCGTCTGGCCATGGCCATTCGGTGTCGCCCAGGCAGACATCCTGCCGCCACTGCACAGACCAGCCGACGCATTTCAGCAGCTCCGGAGTGATCTCCGACGGCATGGCCTGCACGTCATGGGTCTGGTCGACGAAGTCCAGATCCCAATATTGCCCGTCCAGCAACTTGACCAGCTTGCTGGCCAGGATCGCAGCCTGCAGCGGCGCCTGTTCGCGTTCTTCCTCGACCAGAATCAAGGCCTCGAAGGTGGCCACGATGCAGGTGCGGCCGTCGCCAGGGTCCGGCCCAGGGGCCATGCCGGTGATGGCATAGAACAGCGCCGGCAGTTTCATGCCGGCCTCGAGCACCGGGTACGCCGCGATGTTCTGCAGCTGCGGCAGCGCCTGGGTCATGGCCTCGGTCATGGCCGTGTGCAACTGGGTCAGCTCGCTAGGTGATGTCTGCTGTTCGCTCATGCTTCACCGTCAGGATCAGGGTTACCCAGCCGGTACCGTCCGGCTCCGGCCGTACCACGGTGTAGGCCCCGCCACCGTCCTCGGGAGCCAGCTCGATGATCAGAGCCGCGCCCTTGCCCAGGCCGGCCGCATTGGCTGCCGGCAGACTGAACTGGGGTTCGCGCGCCGCCTCGGCGTTGATGCTCGAGGCCAGGCGCTTGCTGCCCAGCTGGGGATCGTGGAAGGGGTTTTCGAAGATGCCCAGCACCGAACGGCCATCGGCAAGTGTGGCTCGATCGCCGACACGTCTCAGGATGGGGCCGTCCAGGCGCCTGGCAGCGCGCTCTCGAAAGCTCGACGGCGCTGCCATCACTGGATCAGCAAGGCAGTCGCGTAGCCGCTCGCTGCATCGCTCAGCAACTTGCCGAACGGCACAGCATTAGCCGTAGCAGGTGCTACCAGGCTGCCGTCGAGAACACTGACCTTCTGCCCTTGCTTGAGGCCTGCTGCTGCAGGCAGATCCCATGCACCGACAGTGCGGCAGGTAGCGACACTCCCCTTAGGCACGGTCTGCAGTGGCATCACCACCAGGTCGTTGATCACCAACGGTACGCCGGCGGCAATGCCAGCGGCTGCGGTGGCTGTTACCGATACGGTCTCACCAGTGCTTGCGTAGTTCTTGGCCATGGCCAGTTCTCCTATTCCAGAAACAACAAACCCCGCATGGGCGGGGTGTTTGAATGGGTCTCGGGTTTACTTGCCGAGGGACTTGCTCAAACCGCGAGAGTCCAGCGGCGAGACACCGGCGTCGATGCGCACCTTGGTGGCCACACCGTCGACCGTGAAGCCGGCCTGCTGCTCGATATACGGCACGTCGATGCCGTCCAGGTAAGCTACTTCCACGGTATCGCTGCCCTGCTTTGCCGCCATGTACCACTCGATCGACGACGCATCATCCAGACGCGGCTCGCCAATAACCTCGGCGAAGTCCTTGAGTGGGTTCCTGACGCCCGAGTTGCTGTCAGTACCAGGCATGGACTCAGAGGCGATCAACTGACGAGCCGTGTCCTCAAGCGCAACCGGGACCAGGATGTAACCAGGGCGGATGTTGAGAGTGCGGCCCGGCCCTTTTTCAACCTGGCTTTTCTGCAACGCCATGGCCGCCTTCGCGGCGCTCAAGGCGCGAATGCTTAGGGCAGTTTCGGAACCCTTGTGCAGGTTCTTGCGGTCCGCGTGGAACAGGGCTTTCTGGTCGCGCATAGGCGCGTTCTTGGTCAGCACGCCATAGACCAAGTCGCCAATGGTGCCCTTGGCAGCCTCGCCCATCAGGCGGGGCACGTCGGTCAGCATGGCCAGGTCGTCGTTGATGATCGCCTGGCGGGTGATGCTGAACATTTCGCCGTAAGTGGCCAGCACGATCTGCTCGCCGCGATCGCCGACCGTCACGTATTGATAGGCGGCCCCGGGGCGAACCTCGCGCAGGGTGCTGAATTCACCCATACCCACCCGCATGGCCGGCTTGAAGTCGCTCAGGCGACCTTTCTTGGTCCACCGGTCGTAGGTCTCTGCAGCACCCTGCCAGCCGGCCAGTACCGACTTGTTGGCCACGTCCAGCAGAATGTTGCCGAAGTCGCTGGAATCATGAGTAAACGCCATGCCGACCATGACCATGGGGCTGTGCGCCGACACGTTGATGCCGCGATCGGTCAGCGAGGCACGGGCCAGTTCGAACATGCGCATGTAGTTGTACGGGTTGTCATTCTCCATCTGCGCATGACCCACACGCGCGGACAGCGAGGCACGCACCGAGTCGCCTACCAGGTTGCCGTTGGTAACGTGGCCAGGGTGGCGGATGGTCGGCGCATTGACCGGCGCGGATCCGGCGCCCAGCGCAGCCAGCAGTTTCTCGCTGGCCTGGGCGACGGTACAGTCGACATCGTCCTGGCAAGTGCGCAGCAGCTCGGCATGACCCACCGAGAAGCCACCGAAGGCGGCGGCGATGCTGGTACGGCGCGCGGTGTCAGCCTCCAGGACCTGGGCGCGGATTTGCGCAGGCGTCAGGGCCTGGGGAGTAGGCTTTGGTGTCGGATCCGGGGTTGGCTCCGGTGGGATCACGACCGAACCACGCGGATTGATCAGGGCGCGCATCGAAGGGGGCATGTGGGTGTATTCCTCTAGACGTTTCGAGTTGAGTTGTGCGGCGGCCTTGATCGGGTCCAGGACCTCGTCTGCGAAGCCGGCCGCCACCGCTTCGTTGCCATCCATCCAAGTGGTGAGCTTGAGCAGGCCCTTGATTTCGTCCTCGCTCTTGCCGGACTTGCGGGCGTAGGCCTTGACCAAGGTGCCCTCGACCTTGTCCAGCAGGTCGGCGTACTCACGCAGGTCGTCGGCATCGCCGATCTGGCCACCCCAAGGCTTGTGAATCATCATCATGGCGTTGGCCGGCATATAGATCCGATCGCCCGCCATTGCCACCACGCTGGCCATCGATGCCGCCATGCCGTCGATGTACACGTCCACGCGGGCAGAATGCCCGCGCAGGATGTTGTACATGGCAGTGCCATCCATCACGTCGCCACCGCCTGAGTGGATCCGCAGGTTGATCTGTGACACGTCACCCAGGGCCGCCAGGTCGCGGGCAAACTGCCGCGCCGAGATGCCCCAGGCGCCGATGTCGTCGTACAGCATGACTTCGGCCTCCCCACGCGCAGCAGCGCGGATGGAGTACCAACTTTCATCAGGCTTATTCGTCGGGCTGATCGACGCCCGGGGCCGCATCAGAGGGCTTTTTTCCGGTAAGTGCATTGGCTAATTTTCCGTAAAACTGGTGGAAGGCGTCGGAGCTGAACACCAGCCCGGCCGCCCGGTTTGCTGCGACCTCGCCGATGCGCGATCGCTTGAGCTCTGCAGGGTTTCGCTGCCTGGCCCGGGCGACTTCGGCCTCATCGGCAAAGCCCGCCTCGCAAAGGATCTTCCAGGCATTAGCCTCATGGATCGGGTTGATCCAGGGCATGACCGGCCCCTGATAAACCGCCGAGTAGACGGTGTCGGGATCCACGCCTTCCGGCACCTTGAGCGCACCGCTGACAATCGCCATCTGCAGCCATTGCCGGTATACCGGGCGGCACCAGTAGTCGATGAACTCGTGCTGCAGCAGGTCATACCCTTGCTGCCCCTCGACCAGCTCCTGACGCTGCGCCGAATAGGTACCGTCATAGCTACGGGCCACGCTGGAAAAGGTACCGCGCGTGCCAGCCGCTACCGCCTTCAACTGGCCGTTCCGGAAGGGTTCGAGGAAGGTGTTGGGCCGGTTGCTTTCGATCATCCCGACTTCTTCGCCTTGGCGAAGACCGTCGAAGACCATCCCGGGCTGAATCGGGATCGACCGCTCTTTCTGTGTGTTTGGCAAAGGCGTGTAGTCGTCGGGCGACCCCTTCTTGATATACATGCCTAGCGCCGCACTGATCCTTGCGGCGACTCGCTCGCTTTCCTCGTAATCCTTGATGTCCGCCAGGCGAATCAGCACACCGTGCAACAGCGGCTGGCCACGGTTCTGGCCAATCCGCTTGCGGTGGGCAATGTGCAGCATCCGTTCGGCTGGCACCCGTTTGGTGTTCTGGGCCAGGCCATGCACCAACAAATCGCCTGGGTGCCGCTTGTAGACGTGATAGGCCTTGACCCGCCGCCATTCGCTGCGCTCGATGCCCTGGGCGATGCCTTTGGACAGGTCGTTGTATTCCCAAGGCAGGTAGTCCGGTTCCAGCAGTTCCAGAGCAAACGGCACCTTGTGCAGGTGGTCATAGCCGCTCACCCGCCCCATAACCATTTGAGCCAATGCCTCGCCATCACGCAGCCAGGTCCTGCACACCAGCCGCTCAACCTGCGGTCGGGTAAGTTCGCCCGATACCTCCGGCGTCAGCGACCACTCGGCCCAGCTTGCCTTGATCTGCGCGGCGAACTCCGCGTGGATGTTGCCGGCATAGTCCAGCGGCAGCGGTTCCACCGCGATGCCAGGGCCACCCACCACGCGCTCCTCCAGCCTATCCAGCAGGCCGATGACCAGGTCGTGGTCCTCGTCCAGCTTGCGGCACTGCTCTCGCATCGAGCGGGCGTCGCGCTGCAGCGACGAATCCGCACTGCGGGTCTGTCGCTTGGCCTTGTGGGTGCGGGTGATGTCTGCCGCCTCATAAGCCTGGATTACGTGACGGGCGCCCAACCGTCGGGCTACCCACCCGGGAAAGACAGGTTCCAGGATTCGGTCGACCTTGTTCACTGGAAGGTCGCCAGAGCGAACCCTGTGCGCCCCTGGGAAGCTGCCACGCGGCGCTCCCACTCTTTGCGGCCCTCGATGATCTGAGGAAGGTCCGCCATCACCACGCGGCGCCCGTTGAACTGGGTGTCCTTGCCCGCCAGAACGTCACACTCGGCCTGCAGATACAGGTCCAGCATTGTTTGAGGGTCTACAGCCATGACCTACCTCCACCCGGGAAGCCACCGTCTGCCGGCACTTGGGGTTCTGATGTTTGAATGGGTTCGGCCGCCGGTTCGATCGGGGCCATGCTTGATTCGGATTCAGACGCGGGTACCGATTCGTCGTCCTGGGCTACTTCCCAAACGCCGGTGTCAGGGTTCTGACTGGCCAACAGGTCCAGGTCCAGGCCGAACCGCTGCTGACTGATCCGCAGCGCGGCCAACGCATATACAGCGCAGTCGAGTGCTTCGTTACGGCGGCCGCCGGCATCCCAGCGCATGACGCGTCGACCCTTGATCACCACCCACTTTTTGCGCTCGCTGGTCAGCTGCTGCAGTTCGTCTTCGTCGCAGATCAACTCGTCGGCAGGCAGATGGACACAACCAGGCACTGGCCGAGGCCCATCCGGCTGCAGCTTGAGTCGGCTGTAGATCAGCTCCTTGGCGTTGTCGGTGCCGACTTCGGTCAGATAGACCTTGCTGCGCTTGTCCTTCTTGCGTGGGAAGTTGGCGATCGGTTTGCCATAGGTGCTGGCCCCGAAGATCGGAATCACCCATTGCACACCGTGCTTGCGGCTCTCGGCGCGGACCTCGTCGGAGTAGTGGCCGCCGGAGTCCCAGCACCACCGCTCTACGCGCATCACCGTGCCGTCCGCCCGTTTGAACTGGCGATGCAGCTCGCGGCCCACCTTGCGGCGCAGCTCAACGCTCGCTGGATCGCCGATGAGGATGAAGCGATGCACCAGCCAGGCCTCTTCGCCGGCACCGTAGGCCCATACCCGGCCCTCGTAGCGGTCGTCCTGTGTATCGATACCGCCGAACAAGGCGACAGCTCGGGCCGGCAGCTCGGTGAACGTCTCTCGACGATCGCGCAGCTGCTCCCAGTCCAGCTTTTCGCCTTGATCCTCTTCCCACACCTGGCCAAGCGTGGTGTTGATGAAGGTTTTCAGCTTGCCCCGGTCCTTGCCGACCTTAACGAAGTCAGTCGCGATTTCGATCCAGGTGGTGAACGTCGAATAACCGGTCCACACGCTGAACGTCACCGATCGGGGCGTTACCGTTGGCTCTCCTCCGGCGTCGAACCACGCCATGCTGTCGCGCGTCCAAATGCCAGAGCGCTCGCAGACCCACCTGCCCGTTTCAGCAGCAGCGGTGACCATTTCGTGATACTCGAACGTGCCGCCGTGACAGTGCGGACACAGGTACCAGGCGGCCTCGACCTCTTGGCGCTCGTTGAGCTGCCACTTGATACCGAACGGGTCTTCTCTGCCACCCCATTGCAGGACCAGCTCGGTACCGCAGCAAGGCGCCTTGATGTTGAACCGCAGGTCGTGCGGTGACTCGATCGCGGCTCGGGATATCTGGCACTTCTCAGAATCGGTCGGCGTCGATCCCCGGATCGACTTCTTGAACGTGGCCCCTTCCAGGCGCTTGTCCCCCAGGAACGTGGGCGCGCCCTCGCCTTCGATGTCCTCGTCGAACTTCGACAGTTCGTCATAAATGACGGTATCCGGGCTTTTCTCACGGTAGTTGCGGGCGGCCTTGCCACCCAGGCACCACAGCATCTTGCGGTTGACGAAGCATTTGGCTTCAAGGGTGTTGTCGCGGTGCTTCATGCCGTACCACGGGGCTAGGTCCAAGACGACTGGCACGTCGCGAATCATCCCTTCGATGTGGCGCTTCATGACGCCCTCGGCGTCACCCTCGGTCGGGCAATACATGAGCACGTTGCGCTTCTTGTGCTGCACCAGGTAACCGATGAATGCCATGAGCATCTTGGTGTACCCGAGGCGGGCCGACTTCACGAAGTTGACTTCGCGGATCAGGTCATTGCCCATCGCGTTGAGGATGGCCATCTGAAACGGGGCTGTGGTCCAGCGACCCTCTTGGTAGGACGATTCAGAGGACAGGTAAAAATGCTTGTCCGCCCATTCCACCACGGTCATGGGCGGCTCTTTGAACAACGCCGTCAGACCAACGCGCACAGCGTTAGCCAGATTCGTCATCCATGGCTGAAAGGAACTCATCAAGAATCTCCGGGAGGCGTTTATCCAGGCTTGCGGCTTCGTTACGCGTAACGGCCACCTCACGCTGCACCGCCTCAAGGTGTCGAGCCTCGATGTCAGGGTGCTTTCGCTTGACCTTGGTATGCACGGTGTCGAGGGTTGAACCGATCAGGCTTACCAGTCGGCTGATAGCGAAAGTCATGAATTCGGCAGGCACCAGGTTGCGGCGCTTGACCTCGTTTCGCATCGCCTGGGCGTCCGCCTGCTCGCGGGTCAGCCGAAGCCGCTCTTGCAGCAGCTTGGCTTCGGCCAGGGGGTCGATGTCGTCACTGGTAGGTTGTTGTTTGCCGCTCTGGTGCTGCAGGCGGTTTTCGAGCACCGAACGGACATCGTAGAAGGACTCGCGGCCGATCTTCTGCACCGGCTCAACGCGCCATTTATCGAAGGCCTGAACCGAAATACCGAGGCTTTCGGCCATGCGTTTTTTGTTCAGCCAGAACGGCTGACGGGTGATCGTGGGATTCGTCATGGACTAAACAACAACCAACCTCCGAATTTGGGTCATACATAGCGAAAAGGCGGGGCCCGAATTACCCCCTACCCCCGGTACCCTCGGGAGGACCCGTCGAAAATGGTCAAAAATCGACCAAAATCGACAGAATCGACCCCCTCGCCCTACCCCCTCACCCCTGCAAGCCACGGAATACGTGGCCTCCAGCGTATCGACCTGGAAACGATCAGGTTCGAGCGGTCAGGATGGCATCACGCAGGGCGCGGTCGAGCACAGTCGGGCCGTGGGCCTTGGCGATGTTCGAGGCGATCTTAAAGAACGGGAAGATCACGCGGTATGACGGCGCGCTGTCGGTGAACAGGAAGACAGGCTTGGCCGCTTCACCGAAGGCGGTGTCCTTGCGCTCCCAGATGCCCTGCTCATCGTTGACCGTGCCGGTGAAGTAGCGCCTTGCATTGCCGTTGCGTTGGCTGCGCTTGCTGCCGGTGGCATTGGCTTGGAAGCCGCTTGCCGACTCAGCCGCACCCAGGCCCGACAGGATGCGAGTCATGGTGCCGCGCGAGACGTTGCCGTACTGGTTGAGCAGGTCGTTGACCGGTACCGCGTACTGCCCGGACTTCATCAGCCCCTTGGCGATCAGCGACTTTTCGAATCGCTTATGCGGCCGCTGTCCGCCCTGGACGGCCTGCTGCAGGTAGGCATCAGCAGGAATGCCCGAGGTCCAAGCGTCCTTGAAATAGACTCTGGCCGGGCGGTTCTTGGTGGCCGCCTGAACGAACAAGCTGCGCATCGTGGTCGGCGTGGGCCGGTCGATGCGCTGTTTCATCACTTCCAGCATGCCGGCCTTGATCTGCTGGGCCAGCCGGGTCTGGGCAAGGATCTGCGCGAACGGGATCTGCCGCTTCTGGATGTCTGAGATTTCGCGGGCCAGTGGGACGCGGTCGATGTCCAGTTTGAAGTCGATCATGGCTGGCCCCTCGATACGCTAGACAACGCCGATCTGGTCGCGCACCGGCGATGGCGACGTGAAAAGCTGACTGCGCTGCTCAGCCAGCAGGCCATTCAGCTGCACGAACAGCACTTCTCGGACTTCGCCTTTGACGACTTCGAGAGTTCGAGCAGTGGACTCGATCGCTTCGGAC
>NZ_JAAMQJ010000067.1 GCF_013523125.1 Pseudomonas entomophila | reverse complement strand
GTCCGAAGCGATCGAGTCCACTGCTCGAACTCTCGAAGTCGTCAAAGGCGAAGTCCGAGAAGTGCTGTTCGTGCAGCTGAATGGCCTGCTGGCTGAGCAGCGCAGTCAGCTTTTCACGTCGCCATCGACGGTGCGCGACCAGATCGGCGTTGTCTAGCGTATAGAGGGGCCAGCCATGATCGACTTCAAGCTGGACATCGACCGCGTCCCGCTGGCCCGCGAAATCTCAGACATCCAGAAGCGGCAGATCCCGTTCGCGCAGATCCTTGCCCAGACCCGGCTGGCTCAGCAGATCAAGGCCGGCATGCTGGAAGTGATGAAGCACCGCATCGACCGGCCCACGCCGACCACGATGCGCAGCTTGTTCGTTCAGGCGGCCACCAAGAACCGCCCGGCCAGGATCTATTTCAAGGACGCTTGGACCTCGGGCATTCCTGCCGATGCCTACCTGCAGCAGGCCGTCCAGGGCGGACAGCGGCCCCACAAGCGGTTCGAGAAGTCGCTGATCGCCAAGGGGCTGATGAAGTCCGGGCAGTATGCGGTACCGGTCAACGACCTGCTCAACCAGTACGGCAACGTTTCGCGCGGCACCATGACTCGCATCCTGTCGGGTCTGGGTGCGGCTGAGTCGGCAAGTGGCTTTCAGGCCAATGCCACCGGCAGCAAACGCAGCCAGCGTAAGGGCAATGCCAGGCGCTACTTCACCGGCACGGTCAATGATGAGCAGGGCATATGGGAGCGCAAGGACACCGCATTCGGTGAAGCGGCCAAGCCTGTCTTCCTGTTCACCGACAGCGCGCCGTCATACCGCGTGATCTTCCCGTTCTTCAAGATCGCCTCGAACATCGCCAAGGCTCACGGCCCGACTGTGCTCGACCGCGCCCTGCGTGATGCCATCCTGACCGCTCGAACCTGACCGTTTTCAGGCCAATACGCTGGAGGCCACGTATTCCGTGGCTTGCAGGGGTGAGGGGGTAGGGCGAGGGGGTCGATTCTGTCGATTTTGGTCGATTTTTGACCATTTTCGACGGGTCCTCCCGAGGGTACCGGGGGTAGGGGGTAATTCGGGCCCCGCTCTTTCACTACATATGACCTTTTTCCAGAGGTTGGTTGTTGTTTCGTCTATGGCCATTCCAACGATCGCACGCAAGCCGTACTGGCTGAACAAAAAAAGCATGGCCGAAAGCCTCGGGATCACCGTTCAAGCCTTTGATAAATGGGGTGTTGAGCCGGTGCAGAAGATCGGCCGCGAATCCTTCTACGACACCCGGTCGGTGCTCGATAACCGCCTGCAGCATCAAAGCGGGAAACAACAACCTGGCGGTGATCAGATCGATCCGCTCATTGGGCAGAAGATCGATTACGAACGGTGGCGACTTACCAAAGAGCAAGCGGACGCTCAGGCCAGGAAAAACAAGGTTGGTGAAAAGGAGCTTGTCCCGGTCGGGTTCATGATCTTCGCGCTGGCAAGCCTGGCCGCACAGCTGGCCTCAACACTCAACACCGTTCACAAGAACGTCAAGCGTAAGCATCCCGATATCAACGTGCGTCACCTTGAGGCTGTCCAGACCGAGATCGCCGTTACGCGTAACGCGGCTGCTGGGCTGGCTGATCGGATACCGGAGCTTTTGGATGAGTACATCGCCTCCCTGGATGAAACCACTGGTTGAGGCTGTCCGGCGCGGGTTGAAGAACCTTGAAGTCGATCCGCCCATGACAGCTGTTGAATGGGCAGATGATCAGTTCTACATGTCGTCTGAGTCGTCTTATGGGGAGGGTAAGTGGACTACTGAGTCTTTCCAGGTGGCGATCCTCAACGCCATGGGCAACGACCTGATTGAAGAGTTGAACCTGCCGAAGTCGGCCCGTGTTGGTTACACCAAGATGCTGGTGGCCAACATCGCTTACAAGATCAAGCACAAGAAGCGCAGCGTGTGCATGTGGAGTCCAACGGACGATGATGCCAAGGGCATCATGAAAAAACACATCGACACCATGATTCGCGACGTGCCGGTGATCAAGGCTCTGGCCCCGTGGTTTGGCAAGAAGCACAAGGACAACACCGAGGATCAAAAGACCTTCGAGAACCGCAAGGTGCTGTGGTGGTTGGGCGGCAAAGCAGCCGGTAACTACCGCGAGAAAAGTCCGGACGAGGTGGGCTATGACGAACTGTCGAGCTTTGACGCTGATGTCCAGGGCGAAGGCTCGCCCACTTTCCTTGGCGACAAGCGCCTGGAAGGGGCGACCTTTCCAAAGTCTATCCGTGGCTCGACTCCCAAGCTTGCAGGTAGCTGCCAGATCACGCGAGCGGCGAATGAATCGCCCTACCTGTTGCGTTTCCACATCCGCTGCCCTGGTTGCGCAACCGAGCAGACCCTGAAATGGGGCGGGCCTGACGAGCCGTTCGGTCTCAAGTGGTCCAAGAACGCGCGCGGCGAGGTCGACAAGGCCTGGTATCTCTGCGAGTCCGGCAACGGCTGTACCTTCGATCATCACGAAATGGTCGAGGCTTCCAGGACTGGCCGCTACATCTGCGAAAGGACAGGCATCTGGACGCGCGACAGCATGGAGTGGTTCGACCAGGACGATGCCCCGATCGATACGCCGCGATGCCTGACCTTCCACATCTGGACGATCTATTCGACCTTTACCACCTGGGTGAAGATAGCGGGGGAAAGGGTCAAGGCTGGCAGGGACCGGGGCAAGCTGAAAACCTTCGTCAACACGACGCTAGGCGAGGCCTGGGAAGAGGATCTGACTGAGAAAATCGACGCGGAACAGCTGTACAACCGTCGTGAAGTCTACGCGGCTCAAGTGCCAGCGCGGTGCGTTGTGCTGACTGGCAGTATCGATACCCAGGACGACCGCTACGAACTGCGTGTATGGGGCTGGGGAGCGGGTGAAGAGGCTTGGCTGATTCACCGACGAATCCTCACCGGCGACCCGGCCAGCGAGGAGCTGCTGCGCCAAGTCGGCTTGCAGTTGCACAAACAGTTTACCCGTGCCGATGGGACCGTTATGGGCGTGATGCGCTGGTGCTGGGACTCGGGTGGTCACCATTCGGAGACCGTCAGAGCACAGAGTCGCAAACATGGCCTGCACTGGGTGATTCCAATCTTCGGGGCAAGTACCTACGGCAAACCGATTGCCAACTTCCCCAAAAGGAAAGACAAGAAATCGCGGACCTATCTCACCGAGGTCGGCACCGACAACGCCAAGGAAGTCATATACAACCGCCTCAAGCTACAGCCGGACGGCAATCGTCCAGTGCCTGGGGCGATCCACTTCCCTGCAGACGACTCGATCTGCGATGCCGAAGAACTCAACCAGCTGACCAGCGAAACCAAGAAATGGGTCTTGGTTAAAGGCCGTCGCGTGCTGCGCTGGGATGCCAGTAAGAAGCGCAACGAGGCCCTGGACTGCTTTGTGTACGCCCTTGCCGCCTTGCGGATCTGCATAGAGCGCTTTGGCCTTGATCTGGACTTCCTGACCAGCCTGGTTCCTGGCCTTCCTGTGCTGGAAGGCCAGACAGCATCCCTGGAAGAAGTAGAGCCAGACGCTGATCCAGAACCCGCCGCGCCGCCGGCGCAACCCCAACACCAACCGGATCCCTCGCCAACATTTGGCGACTGGATCGATACAGGAGACAGCGGATGGCTGTAACCGCACAGGAAATGGTAGAGCGCTACCTGCAAGCTGAGGCCGATCTACTCGAGGGCGGCAAGGACGTGCAGTTTGGCGGCCGCCGCGTGACGATGGCCGAGCTGCCGCAGATCCGCGCCGGTCGCTTGGAATGGGAGCGCCGCGCCGCTGCTGCAGCGCGCGGGGGGCGTCCAGGGTATTCCCTGGCGACGTTCTGATGATCGGGGAAATGGTCGACCGCGCCTTGGCGCCGTTCTTCCCGCGCGTGGTCGCCGATCGCATGCGTGCCCGCAACGTGATTCTGGCCTTCGAGGCTGCCAAGCCCTCACGCACGCATAAGCCCAAGAAGCAGGCAAAAGACGCTGACAGCTCGCTGCATGGTTCGCTGAAATCCCTGCGTGAGCAGTGCCGCAAGTTGGACGAGGACCACGACCTGGTCACGGGTCTGTTCGATCGGCTCGAGGAGCGTGTAGTGGGCGGGCCTGGCATCGCTGTCGAGCCGATTCCCCTGCGCTATGACGGCACGGTGCATACAGCGTTTGCAGCGGCCATCAAGTCGCTGTGGGCCGAATGGTCGCTGCGCCCTGAGACCTCTGGCGAGTTGACCCGGCCGCAAATGGAGCGGTTGGTGTGCCGCACTTGGTTGCGCGACGGGGAGGCCCTGGGGCAGATGCTCATGGGCAAGGTGCCAGGCTATACGCACCTGCACGGTGTGCCCTTTGCCATCGAACTGCTCGAGCCTGATTACCTGCCGGTTGAATACGTCGACTACTGCGCTGGCATCGTCCAGGGCGTCGAGCGCGACAACTGGCGGCGGGTAAAGGCTTATCACCTGCTCGATGGCCATCCGGGGGCCATGGTTGGCCAGAAATGGGCGAGCAACACCAAGCGCGTGCCGGCCGATCAGGTGATTCACATCGCCAACCGCAAGCGCATTGGTCAGAACCGAGGCCAGCCGCTGCTGCATGCCGTGGTAATCCGCCTGGCCGATATCAAGGACTACGAGCAGAGTGAGCGCATAGCTGCGCGTATCAGTGCCGCGCTGGCCCTGTACATCAAGAAGGGTACCCCTGACGACTTTGTGCCACCGGGCCAAGGACAGGTGCAGGAGCAACGCACCTTTCCAATCGCCCCAGGCACGGTGATGGACAACCTGCTGCCCGGTGAGGAAGTCGGGGTAATCGAGAGCAACCGCCCGAACCCCTTCCTTGAAGGCTTCCGCAACGGCCAGCTCAAGGCTGTGGCCGCCGGCGCGCGCAGCACTTACTCGAGCGTGGCCCGCAGCTACGACGGCACCTACTCGGCGCAGCGGCAGGAGCTGGTCGAGGGCCAGCTGGGCTATGACCTGCTGCAGCACGAGTTCATCGACTACTGGTGCCGCCCGGTGTACCGGGCCTGGCTGCGCATGGCGGTCATGAGCGGACAGCTGCGGGTGCCACCTGACGTGGATCAGCGGACCCTCTACGGCGCCTTCTATCAAGGCCCGGTCATGCCTTGGATCAACCCGGTGCATGAGGCCACCGCCTGGGAAATCCTCGTCAAGGCAGGCTTTGCCGACGAGGCCGAGGTGGCCCGGTCTCGGCAGCGCAACCCGTCCGAACTCAAGGCCTCGCGGATTGCGGAGATTGCCGCCAACCGCGCGGCCGAGCTGGTTCTGAGTTCGGACTACTACCACCAAATCTACGGGAAGAACCAAACCGATGCAGATGCAAACAAGGAACCTGCCCCCGCCGCTGATGGAGCCGCAGGGGTCGGCCGGGACGACGACGGGTAACCCCGGCAGCAGCTGGTACACCATCAAGGCCGCTGCCACGCGCGGCGTGGCCGAGGTGTATCTGTTCGGCGACATTGGCGACTGGGGCATCTCGGCGCAGCAGTTTGCCAACGACCTGCGCGCCGTGGGCGACGTGTCGCAGATCAACCTGCACATCAACTCGCCCGGCGGTGCCGTCTTCGAAGGCATGGCCATGTACAACCTGCTCAAGAGCCACAAGGCGCGGGTGATCGGCACCGTGGTCGGCCTGGCCGCGAGCATGGGTAGCGTGGTGGCAATGGCCTGCGACGAGATCCGCATGCCGGCCAACGCCATGATGATGGTTCACAAGCCCTGGGGCATCCAGGGCGGCGACGCCGAGGCCATGCGCAAGTACGCCGAAACCCTCGACAAGTTCGAGACCGGCATGGTGGCGGTGTACGTCGCCAAGACCGGCAAGAGCGTCGAAGAGGTCGAGGCGCTGCTGACGGCCGAAACCTGGATGACCGGCGCCGAGGCGGTCGCCCTGGGCTTTGCCGACACCTTGCTTGACCCGATCGAAGCCTTCGCCACGATCAACTCCAACCGCCTGAAGGACTACACCAACATGCCCCCAGCTGCACAGCAACTCTTCACCCCGCGCGGTTCGGTCACCCCGCCTGTAGGCGGGCCAGCACCGACGCCTGGCAACCCCACCGAAACCGCCGAGCAGATCACCGCGCGCGTCCTGGCGGCTGACGGTGCTCGCCGTACCGCCATTCAGGCGGCCTTCACTCCCTTCACCGGGCATGAAGCGCTGCGCGATACCTGCCTGAACGACACCAACTGCACGCTCGAGCAGGCCAACGCCAAGCTGCTCGAGGTGATCGGCCAAGGTACGACCCCAACCGGCACCGTCCGCCACCATGGCCACCTCACCAACGGCAACCTGGTGGGCGACTCGGTTCGCGCTTCGATCTACGCACGGGCCGGCCTGGACGAGCTGCAGCACGACAACGGCTTCAACTTCATGACCTTGCGCGAGCTGGCCCGTGCCTCGCTGGTCGAGCGCGGTGTGGGCGTCTCGACGCTCAACGTCATGAACATGATCGGTCTGGCCTTTACCCACAACTCGAGTGACTTCGGCAACATCCTGCTCGACGCGGCCCATAAGTCGATGCTGGCGGGCTGGGAGAAGTCCGAAGAGACGTATCACCTGTGGACCAAGAAAGGCCGTCTGAGCGACTTCAAGGTCGCCAACCGGGTAGGCCTGGGGTCGTTCTCGTCGCTGCGTGAGGTGCGTCCTGGTGCCGATTACAAGAACATCACCTTGGGCGACACCGGGGAGACCATCCAGCTGGCCACCTACGGCGAGCTGTTCACCATCAACCGTCAGGCGATCATCAACGACGACCTCGATGCGCTGACCGCGATTCCGCGCCTGATGGGTGAGGCGGCTCGGGCCACGATCGGTGACCTGGTCTACGACCTGTTGATCAAGAACGGCAAAATGAAGGACGGCAAACCGCTGTTCGATGCCTCGCGCAAGAACCTCTTCACCGGCGCCGCTTCCAAGCTGTCGATCGAGGCGATGAGCGCAGCCAAGGCGGCCATGGCGCTGCAGCAGGCCACGGTGGCCAAGGAGGCCAAGCCGCGTCCGTTGAACATCCGTCCGGCCTTCCTGCTGTGCCCGGTGGTCCTGGAAGACAAGGCCAACCAGCTGATCCGCTCGGCCTCGGTACCGGGTGCCGAAACCAATGCCGGCATCGACAACCCGATCCGCAACTTCGCCCAGGTCATCGCCGAGCCGCGACTGGACGTGGATTCGGCCACCAGTTACTACATGGCGGCCAAGCAAGGCTCGGACACTATCGAGGTGGCTTACCTGGACGGTATCGAGACGCCGTATTTCGACCAGCAGGAAGGCTTCACCAGCGACGGTATCGCCTCCAAGGTCCGCATCGATGCCGGCGTGTCCGCGCTCGATGCTCGCGGCTTGAACAAGTCCGCCGGCCAGTAAGCCGCGCGTGATGCCAAACACCCCGCACCTGCGGGGTTTGTTGTTTCTGGAGAAAGAGAATCATGGCGACCAACTATGTAAACAGTGGCGACACCGTCACCCTGCCGGCACCGACCGGCGGGTCGGAAAAGGGCGTGCCCCAGGTCATCAACGACCTGGCGGTCATGCCGCTGGAAAGCGGCCCCAAGGGCACGCTCATTACCTACCGCACGGCCGGGGCCTGGAGCGTCCCGGCTGACGCGTCCCTCAAGGCCGGCAACGCGGCCAGCGTGAAGGACGGTGCGATGGTCGCGCCGGGTATGGAAGGCTCCAAGCCCTACGGCAAGCTGCTGAGCGATTCCGCCGGCGGCTATGCCGAAGTGCTGATCGTGCAGTGATGGCGACGGCATCGAGCTTTCGAGAGCGCGCGGCCCGGCGCCTGGACGGACCCATTCTGCGACGTGTCGGCGATCGAGCCACGCTTGCCGATGGCCGTTCGGTGCAGGGCATCTTCGAAAATCCCTTCCGCGACCCCCAGCTGGGCAGCAAGCGCCTGGCCTCGAGCATCAACGCCGAGGCGGCGCGCGAACCCCAGTTCAGTCTGCCGGCAGCCAATGCGGCCGGCCTGGGCAAGGGCGCGGCTCTGACCATCGAGCTGGCTCCCGAGGACGGTGGCGGGGCCTACACCGTGGTACGGCCGGAGCCGGACGGTACCGGCTGGGTAACCCTGATCCTGACGGTGAAGCATGAGCGAACAGCAGACATCACCTAGCGAGCTGACCCAGTTGCACACGGCCATGACCGAGGCCATGACCCAGGCGCTGCCGCAGCTGCAGAACATCGCGGCCTATCCGGTGCTCGAGGCCGGCATGAAACTGCCAGCGCTGTTCTATGCCATCACTGGCATGGCCCCTGGGCCGGACCCCGGCGACGGCCGCACCTGCATCGTGGCCACCTTCGAGGCCTTGATTCTGGTCGAGGAAGAACGCGAACAGGCGCCGCTGCAGGCTGCGATCCTGGCCAGCAAGCTGGTCAAGTTGCTGGACGGGCAGTATTGGGATCTGGACTTCGTCGACCAGACCTATGACGTGCAGGCCATGCCGTCGGAGATCACGCCGGAGCTGCTGAAATGCGTCGGCTGGTCTGTGCAGTGGCGGCAGGATGTCTACCTGGGCGACAGCGAATGGCCGTGGCCGGACGAGCCGCCAAGGTCGCTGGTCTTCGCCTTCGATCCGCAGTCTGGGCCGAGCAACGAAGGCCACTATCAAGCACCGGAAAATCTGGCATGAGCTACGCGACCGCGCAGCATGACCGGATGCTGTCTGATCAGGTGATCAAGGGGTACGTCGTCGCTGTGGACCTGGTGGCGGGCAAGCTGCGCATGTCGGACGGTACCGACTGGGTCAGCGCCTGGGTGAAGTGGCATGCGCTGGCCGCCGGCAAGGCCCGCCATTGGCGGTCACCTAGCCTGGGCGAGCAGGGCGCACTGATCAGCCCGAGCGGTGACCCTGCCCAGGGCACCTTTGTACCGGGGCTGTACGGCAATGCCGGCCCGCAGCCGGACAACCGCGACCACGTCGAGGTGTGGCGTTTCGACGATGGCGGTTCACTGGTCTACGACTGGCAGGCCAAGAGCTACACCATCACGCTGCCCGGCGGCACGGTCACCATCAAGGTCGGCAGCAGTACGGCGGTGATCACCGACGACACCATCACCGCCAAGACCGCGACGGCATCGGTCGAGGCCCACGCGGTCACGGTCAAGGCACCGAGCATCACCCTGCAGGGCGACGTTCAAGTCGACGGCGCGTTACGCGTAACGGGCGACATCTTCGGCGGTGCAAGGATCATCGATACCGCCGGCAACACCCCCAACCACAAGCATTGAGGCAAGCATGGCTGACAGCAAGACACGCGGACCCATCAACGGGGTCGACAGCGAGACGGTGGCCACTATGGTCGATCACCAGATCACCGGGCAGTTTGATCAGTACCGCATGCTCGATTACTGGCGTCGGCTGCTGGCCGGCGATAACGAGCCGCAGGTTATCGCTGAGGGCCTTTGCCGCGCACTGAGCGGCGGCCGCTACACCAAAGGACCAGCGCGCAATGTGACGATCAACCTCAACATCCAAAGCGCGGCTAAGCCCCAGGCCCTGGCCACTGCGCTGGCTGTAGAAGTTGAAAAGGCTGTCGCCAAGCACAGCTGACTTCCCCTAACCCCTTCCAAGGCCCGCCGCGTGCGGGCTTTTTCATTGGAGCCACACATGGCCACGAAAAAGACCACTGCAGCAGATCCAGACACCACCACCGAGGCCGCACCGGCGCCGGCGCAGGTGACGTTCCGCGATACCGTTTTCGCCTCCCGCGTGCTGATCCTGCCGGACAGCATGCGCGAACTGCCCGTGCGTGCTCACCTGGTGAGCGT
>NZ_JAAMQJ010000066.1 GCF_013523125.1 Pseudomonas entomophila | reverse complement strand
CCGCCGCATACACCCCCAACGGAAACACGAAGGCCCACCACCCCAGGTTGAACGACATCCCCCGTCGCACCTGACGCACCGTGACCAACACCGCCAGCAACAGCCACCAGACCCCCAGCCCCCAGAGCAGCACCGCCACGACCGCGCCCGCCCCAGCCGCCACCGCACCTACCTGCGCCAGCCCATGACCCGCGAAGATCGCCGGCGCAGCACCACCGAGCACCAACATCCCCAACGCCCCGGTGCCGATCGGGCCCAGCGACAGCCAGAGTGAGGCGGTCAGCGCCGGCGGCGGCAACCCGTGCACCGCCAGCCGCAACAGCAGCACCCCCAGCAGGCTGAGCGCGACCGGCACCGAATACGCCCACAGCACGTAGCTCAGTACCAGCACGTGCCACTGCGCCGACCCTTGCGCCACATGCGGCAGGAGCGATCCACCGGTGACGGCCGCCACTTCGGCTGCCACCACCGGCAACAACCAGACCGCCGTCATCTGTTCCAGGCTGTGCCGCTGGCGTGTGAACATCAGGAATGGCACGCCCACCCCACAGGCCATCGCCAGCGCCACATCCAGCCACCAGAGTGCCTGTGCCCACGGCACGACAGCGGTCCCCCAGGCGGGCAGGCCATACTGCAACAGGCCATTGATCAGGGTCGCGAGGGCCATCGGGATCGTGCCGAGGAACATCGAGGCGGTCGGGTGCCCGACGATACGCCTGGCTTCGTCGAAGAACAGCACCCAGCGCGCCAGGTACAGCCCGGTGAACACGAGGAACAGCACCACGCTGAACTGCCAGAGCCCGTTGCCCAGGTGCGGCAGCAAGGCCCCTGCCTCAGGCAGCTGCCCCAACAGCAACGCCAGGATGCCTGTGCCCATGACCACCGAGAACCATTGGGGTGTGAACTGGCGGATGACCTCCCGCCCGCCCGACAAGGCGGACAGTGGACGGGGAAAACAGGCGCGTAGGCGTAAGCTGGACTGTTGCACGGTACCCCCCAAGGGCATGGCGTCGAGACCTTCACAGCATGGCAAGACCGTATCAACCGGTAAAACGCGTATTCTATGTATCACTTACCCCCTCAATCGGTAGATCGATGCGCCTGACCTTGCGTCAACTCGACATCTTCAGGGCCATCGCCCAGCATGGCTCGACCGTCAATGCCAGTGCGGCGCTGGCGCTGTCCCAGTCCGCCACCAGCTCTGCGCTTCAGGAATTGGAAAGCGCCCTCGAAACGCGCTTGTTCGACCGGGTCGGCAAGCGGCTGGTGCTCAATGCCAACGGCCAGGCCTTGCTGCCTCAGGCTGTACGCCTGCTGGAGGCCGCGACGCAGATCGAAAAGGGATTCGAAGGCCACGACCGGGTCGCGCGGCTCACCGTCGGCTGCAGCACCACCATCGGCAGCTACCTCATGCCGATCCTGATGGAGGCGCATGCCCGGCATCACCCTGGCGTGCGCATCGAGGTGGTCATCGGCAACAGCACCGACATCGCCCGCCAGGCCGCCCAGCTGTCCATCGACCTTGGCCTGATCGAGGGCCCCTGCCACCTGCCCGAGCTGAGTGTGCGCCCCTGGTTCGAAGACGAACTGGTGATCATCGCCGCCGTTAACGACCCCCTGGCGCAAGGTCATCCGGTCACACGTCAGGCCTTGCGCGCCGCACCCTGGCTGATGCGCGAGGCCGGCTCAGGCACCGCCGAGGAAGTCGCCCACCGGTTGATGCCTCATTTGGGTCACCTGGAAGACACCCGCCGCATCGGCAGCTCCGAAGCGATCAAGCGCATGGTCGCTGCCGGTCTGGGGATCAGTTGTCTGTCGTACTGGGTGGTGAGCGACCTGATCGCTCAAGGGCAGTTGGCCGTTCTCGATCATGACCTCCCGGCGCAGACACGCCAGCTGCATGTCGTGCACCACCGGGACAAGTTCCTGTCGCGCGCCCTGGACGACTTCCAGCACACGCTGGACGCCTTCGCCCTGGCCCAGGGGCAACATTAACGCTTGGTGTTAGTCAGCAGAGGGCGTGTCGGACGTCACCAGCAGACGCTCCAAGGCCGCCAGGCCTGCCTCGCTGACGATGTCGTAGGTGCCGCCACTGCTCTGCCGATAGACCTCGCGCGCCTTGCGCACCCGTTCGAGCAACGGCACCACCACCCCCGAGGCCATCTCGAGAAAGTCGTTGAGGTCGGCCCGCGTCTGCGGAATCTTGTAGCCCTTGGCCGTGCTGGTGATGATCACGTTGGCGTCGCGCAGCTTGGCGATGCCGTTGGAGCGGATCTTGTGTTCGGACACATCGCCGAAGCCCCGGTCATGGAGGTGGGCCAGGATGTCGGCCGTCGGCAGGTAGTCCTGGGTGACGAATTCGCTCTGGAACCTCAGGTAATCCAGGATGGCCAGCTGCAAGCGCATGTCCTCGTCCGGATGCTCGCCAGCCTGCTCGATGAAGCGGTCGGCCTGACGCAACGCTTCCTGGTGCACCTGGTAATCGGCGTATTGCGCCTCGTCCATGGGCGGTGGCAGAAGCGAGGTGAAGGCCGGCGGCCATTCCAGCAGGCCCAAGGTACGAGCCTGCAACAGCGTCTCATAGGCGTGCCGGACCCCTGGCTTGGCCTTGCCGCCATGCACTTCGCTCACGGCGTTCGCCAGCCCCTGCGCGATGTGGAGCAGTGCATCGTCCTCACGGGCGCGCACCTGGAACATCTGCTCGTCGCCGAACAGATCATCGGCGTAGCGCCCCTGTATCAGCCCTTGCAGGCGCTCGCGAAGCGTCACGTCACCGTCCGCGTCCACATTCACCTGAACGTCACGCAGGTCCCGGAACAGGCGGGCATGCAACAGCCCGCCGACGTGCTCGTTGAACGAGGTTTTCAGTTGCAGGCCGCCGTCCCGGTGGATGCGCGCCCTGTCCACGACGATGACGTGCAGCTTCACCGGCCATCGCGCGACCTCGGCCAGCAGCTCGGCGCGCTGGCTTGCCTGGGCTGCGCGGCGTTTACCAGGCGTTAGGTCGGCGAGGTGGACCTGCTGTCGGCGCAGGTGCTCGGCCTGTTCGCGGACTGCATGCAGGTGCGTGGCGCTGACGAGGAGGGTGCAGATGACCAGACGACCCGAGCCTGGTGCTGTTGCAGCGGTCGCGTTGCGGTCACCTGACTCGCTCAGATAAGCATGAGTGGTCGTCAAGTCAGCCTCCGTTGCATAGGTCGCAGGGTGTGCTATCAGCGTAGCAACATCCGGCAGCTTACAGCCTGGCGTTGGAAACGTGCGGTCGATCACACCTGGGCATGGACGTGCGAGCGATGCGGTTGTTGGTTGGGCTGGCGGGTGACAAAATGATGCGTGGAGCGTCGGCAGTAGGCCTGAACAATGAAGTCGGGCCTTCAGATGCTCCAAGCACGGCAAGCCGTGTGTTCGATCATTTCAAGGACTATAGGGAATTTTTAAATGAGCGTCGCCGAAGCCAGCAAGGATATTTCTCAACACAAGCCCAAATGGCAAGAGCGGTTTGCGTTTTTCGATGCGCATGGGACGCCCAGTTCGCCCGAGTACAAGGCCGCACTCAAACAGCAGCCGTTCAAGAAGAAACTGCTGATCAACATGAACTTCATTGCCTTGTTCTTTGGCCCTATCTACCTGTTCGTACTGGGCTTGTGGAAAAAGAACTTGGCGTTGCTGGGTATCATCATCGGGGCCGGTTTGGCGATCGATGTGCTTTTCGCCTTGCTCGGCATGGAAACACCACGTGCCATCAACAGCGGGTTTGGTGTAGCAACCAACCTGCTGTACGGGCTGAGTACGAACTATGCCTACTACCTGAAAGAGCGTAAGGGTGAGCAGGACTGGAACCCGTTCAAGGGCATGCGCTGGTAATGTGCTCAAGGGCTGCTCACGACGTACACGCGCCTTCGTGAGGAGCCCTTGGTTTGAATGATGAGCACGCCACAGCCAAGGTCGCTTGTCAGTGAATGGCTATTTCTTTTCAGGTTTGCTCGGCTTCAATTCGGGATTGTTCCCTTGTGTCTCCTTGTTGTCATGACGACGCTTGTCGACTTCGCCGGTTGATTTGGCGGTAGGCTTCGGGCCGGGTTTGAGTGCCATGGGATCGTCCTCGTGGTCAGGTGAAGATCAGGGAGTCTCCAATGAGCGTAGACCGTTGATGGAGGCTTTCAAACGGTATCGCTTGCATCGCACCGATCTTCATACGAGGCCATAAGCGGGTGGAGCCCATCAGTTCGGGCGTGGTGTGGCCGGAGGGTTCGAATACCTGCCTTGATCGGGCGCATCCATTTCGGCCTGGCTACAGCCGATTCGCTTGGCGCGTTCTTCCAGCGACCAGACTTCCCCACCGGCGTCAGCAGGTCGTCCCTGCATCTCCAGAACGACCTTCAGGCCCGCAATGGCCTTGGTCGTACCTGCGCACTCCCAGACGCGCTGCGCGTCGTTGGTGGGCATGGGCGCGTCCAGACTGTCTTTCGCCGTCTGTGACAGGTCGGGAGGGCTGCTGCTGCCCGTGAGAACAAACATCAGCGGGATCACCATCAGTTGTCGCCTATCAAGCTCCTGGGTGATCGGCGACGAAGCAAGCTGTACATAGCTGCCTGGAACATACTTCGATTGGTTCGACCGCTGACCTGTCACGGTCGTTCGACCCGCCCCGGTACCGCAAACGCAACGTGATGGCGCGCCTGTTTCGCATAGGCCCAAGTAGTGTTTTAGAAGTGCCGCCGAACATGGGTGGCTTGTCGCTCATGCCGCACGGGCGATGAAGGCAAGGATGTTCTCGGTCCTCTTGCGCCATTGAAGAGCGAGATTGCGCCTGGCCGCATCACCCCTTAAGGTTCAACCCTCATGTCAGGGAGACCTATGAATGAACGATGCCAGGCATCGACCCAAAGAATATCGGACATGCTCACGAACTGGGCTGTCAGGCCGAAGGGTGGCGGTAGGCCTGCTGGCGTTACTCGTCTACTTCTCTGCTCACGGCAAGGAGCCAACCATGGCTGACAAAGACTACACCTATCACCCCTACACACCGGGCATGACACTGCCTGACGGCGTGTTCCCGCCGATGCAGGGCTACACCCATGGCGACCTGATCGCAGCGGCCCAAGTGCGCGTGGAAGCGTACTTGAAGGCGCACGCCATCGACCCGGCCTTGATGCGTGAGTCTTTGGTTGCGCTGGCGACGCACCTGAATGAAACATTCGAGCGCGAGGGGGTCGAGTATCAGGTTTCCAGCTGGTACCAAAAGCCTTACGACGACCCGGCTGCCCGGACGCGCAGTATCCAGGCGATGAGCGAAGAGTACGGTTCTGCGGCAGTCGAAGCTGCGGCTGAGTCGTTGGCAGGCTCGCCTCTGTTGCACCAGAGTAGGGACTTCTACAAAGGCTACATTGGGGCCGCGGGCGAAGCCGTGCGCGATCGCATCGCCGCGCTGAACACACCAGAGGCCTGATCGACCATCGGCGCGTTCGCGGGCCGAGTGGTGAACAGAATCGCTGGGTCCAGTCATAACGCTCTGGTGATCGAGCTATCAAGACACACGACTTCTGCGGAGCATTGGTCACGGCCTAGTGTACCGAGCGGTTAGTTGATTAGCTTATTTTAATAACACTCCAGCTCGGCCTTATGCACCGAGCTGATGATGGCGTCGGCTGGTTTGCTCCATTTGAACGGCTTGGCTGAGTGCTCGTTGTGAGCCGTAATGAAATGGCGGATTGCGCTCTTCAAGTCCGCGACGCTGCTGAAGGCTCCACGATAAAGCGCTCGTCTTTCCAGTTGCGAGAACCAGCCCTCCACGGCGTCCAGCCAGGAAGCGCTGGTCGGCGTGAAGTGCAGCTTGAAGCGTGGGTGCTTTTCCAGCCAGGCCCTGATTGCCGCAGTCTTGTGGGCCGAACTGTTATCGAGGATCACATGCAGATCGAGTCCGGCCGGGGTGTTGCGTTCGATCTGGCGCAGAAAGTCTAGGAACTCCTTGGCCCGATGCCGCTGGGTAATGCGCCCCATGACCTCGCCGGTCATGATGTCGAAGGCGGCGTGCAGGCTTGCCGTACCGTGGCGCTTGTAATCGTGTGTGCTACGCTCGATCTGACCGGGACGCAGCTGCAGCATCGGCTGGGTGCGATCCAGCGCCCGGATCTGGGTCTTCTCGTCGACCGAGAGCACCATGGCGTTGTCCGGAGGGTTGAGGTACAGCCCAACCACGTCGATCACCTTTTCGGCAAACAACGGATCGTTGCTGATTTTGAAAGTCTTCAGACGGTGGGGTTTGAGATCGGAAGCGGCCCAGATCTGCCGGACTTGCCAGGTCGTGACACGCGCATATCTGGCCATCAGCCGGACGCTCCAGTGGGTGGCTTCCTTGGGCACCCGATGGGTCGTCAGGGTCAGGATCTCTTCGATCTTGTCGGCACCCAACTTCAAGGGCTGACCGCTGCGCGGCAAGTCCTTCAGCCCGTCGAGGCCTGCCTCCACGTAGCGCTTGCGCCACTTGAACACGGTTGGCGTAGTGATCTTCAACTGCTCGCAGATAGCGACGGGCGTGACTCCTTCATCGAGCAGTAGCAGGATCTTGGCTCGTTGGGCAAGGCTCTGCTCCAACGTCCTCATGAGCAGCCAGCTCTGCAAGGTGGCGGCATCGGCAGGCTGCAGGGCGAATGGAGCAATCGGTCGAGGCATGCATATCACCGACCTGGGAACGTAAGGCATGCAGTATGTCGTGATCGGTTAGAAAACGGACTAGCCGCTCAGTAAACTAGTCAGTTATTCGGCGGCGAGGCACCTATCGACTTCGTGAAAGACCAGGAAGGCTTGGAGCGGGTGATCCAGGTGCTGACTCAGATTGAGCATGGGTTTGCTTCTTGAAAGCTTTGTTCACTGCAGGTGGGGAAGGACTAATCCCTCGCCAGTTCGGTGCTTGGCTCGGATCGGGTGCTTGGCACTGGCCGCTGTTAGGACATACAGTAGTCCCCTAAGGCCGTCAGTTGGCGACAGTTTGGGGGATCATTATGAAAGTATTCGTGAGCTCCGTTGTCGGAGGGTTTGAGCAGTACCGGGCTGCGGCAAGGAAGGCGATTACACTGCTGGGGCACACGCCAGTGATGTGCGAGGAATTCGGTGCACGTCCTTACTCTTCACAGCATGCGTGCATGACGGAGATCGACCAATCTGACGTCGTGGTACTGATCGTTGGCGCGAATTTCGGCTACGAGACGGACACTGGTGAGTCAGTCACTCAACAGGAGTTTCGGCGCGCGAAGACGACCGGCAAGCCTATCCTGGCTTTTCTCGAAACAGTGGAGATGGAAGAGCGTCAAAGAGCGTTTGCACGGGAAGTCTCCGACTACCTCGATGGCCTGTTCCGGCTGACATTCTCCGACCAGCATGAGCTATCAGACGGTATCGTTCAGGGCCTGAATCAACTCTCCGTGAATCGCAAGGCCATCTCGGAGCAAGAGTTCGTGCAGCGCTTGCAGCAGAGGAATGGCAACGGTGGGTGGGGTGGCTACGACCACGAAGCTCGCTTAGAGGTGGCATTCTTGCCTCAGCCCGAAACCCTCGGCACATTGCGCGCCGCCCATGCCCAACACGATCCGTTCTTTCTCAAGCTCTGCCAGGCTGGCCTTGGCTCGATCAAAGGCGGCTACAAGGACTTCGATAGCGCCAATCAGACGGGAATTGATACCCCGGATGTGAAGTGGCGGCACCATGAGAGTGGGTTGTGCTGGTTGTCTATTTCACTCGCCAACGCTTCGACGTCGCGAGGCATCATGGGCTCGTATTACCTGTCGCCTTCCAAGGTCAGAGCAGGTACTGAAGCTGCATTTGGCTTGCTGTGCGAAGGGAAGAGTGGGTGGTTCCAGATCAGCCTGACTGGGGTTGACCACAAGCTCTTTGCTGAGCCTCCGGCTTCATCTTCCAGCAGTGTCTCGTTGCCGTACCGGTCTGAGCAGAAGCTGGAAGAGCGGAGCTTGTTGATTCCTGCCACGCCGGCGGCTTACCGCCAGTGGTTGGACGAGGTGATGTTCATGTTTGAGCGCAAAATGTCCATGTGATGATTGATATGGGCCGGTGAGTGGACACGAGCATATAGGGCAGGCCTGTGAAAATGGTTATGCAGATCAGGTCAATGGGGCCAATGCTCGGCCAGTCCGATCGGGTCGCGCTTGTGCAAAAGTATCGAGCACAAAAAAGCCGCCTGAAGGCGGCTTTTCATAGGGTCGCGGTGCTGCAGGGTCAGAGGCTTTGCAGATTCCAGCTGCTTGAGCCGACAACCTCGCCGTTGAGCATTTTGCGAGCACGTGCGGCCAGCGATGCACGAACCTCTTCGCCTGTGGGTTCGCGGCGCTCGGTGGAGTTGGAGCGTGTCGGCTTGCGAACCAGTTTCGCTCGTAGCTCAGTTCTCATCATCAATCTCCTTTTCAAGCGTGACGCCATCCTGACCGGCATAGCTGTCTTCTAATGATGCTAGCATCTTACCAAAGTGGTAGCAAACAGGGTTCATGAGCTGCACGAACAGTTCGGCGCGATCCTTGGTCGTCAGCATGTCCTCAAGACTTCTGCTGACGTTCAGTACGCCCATCAGCTTCTCCTTGTGGTAAATCGGCAAGCTGATCAGCGATTTGGTGTGTTCCAGGTTCTGGTAGTAGCGCGTGATTTGCTCTTCGTAACGCGGACTGATTTCTTTGTCCTTTTTCTTTTCGGTCTCAAACCATCGCATGACCGCCGCCTGCACGTCCGCCAAATAGACGGGGTGACCGGTTGCGGCAGCTTGTGGGGCCCCAGGAATGTTCGGCTGATGATGGGCGTGACGATAGTCCTGCTTGTAGGTAAAAGGCAGGCAGATCTGCTCGACGCTCGCGTCTGGCTGGTCGGGGTGCAGTGATTCGGCTGAGAGCTCCTTGTCCTGGATAAATAGGATGCCAGAACAGCGCTGCACCGCCACCTCGTAGGACTGGTTGTGAAGGAAAAACTCGTATTGAAGAATCCAATCCTTGAGGCTTTGATCGTCCTCAATGGCCTCCGCAGCTTCAGCCTGAGCAACCTCGGCCCCAGTTGGATTTGCAGGGGCTGGTTCCTCCAAGCCCAGGTCGACAACGGGAGAAATGGCGATCTCATCGCTGTACAGCACGCGCATGATGTTGGCGTGGTACGTCACGGACGTGGAAGAAGCCGATATGTCATCCCATGTCCTCGCCAAGCTGAGCACGCCGGACATCATGGTTTGCATGCGTTTGATGATGACTTCGGGACTCAGCGATGCCATCTCGTTCTTGGTCAGCCGTCTGAGTTCGCCGATCTCGCGAAGCGTCTCGACGTAATCGCTCATGAACTGACGGGGAGGGAGGCTTGTCAATCGGCCCTCCATCGCTTTGTTCTCTTCCTTGAGCAGAGCCTCTTTTTTTGCCGCAAGCGCTGTGAGTTCGGCTTCTTTGCGCAACGCCAGGTCTGCCAATCCTCGCTCACGAAGCCAAACCATGGCCAGTGCCCCCACGGTTAAGGCCAGCGCGATGATCAAGTGAGTGTAGGTCTCAGGGGGGGCGGAACCCTCAGGTGTCATGCCCAGCAGTTCCTGACATTGGCCGTAGATCTGGGAGCTGCACACCGAAATGTAGCCCGCGCTCAGGACTGAAAATAGTGTCAAGACGATCGAACCGAGGGGGCTCGAAAAAAACTTGGAGGTATTGAGTCTGAATTGACTGTCAACGGCCATGACCTGAACGTCCTTTTACTGTAACGGCGCGGCACGGAAGGCGGCGCTCACTCAAAGGGAGCCATGATATCGAAATGACGAAAAGTCACCCAGCGTACGCTGCGTACTTGGGCCTGATGGGCTGCCATGCCCCCGCGACCACGGGAGAAAGCTCGTATTCCATCAAGGGGGACGCTAAGAGTTCCCAGCTTCACATGCGCAAGCCCCCACTACCTCACACCTCACTCATCTCCTCAACCCCCTGCAACGCCCGATCACGAC
>NZ_JAAMQJ010000065.1 GCF_013523125.1 Pseudomonas entomophila | reverse complement strand
GCCAAAGTTGCCATGGTGGCCTGCATGCGGGTATTGGCTGTACGCCTCAACGCCATGATCAAAAACGACCAGGACTGGATGGATGATCCAGTCCGATAGACGGTCGCTGAAGACAGTTGCTCCCACAGGCTGCTTGCGAAGCCATGGCTACACCAACAGGCTTCCGAGATCTGGGTGGGAGCTGGCTTGCCAGCGATAGGGCCCTGTCAGGCGCCGCCTGCATCGCGGGCAAGCCCGCTCCCACAGGCTGCTTGCGCAGCCATGGCTACACCAACAGGCTGCAGAGATCTGGGTGGGAGCTGGCTTGCCAGCGATAGGGCCCTGTCAGGCGCCGCCTGCATCGCGGGCAAGCCCACAGGCTGCTTGCGCAGCTATGTCGATACCGACAGGCTTCCGAGATCTGGGTGGGAGCTGGCTTGCCAGCGATAGGGCCCTGTCAGGCGCCGCCTGCATCGCGAGCAAGCCCTACAAGCTGCTTGCCCAACTGGCCAGAACGATGCGTCCGCGATAGCTGCGGTCCTGCTCTTTCACGGGCGCCTGCCACGCAGAACCCTGTCAATGAAGGTAAAACCCACGTAAAGGGCCTTTGCTAAACACGTCCAAGTGCTTATCGTTCACCCTCCTCACGTCGTCGTCCTCGAACAAGGTTCGTTCAATCCATGCATGTTTCCTCTTCCCGCACCTCTCGCCGCTGGCTGTTCGGCCTGCTGATCCTCATGCTCGTCGCCGTGCTGGCCTGGTGGCTGTGGCCTGCCTCGACGACCCATCAGGACACCGCTGCCGAGGCGGGCAAAGGCGGGCGGCCCGGTTTCGGGGCGTCGACGGACCCCGTGCCGGTGCGGGTCGAGCCGGTGACGGTCAATGACTTCCCGCTGTACTACAAGGCGCTCGGCACCGTGACCGCGATCAACACGGTCAACGTGCGCAGCCGGGTTTCCGGCGAGCTGGTCAAGGTGCACTTCAAGGAAGGTCAGCAGGTCAAGGCCGGCGACCTGCTGGCCGAGATCGATCCACGCAGCTACCGCATCGCCCTGCAGCAGGCCGAGGGCACGCTGGCCCAGAACCAGGCCCAGCTGAAGAACGCCCAGGTCGATTTCGCCCGCTACAAGGGCCTGTATGCCGAAGACAGCATCGCCAAGCAGACGCTGGACACCGCCGAGGCCTTGGTCGGGCAGTACCGCGGTACCATCATGACCAACCAGGCGGCGGTGAACGACGCGCGCCTGAACCTGGAATTCACCCAGATCCGCGCGCCCATCAGCGGCCGGGTCGGCCTGCGTCAGCTGGACCTGGGCAACCTGGTGGCGGCCAACGACACCACGGCACTGGTGGTCATCACCCAGACCGAACCGATCAACGTCGCCTTCACCCTGCCGGAAAGCGAGCTGGCCACCGTGCTGGCGCGCTACCGCAGCGGCGCGGCGCTGTCGGTCGAGGCCTGGGACCGCGGCGATACCCGCCTGCAGGCCACCGGCACCCTGGCCAGCCTCGACAACCAGATCGACATCACCACCGGCACGCTCAAGTTCAAGGCACGCTTCGAGAACAAGGACCAGGCGCTGTTCCCCAACCAGTTCGTCAACGTGCGTCTGCTGGCCGACACCCTGCGCCAGGTGGTGACCGCGCCTGCCGCCGCCATCCAGTTCGGCACCGATGGCACCTTCGCCTACGTGGTCGACGCCCAGGACAAGGTCAAGGTCCAGCCGGTGAAGGTCGGCCCCAGCGACGGCGAGCGCAGCGTGATCCTCGAAGGCCTGGCCGCCGGCGACCGCCTGGTGCTCGAGGGCACCGACCGTCTGCGCGATGGCACCCAGGTCGAGGTGGTGCAGGACAGCGCCCAGGTCCCGGCCACGCCGGGCCAGCACCTGCAGGGTCAGGACACCAAGGGCGCGGCCGAGGCCGGTGAAGCGGGCAAGGCCGGCGCATGAACCTGTCCCGGCTGTTCATCCTTCGCCCGGTCGCCACCACGCTGAGCATGGTGGCCATCGTCCTGGCCGGCCTGATCGCCTACACCTTGCTGCCGGTGTCGGCGTTGCCCCAGGTCGACTACCCGACCATCCGGGTCATGACCCTGTACCCCGGCGCCAGCCCGCAGGTCATGACCAGCGCGGTCACGGCACCGCTGGAGCGTCAGTTCGGCCAGATGCCGGGCCTGAGCCAGATGGCGTCCACCAGTTCCGGCGGCGCCTCGGTGCTGACCCTGCGCTTCAACCTCGACATGAACATGGACGTCGCCGAGCAGCAGGTCCAGGCCGCGATCAACGCCGCCAGCAACCTGCTGCCCAGCGACCTGCCGGCCCCGCCGGTGTACAACAAGGTCAACCCGGCCGACACCCCGGTGCTGACCCTGGCGATCTCTTCCAGCACCATGCCGCTGCCCAAGCTCAACGACCTGGTCGACACCCGCGTGGCGCAGAAGATCGCCCAGATCAGCGGCGTGGGCATGGTCAGCATCGCCGGTGGCCAGCGCCAGGCCGTGCGCATCAAGGTCAACGTCGATGCCCTGGCGGCGGCCGGGCTCAACCTGGAAGACGTGCGCACGCTGGTCGGTGCCTCCAACGTCAACCAGCCCAAGGGCAATTTCGACGGCCCGACCCGGGTATCGATGCTCGACGCCAACGACCAGCTGCGCTCCCCCGAGGAATACGCCAACCTCATCCTCACCTACAAGGACGGCGCGCCGTTGCGCTTGCGCGACGTAGCCGAGATCGTCGACGGCGCCGAGAACGAACGCCTCGCCGCCTGGGCCAACCAGAACCAGGCCGTGCTGCTGAACATCCAGCGCCAGCCGGGCGCCAACGTCATCCAGGTGGTCGACCTGATCAAGCAGACGCTGCCGTCGATCACCGACAACCTGCCGGCCGGGCTGAACGTCTCGGTGCTCACCGACCGTACCCAGACCATCCGTGCGGCGGTGCGCGACGTGCAGCACGAGTTGCTGATCGCCATCGTGCTGGTGGTCATGGTCACCTTCGTGTTCCTGCGCCGGGTCAGTGCGACCCTGATTCCGTCGATCGCCGTGCCGTTGTCGCTGATCGGCACCTTCGGGGTGATGTACCTGGCCGGCTTCTCGATCAACAACCTCACACTGATGGCCCTGACCATCGCCACCGGTTTCGTGGTGGACGACGCCATCGTCATGCTCGAGAACATCTCCCGGCACATCGAGGAGGGCGAGACGCCGTTGCAGGCGGCGCTCAAGGGCGCCCGGCAGATCGGCTTCACCCTGATCTCGCTGACCTTCTCGCTGATCGCAGTGCTGATCCCACTGCTGTTCATGGCCGACGTGGTCGGCCGACTGTTCCGCGAGTTCGCCATCACCCTGGCGGTGGCGATCCTGATTTCCCTGGTGGTCTCGCTGACCCTGACGCCGATGATGTGCGCGCGGCTGCTCAAGCGCGAACCCGAGGCCCACGAGCAGGGCCGCTTCTACCGGGCCAGCGGGGCCTGGATCGACTGGCTGGTCCACCACTATGGCCGCGGCCTGACCTGGGTGCTGCGCCACCAGCCGCTGACCCTGCTGGTCGCCGTCGCCAGCCTGGTGCTCACGGTGCTGCTGTACCTGGCCGTGCCCAAGGGCTTCTTCCCGGTGCAGGACACCGGCGTGATCCAGGGCATCTCCGAGGCGCCGCAGTCCACCTCGTTCGCCGCCATGAGTGAGCGCCAGCAGGCCTTGGCCAAGGTCATCCTCCAGGATCCGGCGGTGCAGAGCCTGTCGTCCTACATCGGCATCGACGGCGACAACGCCACCCTCAACAGCGGCCGCCTGCTGATCAACCTCAAGCCCCATGCCGAGCGTGTCGACACGGCCACCGAGGTGATCGCCCGCTTGCAGCCGCAGCTCGACCGTCTGGTGGGGATTCGTCTGTACATGCAGCCGGTACAGGACCTGAGCATCGAAGACCGGGTCAGCCGCACCCAGTACCAGTTCAGCCTGTCCTCGCCGGACGCCGAGCTGCTCTCACAGTGGAGCGGCAAGCTGGTCGACGCGCTGCGCCAGCGACCCGAGCTGGCCGATGTCGCCAGCGACCTGCAGGACAAGGGCTTGCAGGTCTACCTGAACATCGACCGTGACCGCGCCAGCCGCCTGGGCATCAACGTGTCGCAGATCACCAACGCCCTGTACGACGCCTTCGGTCAGCGGCAGATCTCCACCATCTACACCCAGGCCAGCCAGTACCGCGTGGTGCTGCAGTCGCGCGACGGCGGCAGTGTCGGGCTGGAGGCGCTGGAGCAGGTCCACGTCAAAGCGGCCGACGGTGGCCAGGTGCGCCTTTCGGCCCTGGCGCGCATCGAGCAGCGCCCGGCGCAGCTGGCCATTTCCCACATCGGCCAGTTCCCGGCCGTCACCTTGTCGTTCAACCTGGGCCAGGGCGTCTCGCTGGGCGAGGCGGTGAAGGTGATCGGCGAGGTGCAACAGGCCATCGGTCTGCCGATCGGCGTGCAGACGCGTTTCCAGGGTGCCGCCGAAGCCTTCCAGGCCTCGCTGTCGAGCACCTTGCTGCTGATCCTGGCAGCCGTGGTGACCATGTACATCGTGCTGGGGGTGCTGTACGAGAGCTACATCCACCCGATCACCATCCTCTCGACCTTGCCCTCGGCAGCAGTGGGCGCCTTGCTGGCACTGATCTTGAGCGGCAACGACCTGGGCATGATCGCCATCATCGGCATCATCCTGCTGATCGGCATCGTCAAGAAGAACGCCATCATGATGATCGACTTCGCGCTGGAGGCCGAGCGCCACCAGGGCATGACGCCCCACGAGGCGATCTACCAGGCGGCCCTGTTGCGCTTCCGGCCGATCCTGATGACCACCCTGGCGGCGCTGTTCGGCGCCGTGCCGCTGATGCTCGCCACCGGCTCCGGCGCCGAACTGCGCCAACCCCTGGGCCTGGTGATGGTCGGCGGTCTGCTGGTCAGCCAGGTGCTGACCCTGTTCACCACACCGGTCATCTACCTGTACTTCGACCGCCTGGCCCGACGCGTCGGCAAGCAACGCGCCGCGGAGTCCCTATGAACGCAGCCCGTCACACGCGGCCAGCGGCCAGCCGACCGTACGGGGCAGGGCAGCGACACGCTGAGCGCTACAGCCCGGCTTGCCGCTTGCGGCTCACCCTGTGCCGCTGCCCAGGGGGCACTCCATGAACCTGTCGGCACCCTTCATCCGCCGCCCGGTGGCGACTCTGCTGCTGAGCCTGGCGATCATGCTGCTCGGCGGCGTCAGCTTCGGCCTGCTGCCGGTGGCACCGCTGCCGCAGATCGACTTCCCGGTGATCGTGGTGCAGGCCAACCTGCCCGGCGCCAGCCCGGAAGTCATGGCGTCCAGCGTCGCCACGCCCCTAGAGCGCAAGCTCGGCAGCATCGCCGGGGTCAGCACCTTGACCAGCAGCTCCAACCAGGGCTCGACCCGGGTGATCATCGGCTTCGAGCAGGGGCGTGACGTGAACGCCGCCGCCCGCGAGGTGCAGGCGGCGATCAACGCGGCGCGCAACCTGTTGCCCAGCGGCATGCGCAGCATGCCCACCTACAAGAAGATCGACCCGTCCCAGGCGCCGATCATGGTGCTGTCGCTGACCTCCGATGTGCTGCACAAGGGCCAGCTGTACGACCTGGCCGACACCATCCTCTCGCAGAGCCTGGCGCAGGTGTCCGGTGTCGGGGAAGTGCAGATCGGCGGCAGCTCGCTGCCTGCCGTGCGCATCGCCGTCGAGCCGCAATTGCTCAACCAGTACGGCCTGGCCCTGGACGACGTGCGCACGACGGTGGCCAACGCCAACCAGCGCCGGCCCATGGGCTTCGTCGAGGACACCCAGCGCAACTGGCAGGTCCGGGCCAACGATCAGTTGGAGAAGGCCGAGGACTACGCGCCGCTGGTCATCCGCCAGGAAAACGGTGCCATCCTGCGCCTGAGCGACGTGGCGACGATCACCGACGGCGTCGAGAACCGCTACAACAGCGGTTTCTTCAACGACCAGGCGGCCGTGCTGCTGGTGATCAACCGGCAGACCGGCGCCAACATCATCGAGACCGTGGCGCAGATCAAGGCGCAGCTGCCGGCCTTGCAGTCGCTGCTGCCGGCCAGCGTGCAGCTGGACGTGGCCATGGACCGCTCGCCGGTGATCCAGGCGACCTTGGCCGAGGCCGAACACACCCTGGTGATCGCCGTGGGCCTGGTGATCCTGGTGGTCTACCTGTTCCTCGGCAACCTGCGCGCCTCGTTGATCCCCAGCCTGGCGGTGCCGGTGTCGCTGGTCGGTACCTTCGCCGTGATGTACCTGTGCGGCTTCTCGCTCAACAACCTGTCGCTGATGGCGCTGATCCTGGCCACCGGGCTGGTGGTGGACGACGCCATCGTGGTGCTGGAGAATATCTCCCGGCACATCGAGAAGGGCCAGACGCCCCTGCGTGCGGCCTATCTGGGCGCCCAGGAGGTGGGCTTCACCTTGCTGTCGATGAACGTCTCGCTGGTGGCGGTGTTCGTTTCGATCCTGTTCATGGGCGGCATCGTGCGCAGCCTGTTCATGGAATTCTCAGTGACCCTGGCCGCGGCGATCCTGGTGTCGTTGCTGGTCTCGCTGACGCTCACGCCCATGCTCTGCGCGCGCTGGCTGACAGCGCAGCAGAGCCACCGCCAGACCCGCCTGCAGCGCTGGAGCGAACGGGCCCATGCGCGCATGGTCGCCGGCTACGACCGCAGCCTGGGCTGGGCCTTGCGCCATCGGCGGCTGACCCTGCTCAGCCTGCTGGCGACCATCGTGCTCAACGTCGCGCTCTACGTGGTGGTGCCCAAGACCTTGATGCCGCAGCAGGACACCGGCCAGTTGATCGGCTTCGTGCGCGGCGACAACGGGCTGTCGTTCACCGTCATGCAGCCGAAGATGGAAGCCTACCGTCGCGCCTTGCTCAAGGACCCGGCGGTGCAGAGCGTGGCCGGCTTCATCGGTGGTAACAGCGGCACCAACAACGCCCTGGTGCTGGTGCGTCTCAAGCCGATCAAGGAGCGTGCCGACTCGGCCCAGCAGGTGATCGAGCGCCTGCGCAAGACCCTGCCCCAGGTCCCTGGCGGACGCCTGTTCCTGATGGCCGACCAGGACCTGCAACTGGGCGGTGGCGGGCGCGACAAGAGCACCTCGCAGTACCTCTACACCCTGCAGAGCGGCGACCTGGCCGCCTTGCGCGAGTGGTTCCCCAAGGTCACCGCCGCGTTTCGGGCCTTGCCGCAGGTCACCGCCATCGATGCGCGCGACAGCAGCGGCACCCAGCAAGTGACCTTGGTGGTCGACCGCGACCAGGCCAAGCGCCTGGGCATCGACATGGACATGGTCACCACGGTGTTGAACAACGCCTACAGCCAGCGGCAGATCTCGACCATCTACGACAGCCTCAACCAGTACCAGGTGGTGCTGGAGATCAACCCCAAGTATGCCTGGGACCCGACCACCCTCGAGCAGGTCCAGGTGATCACGGCCGACGGCGCACGGGTACCCCTGTCGTCGTTCGCCCGCTACGAGAACAGCCTGGCCAACGACCGCGTCAGCCACGAAGGCCAGTTCGCCTCCGAAGACATCGCGTTCGACGTCGCCGAAGGCTACAGCCCGGACCAGGCGCTGGCCGCGGTGGAGCGCGAGGTGGCCAAGCTCGGTCTGCCCGAAACGGTGATCGCCAAGCTGGGCGGCACGGCCGATGCCTTCGCCAAGACCCAGCAGGGCCAGCCGCTGATGATTCTGGGTGCCTTGCTGCTGGTGTACCTGGTGCTGGGCATTCTCTACGAGAGCTATGTGCACCCGCTGACCATTCTCTCGACCCTGCCGTCGGCGGGTGTCGGTGCGCTGCTGGCGCTGTACCTGACCGGCGGGGAGTTCAGCCTGATTTCGATGCTCGGGTTGTTCCTGCTGATCGGTGTGGTGAAGAAGAACGCCATCCTGATGATCGACCTGGCGCTGCAGCTCGAGCGCCACGAGGGCCTGAGCCCGGAGCAGTCGATCCGCCAGGCCTGCCTGCAGCGGCTGCGGCCGATCCTGATGACCACCCTGGCGGCCATCCTCGGTGCACTGCCGCTGCTGCTGAGCAGCGCCGAGGGCGCCGAGATGCGCCAGCCGTTGGGGCTGACCATCATCGGCGGCCTGATCCTGAGCCAGGTGCTGACGCTGTACACCACCCCCGTGGTCTATCTCTACTTCGATCGCCTGCGCCACCGCGTCAATCGCTGGCGCGGCGTGCGTACCGACGCTGCCTTGGAAACGCCGTTATGACTTTCGTCCAGACCCCCGTTCACCGTGCCCTGCGCCAGCGCCTGCACGGGCCGAACCTGCGCCTGCTGGGCCTGGGTGCGTGCCTTGCGCTGCTCAGCGCCTGCACCCTGAGCCCGGACTACCACCGGCCCGAGGTGGCCACCGCTGCCGTGCAGTTCAAGCAGGCCGAGGGCTGGACCCCGGCCAACCCCTCGGACGCCCTGGCGCGGGGTGCCTGGTGGGAGCTGTACAACGACCCGCAGCTCAACCAGCTGATCGACGAGCTCAACCGCAACAACCAGACCGTGGCCCAGTACGAGGCCCAGTACCGACAGGCCCAGGCGTTGGTGCGCAGCAGTCGCGGCGCGCTGTTCCCCAGCCTCGACCTGTCGGCGGGCAAGACCCGCTCGGCCCAGGGCGCCGGCAGCAGCAGCTCGAGCCTGAGCAACAACAGCAGCGGCATCCGCGACACCTACACCACCCAGCTGGGGGTGAGCTGGGAGCTGGACCTGTGGGGCAAGCTGCGCGACACCCTGGCCTCCAGCCGTGCCAGCGCCGAGGCCAGCGTCGCCGACCTGGCGGCGATTCGCCTGAGCCTGCAGTCGGAACTGACTCAGAACTACCTGCAACTGCGGGTGATCGACGCGCAGAAGCGCCTGCTCGAATCCACCGTCGCCACCTACGAGCGCTCCTTGCGCCTGACCGAGAACCAGTACCGTGCCGGTGTCTCCGGCCCCGACGCCGTCGCCCAGGCACGGACCCAGCTCAAGAGCACCCAGGCCGACCTGATCGACCTGGCCTGGCAGCGCGCGCAGTTCGAGAACGCCATCGCCGTGCTGCTGGGCCGGGCGCCGGCCGACTTCGCCCTGGCCGCGCGCGATGACATCCCGGCGCTGCCGAGCATCCCGGTCGGCCTGCCGTCGCAGTTGCTCGAACGTCGCCCGGACATCGCCTCGGCCGAGCGTCAGGTGATGGCGGCCAACGCCAACATCGGCGTGGCCCGGGCCGCCTACTTCCCGGACCTGACGTTGAGCATGAGCGGCGGCTACAGCAGCAGCAGCTTCCGCGACTGGATCAGCCTGCCGAACCGCTTCTGGTCGGTCGGGCCGCAACTGGCCATGACCCTGTTCGATGGCGGACGCCGCAGCGCCGAGGTGGACCGCACGGTGGCGGTGTACGACCAGACCGTGGCGCAGTACCGCCAGACCGTGCTCGATGGTTTCAGGGAGGTGGAGAACTACCTGGCGCAACTGCGCGTCTATGCCGATGAAGCCGGTGTGCGCGACGAAGCGCTGGCGGCGGCACGGCAATCGCTGCGCCTGACGGAGAACCAGTACAAGGCCGGGCTGATCGGCTACCTGGATGTAGTCAACGTCCAGGCGACCGCGTTGAGCAACGAGCGCAGTGTGTTGAGCGTGCTCGAAGGCCGTCTGGTGGCCAGCGTGCAGTTGATCGCGGCGTTGGGGGGCGGTTGGCAGGAGCGGGCGGCGTTCGCGCAGGAGCCTTGAGGCTGAAAGCGCGAGGCGGGCTGAGCGAGTGGATGGGCTGATTCTGCGGCCCCTGCGGGGCCGGTCGCGGCGCAGGGGCCGCTCCAGTTGGACCGTGCTGCTGATCTGACAGATTGACACTGGCCCCCCTGTGGGAGATTCTATGGTAATTGCCAAGCGCTCAAGCGGCTTTTGGACGATATTCCTCTCCGCTTCTGATCAGGGCAAAGACCACCCGAGCCAGCTTGCGGGCCAGCATGACCAGGACTTGAG
>NZ_JAAMQJ010000064.1 GCF_013523125.1 Pseudomonas entomophila | reverse complement strand
GGCTTGCCCGCGATGCAGGCGGTGATGGACCGGACGCTATCGCGGGCAAGCCCGCTCCCACACGAGGACTGCACGTGTCTGTATCATGCCAGTGAATCAATGGATGCAATAATGACGCTATCTTGGGGTTTCTTCCAAAGACGTTGACAGGCCTGGCCCACCGGCCCCATGGAACCAGCTGACACCATCACGCAACCCACCTTGCCGCCTGTCATCTAGGCCTACTCGTGCAAGACGAGCGGCAGCTGAGCGTTTCCATCGGTGACCATGCCATGACACGCTTTCGACGTGCTCATGACAAGGTCAGCAGGGGCCATGTGGCCGTCCAGTGCTTGGATTCGATGCGGTGTCGATACAAGTGTCGCTTGGTCGTCGCAAACTGGCCTGCGGGTCTGAGCGTCAATCCCAACAGGTCCTCGACCCCCAAGGGCGCGGCGACCTCACAAACGCCACTCGCCTGCCACCTGACCGCCACCGCCGTCGCAGTCTCGGGCCAGAAGCGCATGGCATCGGTCGCCGAGCGATAGGGTTCGTCTCCGTTTCGGACATGCATGCTGGCCTGGTTCTTCACGGACCACGTCACCGTCGGGCAACGCTCGCTGAGCACACGCTCCAGAGCACGGTCCTGCTCAGGGCTGCACCGTTCGGGATCGAACCAGATGACGTCCACATCGGTTGAAATCGGCGAGACGTCACGCCCGTGCAAGGCATCCCATACGGCATTGCGGACGAAGCCTGCTCCGATCCAGCAATCGGGTAACCCGAGAGACGCCACGAGTTCGAGCAGCCGCTGCCGGACCGGGTCGCCGGAGATGATCGCCTGTACGGTCGAGACGTCGCTCATGTCGAATCCTCAGGGTGGACCGGTGTGTCTGCAATGTCCTGATCGAACCGGCGCCATGATGGTAAGCATACTTCCACCTACCGGACAGTACCGGTGAAGGGACCGCTGCTACACCAGTAGCCACACCGCAGCCCCCCTGGAGCGGCCCCCGTGCCGCGATTGGGCCCAGCGGGCCCACACAATCAGCCACGCGTTTCGATTGGTCGACCCACGCAAGCCTGCTACGTACGAACCGCTTGCCACTGGCGACCGCCCTTACCGCGCCCCCGGCGTGAATCCCGCCCGGTCCGCGCGCCAAACCACCGCCGCGCCGATCACCGCCAGCCCCAGCAAGGCCGCCGGCAGCGCCGAGGCGCCGTACTGTTGCAACAGCACCCCGCCGCCGATCCCACCTAGGGCCACCGCCAGGTTGAACACCGTCACCAGCATCGACTGCGCCACGTCGCCCGCTTCCCCGGCGGTGTCGGCGATGGCCGTCTGCAACAGGGTCGGTGCGCCACCGAAGGTCATGCCCCACAGCACCACCCCGGCCAGCACCACGCCCGTGTGCGCGCCGGCCAGGCCCAGCACCAGCGCCGCCACGGCGAAGCCGGCCAGGCTGAGCAGGGTCACGCGGCGCAGGGCGCGGTCGACCCACAGGCCGGTCGCCCAGACGCCCAGGATCGAGGAGGCGCCGAACAGCAGCAGCACCAGGTCGACCCGCTCGCCCAGCCCGACCGAGGCCAGGTACGGCGCGATGAAGGTGTAGAGCATGTTGTGCGCCAGGATCCACACCAGGATCACCGCCAGCACCGAACGGATCCCCGGCAGCAGGAAGATGGCGCGCAGGGATTGCCGCCGCTCGGCCGGCTGGCCGGCGAAGTTCGGCAGCCCCCAGCGCACCCACACCGCCAGCACCAGCGCCAGAGCGGACATGATCCAGAACACCCCGCGCCAGTCGGTCAGCCCGCCGAGCCACGTGCCCAGCGGCACGCCCAGGCACAGGGCGATCGGCTGGCCGACGCCGACCACGGCCAGCGCCCGCCCCTGCTGCGCGCTGGGCACCAGGCGCCGGGCATAGCCGGCCAGCACGCCCCAGACGATCCCGGCGGCCATGCCGGCCACCAGGCGCGAACCGAGGATCACGGCATAGTCGGACGACAGCGCAGTGACGCCGTTGAATACCAGCAAGGCGACGATGGCCAGCAGCAGCAGCGGCCGGCGCGACCAGCTGCGGGTGGCGGCGACGATGGGGATGGCGGCGAGCACCGACCCCAGCGCGTACACCGAGACCAGCTGGCCGGCCAGAGATTGGGAGATGCCCAGCCCGGCGCTGATCTGCGGCAGCAGGCCTGCGGGTAGGGTCTCGGTCATGATGGCGATGAACCCGGCCAGGGTCAGGGCCAGCAGCTGGGCCAACGGCAGGCGAGTCGCCGTGGGCGCCGCCTCGAGCGGGGTCGGGTCGGCCGTGGCGGAAGAAGGAAGTGTCATGGTCTGCGTCCTTTCAGTGACAAAAAACACCCACGCCCGGTCGATGACCAGGGCGCGGGCAGGTGCGCGGTGATGAAGGATCAGGCCAGGCGTTGCTGGCCTGGACGGTGGAGGGCCTCGGCTTGCCGGATCAGCGCCAGCAATTCGTCGAGCCCGCTCGGCTTGAGCAACTGGTAATGGTCGGCCACGCTGTCGAGCACCACCGGCGTCCAGGGCAACTGCCCGAGCGCCTGCTCGATGAACGACGCGTCGTCACCCACGGCCTTGAGCACGCTTACTGGTGCCTTGATACGGTGCTCGAGCAATGTATCGACGCTGTAGCGGAATTCGTAGGTCAGCTCGACCACCTCGGTGATGCGTTCGATCAGGCCCTGGTCCAGCCCGTCGAACCGCGCCTGGATGAAGCGCACGAAATCCTCGCGGTCGCGCAAGCGTTCGAGGGCGCCTTCGACCTCGGCCGTGGGCAACACGCCGGCGAATACCGAATAGAGGATGCACAGGAAAGCCGGCCCGGCATAGCGCGGCTGGCCGGCCAGGCGGGACGCCGGGCGACGGGTGCGCGGATTGCCCGGCGCGATCAGCACCAGCGATTCGACCTGCTCGCCCAGTGCCTCGAGCTGGCGGGCCGCCTCGAAGGCCACGCGGGCGCCGAAGGAGTAGCCCCACAGCGTATACGGGCCTTCCGGCTGGCGTTCACGCAGCAGGGCGATGTCGGCGCGGGCCATCTCGGCCAGCGTGGCATGGGGCACCTCGCCTGGGTTGATGCCCACGGCCTGCACCCCGTAGAACGGCCGCCCCGGATCGCTTTTCAAGGCCAGGCCGCGCAGGTTCATCGGATAGCCGCCCAGGCCTGGCCAGCAGAAGATCGGCCGCTGGCGCGTGCGTACGGCGTTGAGGTCCACCAGCCGCGAATGCGTCTGCTGCGAGACGGCCTGCACTTCGGCCGCCAGGGCCTCGACGCTCGGATGGCTGAAGATCGCCTGCAAAGGCAGACGTGCACCCAGCTCACGGTTGAGCCGGTTGATCAGCACCACGGCCAGCAGCGAATTGCCGCCGGCCTCGAAGAAGTCGTCGGTGACCGACACCGCCTCGCACTGCATGACCTGGCACCAGACCATCGCGACGGCCTGCTCGCCCGCAGTACGGGGCGCAATCAGCGTTCGCGCCTGACGGGCCGTGCGCACCGTCGCCTTGAGCGTCTGCACGTCGACCTTGCCATTGGCGGTCAGCGGCAACTCGTCGAGCACCATGAACTGGTCCGGCACCATGTACTCGGGCAGCAGGCTTTCCAGCTCCTGCCTGAGCAGCTCGGCCGGGCCCTGGATGTGCACGGCGTCCTCCTTCATGCCTTCGCTGCACACCTGGTCTTCGCTGACGCGACCGCCGAGCGCGAAGTAGCAGGCCTCGACCGGCCGCGTGGTGCCGAGCAACTGGCGCAGGCGCGTGGCCGTGGCCAGGTCGTGACCGCTGCGCGAACTGTAGCCCGAGGACATCAGGCCCAGGTGCAGGTCGTTCATCTGCAAGGCCTGCAAGCGTCGGCCCAGACCGATGTAGTGCTCCCAGGCCGGCGCCTGCCCGGCCACCAGGGACAGGGCGAAGCTGGACTGTGCGTAGGACCGCTGGTTGATCGCGATCACCTGGTTCTTCTCGATCACCGCCGTGCCCAGGCGCTCCAGGCGTTGCGCGCGCAGCGCATAGAGACCGGCCGGCAGGTCGTCGACCTGATCGCCATGGGCCTGCACGTAGAGCTGCACAGGGTTGGCCTCGACGGCGTGGGCGGCGCTCACCAGTGGGTAGCTGCCCAGGTAGCGGTCGCCCTCTTCGACGGCCAGGTGCGCGAGCATGTCGGGCCGATGCGTTCCGGCACCCAAGCCCAGACCTTGTTCGGGCAGCACCTGGTCGAGCAGGCCCAGCACATGGCCTGCTTCCATTTCCAGCACTTCGTCGACGTTGGTCTGGTACACCGCCTCGATGGCCGGCGCACGGCCGACCAGGTGCAGCACCACACGGGGCTGGCCAGTGGACGGCCGCGCCTCGATCATCACCAGCTCATGGGCGGTGGGTGCGAAATAGTGAATGCCATCGGCCAGCCCTTCTAGGCCTTCGACCTCCAGGTACAGCTGGTGGGCATACAGCGCCCCGGGCGAGGCGTAGGCGTACTTGGGCAGCAACCGTTCCTGGCTGTGAAAGGGCCCCAGGTTGCGCAGCAGCGTACCGAGCGTGTCCAGGGTCAGCTCGCCAGTGGCGTGCGGACGCAGGGCAGGCTGCCGGGTCAGCAGGTCGAGAATCGCCTGCCGGTCCACCCGGCCACCTTCGAACAGGCGGTAGGTCTTGCGGGCGAAGGCCCGCGCGCGCTGGCCCGGGCTGGCCGTAGCGCCCGGCAGGCGCAGTACCGCCCTGCCCTGGTCGCGGCCGGCCTTGCGCTCGCCCAGCTGCCCGAGCTGGGCCTTGACCTGGACCTTGCTGGATTTGGACAGGTGGTGGGCGCCATGCTGGCCCTGATCCATCAAGATCGCCTCGCGCGGGTTGAGCGCTACGCAGGCCACCAGGCTCTGCCGCTGGCCTTCGGCCTCGGCATGGACGAACACGGCCGCGCTCTTGACCCAGGCGTGGTTCTCGATCGCCACGCGCACTTCATCCAGCTCGATGCGATACCCGCGCAGCTTGACCTGGTTGTCGGCCCGGCCGATGAACTGCACGCTGCCATCGGCGTTCCAGCTGGCCAGGTCGCCGGTACGGTAGAGGCGCACGGGGTGCGCGTGGCCCGGCAGCAAGCGCTCGACGAACCGCTCGGCGGTCTGCTCCGGCCGGCCACGGTAGCCACGGGCCAGTTGGCGGCCGCCGATGTAGAGCTCGCCCGGTGTCTCGGGCGCGTCGATGGGCGCGCCAGTGACCGGGTCGAACAGGTGCAGCGTGGTGCCGCTGGCCGGGAACCCGAGCGAGACGATCTGCGCGGTGTCCGCCAGGCAGGCCGCATCGACCACGCGCGATGAAGCGTTGATGGTGCATTCGGTCGGCCCGTACAGGTTGACCAGGCGCACCTGCGGCAGGCCGTCCAGGCAGGCCTGGGCCAGCTTGCGGGTCAGGGGTTCGCCGCCGCTGTAGAGGTGCGTGAGCGTCTGGCAGTCGGCGAAGCCAGGCTCGTTGACCAGCGCCTGCAACAGGGTCGGCACGCCTTGCAGCACGCTGATGCGGTGCTCAATCAAGGTCGCGACCAGCGCCTCGGGATCACGGTGGATGCCGGGGGCGCCGATCACCACCTGGGTGCCGTTGGCCACCGACAACAGCTCCCACTGCGCAGCATCGAAACTCATGGGGGTCTTGCGCAGCAGCGTCTGGCGGGCATCCACGCCATGGACGTCACGCAGCCAGGCGAGCTGGTTGATCAGGTTGGCGTGGGTGATCTCCACCCCTTTCGGCTGGCCCGTGGTACCCGAGGTGTAGATGACGTAGGCCAGGCTGTGCGCCTCGACCAGCACGGGGGCCTGGGTACGGGCGTCATTGGCGGCCGGGCGCGCGGCACCGTCGTCGCAGACCAGACGCACGCCATCGAGTGCCAGGGCGCGCAGGCTCGGCAGCAGGGCCGGCTGGGTGTAGATCACCGTGATGCCCGCGTCTTCGATCATGTAGCGGATGCGCTCGCGGGGGTATTCCGGGGCCAGCGGCAGGTAGGCGCAGCCGGCCTCCAGGATGCCCCAGGTGCCGATCATCATGTCCAGGGACGGGTCGACGAACAGGCCCACGCATTGCCCGGGCTGCACGCCGGCATCGCGCAGGCGCCAGGCGGCCTGCTGGCTGCGCCGGCGCAGCTGCGCGAAGCTCAGGCTGCCCTGGGGGCTGCTGACGGCGATGCGCCCGGGCGAGGTCTCGGCCTGGCGGGCGAACAGTTCGATGAGCGTACGCGCCGGGGCTTCTGCCGACGCTCCGGCCCCCTGTGTGCAATCAGTCGACATCCGTGGTATTCCTGAACTCACCGCATCCATGAGCGCGCTCCAGTGTGATCGATAGGCGCAGCCTGCCCCGCGCTCGGGTGACGAGCGAAGCCGGCAAGGCTGCGAAAAGGCTTGTGTCGAGTCGATGACGCAGTGACCGGCGATTGCCGGCACCGCGGGCTGGCCGGTCAGGCGACCGGGTCAGTGTCGTTCCAGCAGATGGCCGTAACCGCCGACACGGTCGGCGATGCCGCTGGCGCGCAAGGCATGCCAGTACAGCACCACGTTGTTGGACAGCACCGGCTTGCCCAGCCACGCTTCGGCGATCATCGCCGCGCGGGCCATGGCCACGTTGGTGCCGACCTGGACGATGGCTTCGACCTCGGGGCCGTCCACGGCGCGGATGGCGTCGAAGATCTGCCGCTCGCTGATGTGCGCGATGTTCGCCGGGCTGGACGCCCCGAGGCCGCGAACGGCGAGCACCTGGTAATCGTTGTCGGTGAAGAAGTGGCTGACCGTCTCGTCGCCCAGCGGCAGATACGGGGTCAGCACGGCGATCCGGCGGATCCCGCCCAGCGCGTCCAGAGCGGCGCGGTAGGCGTCCGGACTGGTGGTGACCGGCACGCCGCCGCTCATGTCGAGGAACGATTCGGTGACCATCTCGTGGCTACCGGGGCCGTCCCAGTAACTTTCCGGTGACACACCGACGATGATCCGATCGGGCTTGCAGGTCAGCAGCCCATGGATCGCATCGGAGGTCGACAACCGGATGTTGTTCAAGACGTTCATGAAGCCAGGGCGCTGGTCCATCGACTCGTCCTGGATCAGCATGCGGCTGGCGTGGTTGGTCACCCCATAGGGCCGCAGGGCATCGGTTTCAGGCTGCATCGAGGTGTTGGTCGAGGGCAGGATGATGCCCATCTTCAGGCGATTGCCAAGTGAATCGGTCATGACGGCTCTCAAGGTCGACGGCAGTAGCATCGACCCCCGAACGGGAAACACACGCTCTACGCAGCGCGGCGACTACTTGGCCAGGAACGAGGCAGCCATGTCCTTCTCGGCGTGCCCGGCTTCCAGGGCGCGCTTGAAGCGCTGCAGGCCCGCTTCGACGCTGTCGACCTTGACGCCGGCCTCACGGGCCGCCTCGATCACCAGCTCGGCATCCTTGGCCGCGTTGGCCACCGAGAACGTGGTGCTGTAGTCGTCGGCCATGATCGCGGCGGACTTGAGCTGGAAGTACAGGTTGTCCAGCGGGCCACCCTTGACCACGTCGACCACCAGCGCAGGGTCCACGCCCAGGGCTTCGGCGATCGACAGGCTCTCGGCCACGCCATGGGTCAGGGCCAGCACCCAGCTGTTGAGCGCGAGCTTGAGCTTGCTGCTGACGCCAGGCTCTTCCGATACCCAGACGGTGCGCTGGCCGATGGCATCGAAGACCGGCTGGACCACGTCGCGCTGAGCCTCGGCGCCGGAGGCGATGATCACCAGCTTGCCCTGCTCGGCCGGGCCCTTGGTGCCCTGCACCGGCGCGTCATAGAACGCCAGGCCGTGTTCCTGGGCGAAGGCCTGCAGTTTCTCGGTGGCCGGCACACCGACGGTGCTCGCCTGGATCCACACGGTGCCCTTGGCCAGGCCGGGCAGCGCGGCGCGCATGGCGTCGAGCACGGCAGGGCCGTCCTTGAGCATGGTCAGCACGATACCGGCGCCACGCACGGCGTTGGCGGCCAGTTCATGGACCTGCACACCGTTGTCGGCCAGGGCCGAGGCCTTTTCGAAGGTGCGGTTCCAGGCGCGGGTCTGGAAACCGTTCTTCTGCAGGTTGCGGGCGATGGCCGCGCCCATGATGCCGGTGCCGAGAACGGCGATGGAGCGGGTGTCTGCGTGTTCGACCTGGGTCATGTGAACGTCCTTTTAGTGAAACGTTGAAGACAGAAATGTCAGGTGCGCGACGGGGCCGCGCGAGTGAAGCGTAGGTGGCCAGGGCATCGACGGCTCTGACCGGTCATGACGAAACGAAACAGCGTGCCGGTCAGCCTGGGCGGGTCACAGGGCGCCGACGGCGACCTCGACGATGTCGGCCAGCCGCTCGGAACGGTCCTCACGCGCACCGCCCTTGCCGATCACCCGGATGCCCTGGATGGTGCTGACCACGAACCGGGCCAGGGCCTCGGGACGGCGGCCGGCTTCGATTTCACCTGCGGCCTGCCCGCGCAGGAACAACGCGGTCAGCGCTCGTTCCATGCGACTGAAGTTCTTGGCCACCAGCTCGGCAATGCCACTGTCGTGGCGGGCCACTTCCAGCGAGGCGTTGGCGACCATGCAGCCCAGGTTCTCGGTGTCGTGCAGCTCTTCGGCGACGATCTTGTGCAGCAGGCGGCGGATCAGCTCCTTGACCGGACCCTCTTCGGCCAACAGGGCGACGTTGAAGGCGGTCATGTCGTAGTAGCGGCTCAGGGCGAACTCGTACAGGCCCTGCTTGCTGCCGAAGGCGTTGTACAGGCTGCCCCGCCCCAGACCGGTACCTTCGACCAGGTCCTGGATGCTGGTCCCGGCATAGCCGCGCTGCCAGAACACACGCATGGCGGCCTCGGCGATGGCGTCGGGATCGAATTCTCTGGATCTCATCTGGGCACCGGTTATGGAACGAACGGTACAGAAAGTACCACCCGACTGGCGAAACCGTCAATGGTTCAAATTTTATTTGTATATGACCTAAATCTGGTACTTGCACCCTTCGTCCAGATGGTGCAGCTTGAAAAAAGAACGCCTTCGTCGAGATTTCCTCGCTCAGTTCTGGAACGATCGTTCCAGCCTGAACACCGGCATTCACCCCACGTCTCTGGAAAGGAAACAGCGCTTCATGTCGAACACCCTCTTGCGCACCGGCAATCCTCAGGCGCCCTATGCCGAATCCATCGCCTTGCCTGCTGACGCCAAGCTGGTCTACGTCAGCGGCATCCTGGCCGACGTTGCCGATAGCGATGCTGCCCCCGGAACGCCCGCCGCCTATGGCGATACGCAGACCCAGGCGATGTCAGTGCTGGGCAAGATCCAGGCGATCCTGGCCCAACATGACGTGCAGATGCGCCATATCGTACAGCTGCGTGCTTTTCTGGTGGGCACGCCCGAACACGGCGGGCGCCTGGATTTCGCGGGTTTTCAACGCGCCTATGCGACCTTCTTCGAGGATCCCGACCTGGGTGCCAAGCCGACCCGCACCGCGATCCAGGTGGTGGCCCTGCCCTTGCCCGGCACGCTGGTGGAAGTCGATGTCGTCGCGGCGCGACCTTGAACCGTATCAAGCCGAGGCCTGATGAACGACCAGGCCCCGCGTTCGTCGAGTCACGGAGGACACCATGACCACCCCCTCATTCGCCGACATCGGCAGGGTCATCGCCAGCCTGGGCAGCCGACACTTCACACGCACGTTCCACGCCCTGGTCGAGGCGCATCTCACCGCACCGGCGGACCAACTCCACTGGCAGTCGGTCGAAGCGCTGTCTGGCCAGGCTGCACTGGCCGAACGCACCAGCGCCCGCGTATTCGAAACGGGCACCGGACGCACGTTGAACCTGCAGGCGCAGAGCGACGCAGCGCGTCACCTGACCGTTCGGCGCTTCGCACCTGGACAAGCCTTTTCCGACCATGAGCGCGAGCACTTGCAGACCATCGCGCCGCTGCTGTTCTCGTTGCTGAACCAGCACCAGCGCCTGGCCCTGCCACTGGCCGACACCGCCAGACCGGCACAGAGCCTGGAAAGCCGCTTTCACCAACGTCTGCAGCAAAGCGGGCTGACCTTGTCCGAACGTGAGACCCAGGTCTGCCTGGGACTGCTGGCCGGACGTACCGCCGCGCAGCAGGCCGAAGCGCTGAAGCTGACGATCAACACGGTGGACAGCTACCAGCGGCGGGCGGCGGTCAAGCTGAACATTCGGGGGCGGCACTCGCTGATGCGCTGGCTGTATGCGGACACCGAGGTCGAGCACGTCGAGGAGGCGCCGTCGCCTCGGCTGCTCGCGACGGGCCAGCCGGTGCCTGTCGCCTGCTGGCTGGACCTGCCGAGCCGGTACGGCCGTCATGCCGGGCTACCTGCTCCGGCGTCCACCTGGAAGCCTGCGGGCGGCTTTCCCTGAAGCGCCTCGTCTGAAGACGTCTCACCGACCGTCCTTGGTCGGTGTCTGAGCTGCCGTCATCGCGGGCAAGCCCGCTCTCACGGGGCGTGGTCGGGCACGTTGACCTGACAAAGGGCGTGGCTGATTTCATGGGCCCTGGCGGGCCCAATCGCGGCACAGGGGCCGCTCCTTGTATCTCGACTTTTGCCTCCTTGCAGGCCAAAGTTCTCGACTGATCATCGAGGGAAGGCCATGAAGCAGAGCCGCTCCTAGGGCATCGAGCCCGCATTGT
>NZ_JAAMQJ010000063.1 GCF_013523125.1 Pseudomonas entomophila | reverse complement strand
CCATTTCGCGCGTGGGCTCGTCCAGGCTACGGGCAGGCTTGTTCATGGCCGGCACGGTCTCGATGCGCTTCAACCCGGTCATCAAGGCGCTGGCAGAGCGGCTGAACACCCGACATAAAGCGTACAAGCAGATCGTCTGCGCGGCCATGCGCAAGCTGCTGCACCTGGTGTATGGCGTGGTGAAATCCGACAAACCATTCGACCCTCAGATCGCGCTTGCGAAGTGAGGATCAAGACGGTATCTACACCCGTAGTCACACCGCGATAAGGCAGGGCATTGCGGTCCGTGTGGGGCTTACCCGCGATGCAGGCGATGACTGATTGAGTCCTGTCGCTGGCAAGCCAGTGCTTACAGATGTCTGTTTCCAGACACCTGTTCTTGTAGCGTCTCAGGCGGCGGCACAGCGGTCATTTGCCTGGCACGACCTTGTGAAGCCAGCCCCACGCCTCACGCCTTCAGCAACCGCTCACGCAACTGGTTGACCTCGTCACGCAGCTGCGCCGCCGCCTCGAACTCCAGATCGCGGGCGAACTGGAACATCTTCTCTTCGAGCTGCTTGATCCGCTTGGTGATGTCCGCCGGCGAGCTGAGTTCGGCCTCGTAACGTGCGGTCTCTTCGGCGGCCTTGGCCGCGCCCTTGCGCTTCTTGCTCCGCGCACCCGGTACGCTGGCGCCTTCGAGGATGTCGGTGATGTCCTTGACCACACCCTTGGGCACGATGCCGTTGGCCTCGTTGAAGGCGATCTGCTTTTCTCGACGGCGGGCGGTCTCGTCCATGGCCCGCTGCATCGAGCCGGTGATCTGGTCGGCGTAGAGAATCGCGTGCCCGTTGAGGTTACGTGCCGCGCGGCCCACGGTCTGGATCAGCGAACGCTCCGAACGCAGGAAACCTTCCTTGTCGGCATCGAGCACCGCCACCAGCGATACCTCGGGCATGTCCAGGCCCTCGCGCAGCAGGTTGATCCCCACCAGCACGTCGAAGGTGCCCAGGCGCAGGTCGCGAATGATCTCGACCCGCTCGACCGTGTCGATGTCCGAGTGCAGGTAGCGCACCCGCACATCGTGGTCGGCCAGGTAGTCGGTCAAATCCTCGGACATGCGCTTGGTCAAGGTCGTGACCAGCACCCGCTCATCGATGGCCACCCGCTTGCGGATTTCCGAGAGCAGGTCGTCGACCTGGGTCAACGCCGGGCGAATCTCGATTTCCGGGTCGACCAGGCCGGTCGGTCGCACCACCTGCTCGATCACCCGCCCGGCATGCTCCTGCTCGTAGGGGCCTGGTGTGGCCGAGACGAAGATGGTCTGCGGGCTGACCGCTTCCCACTCGTCGAAGCGCATCGGCCGGTTGTCCAACGCCGATGGCAGACGGAACCCGTACTCCACCAGCGTTTCCTTGCGCGAACGGTCGCCTTTGTACATCGCGCCCACCTGCGGCACGCTGACGTGGGACTCGTCGATCACCAGCAGGGCGTCGGCCGGCAGGTAGTCGTAGAGCGTGGGTGGCGGCGCGCCAGCGGGACGACCCGACAGGTAGCGCGAGTAGTTCTCGATGCCGTTGCAGTACCCCAGCTCGAGGATCATCTCCACGTCGAAGCGGGTGCGCTGCTCCAGGCGCTGGGCCTCGACCAGCTTGTTGTGCTTGTGCAGGTACTCGAGCCGGTCCTTCAACTCTTCCTTGATGCCCTCCACGGCGCCCAGCAGGGTCTCGCGCGGGGTCACGTAGTGCGACTTAGGGTAGAAGGTGAAGCGCGGCAGCTTGCGGATCACCTCGCCGGTCAACGGGTCGAAGGCTGCCAGGCTCTCGACCTCGTCGTCGAACAGCTCGACCCGGATGGCCTCCAGGTCCGATTCGGCCGGGAAGATGTCCACCACGTCGCCGCGCACGCGGAAGGTGGCACGGGCGAAGTCCATCTCGTTGCGGGTGTACTGCAGGTCGGCCAGGCGGCGCAGCAGCGCACGCTGGTCGAGCTTGTCGCCGCGGTCGATGTGCAGGACCATCTTCAGGTAGGTTTCCGGGCTGCCCAGACCGTAGATGCACGACACCGTGGTGACGATGATCGCATCGCGACGCTCCAGCAGGGCCTTGGTCGCCGACAGGCGCATCTGCTCGATGTGGTCGTTGATCGAGGCGTCCTTCTCGATGAAAGTGTCGGAGGACGGCACGTAGGCTTCGGGCTGGTAGTAGTCGTAGTACGAAACGAAGTACTCCACCGCGTTGTTCGGGAAGAACGTCTTGAACTCGCCGTACAGCTGCGCGGCGAGGGTCTTGTTCGGCGCCAGGATCAGCGTCGGGCGTTTCACCTGGGCGATCACGTTGGCGATGCTGAAGGTCTTGCCCGAGCCGGTCACGCCCAGCAAGGTCTGGTGCGCCAGCCCTGCCTCGATGCCTTCGACCATCTGACGGATGGCCTCCGGCTGATCGCCTGCGGGCGCGAATCGGGTGACGAGCTCAAACTCGGACATGAAAGTACCTCGGTCGTCGTGCCTAACTGTAAATTTAACCAGTAGTCTACACTGATTCGGGCCCACTCGGCAGCCTGCGGGCAAGCCTGCCGTCGCCCTCTTCCTTCATGCGACCCTGCCAGTGGCCCAAGGGTTGAAAAATAATCGCCTCGAGCCCTCGAAAAGCTGCGCCAGACTGTCGCAGTCCGGCAGCCGTATCACTATACTGACTCCCCGTTTGTGCACCGCTTCAGTGCATCTGGCTGGAGCGTGCGACCCCTATCACTCTCCATCAGAGCCAAGGTAACAATGAGCCTGTTTTCCGCTGTCGAGCTGGCACCCCGCGACCCCATCCTGGGCCTCAACGAAGCGTTCAACGCCGACCCTCGCACCGACAAGGTCAATCTCGGCGTTGGCGTGTACTGCAACGAAGAGGGCCGTATCCCGCTGCTGCGCGCCGTCATCGAAGCCGAGACCCAGCGTGCCGCGCAACACGCCTCGCGGGGCTACCTGCCGATCGACGGCATCGCCACCTACGACCAGGCCGTGCAGACCCTGCTGTTCGGCAACGACTCGCCCTTGCTGCGCGACGGGCGCGTGGTCACCGTACAGGCCGTCGGTGGCACCGGCGCACTGAAGATCGGTGCGGACTTCCTCAAGCGCCTGTCGCCGGGCGCCACCGTCGCCATCAGCGACCCGAGCTGGGAAAACCACCGCGCCCTGTTCGAGACCGCCGGCTTCCCGGTGCAGAACTACCGCTACTACGATGCCGCCAGCCATGACGTCGACCGCGCCGGCATGCTCGAAGACCTCCAGGCGCTGCCGTCCGGCTCGATCATCGTGCTGCACGCCTGCTGCCATAACCCGACCGGCGTCGACCTGAGCCTGGACGACTGGAAGTCCGTGCTGGACGTGATCAAGGCCAAGGGCCACGTGCCGTTCCTCGACATGGCCTACCAGGGCTTCGGCGACGGCATCGCCGAAGACGCCTTCGCCGTGCGCCTGTTCGCCGACTCCGGCCTGCAGTGCTTCGTCTCCAGCTCGTTCTCCAAGTCGTTCTCGCTGTACGGCGAACGCGTCGGTGCGCTGTCGATCGTCACCGACTCGCGCGACGAGGCCACACGCGTCCTGTCACAGGTCAAGCGGGTGATCCGCACCACCTACTCCAACCCGCCGACCCATGGCGCCAGCATCGTCGCGGCCGTGCTGAACAACCCCGAGCTGCGCCAGATGTGGGAAACCGAACTGGCCGAGATGCGCGGGCGGATCCATGGCATGCGCAAGCAGATGGTCGATTTGCTGGCCCAGTACGGCGCCAAGCAGGACTTCAGCTTCGTCGCCCGCCAGTGCGGGATGTTCTCGTATTCGGGCCTGACCGCCGAGCAGGTGGGTCGCCTGAAGGACGAATTCGGCATCTATGCCCTGAGCACCGGTCGCATCTGCGTGGCCGCGCTGAACCAGAACAATATCCATGTCGTGACCAAGGCCATCGTCGAGGTACTGTGATCGAACCGGTGCCGGGGAGGCGCTTGACTTCTCTTTTGGTATCAGTAAGATACGTGCAGATTCCGCGATAGCTCAGTCGGTAGAGCAAATGACTGTTAATCATTGGGTCCCTGGTTCGAGTCCAGGTCGCGGAGCCAGATGATGAAAACCTCCAGAGGCGTGAGCCCTGGAGGTTTTTTCGTTTCAGCCCCGTCAACTGCTGCCGGTCAGTCCGCACGACCGATCGGGAAGAACACGCCACCGCTCCACACGCCCAGCCACGGCACACCGTCGATCGGCCGCTCGACCGCCAGATCGACGAGCTGATAGAACACGTTGCGATGAATGAGCGCCTCGAGGTTGGCGCGCACCCGCACGTAGGGCGAAGGCGTCTGGGTCCGTGGATCGAGGTGCACGCGCAGCGGATGGGCCGGACCTGCCTCGACCTGGTCGTCCACCGTGGTGACGAAGCGCAGCGACTGGCCCTCGCCCTCCCCGCTGACCTCCAGGGCCACGGCCACGAAGGGGGCATCGTCGACCTGGATGCCGACCTTCTCCACCGGCGTGACCAGCACGTAGCGGTCCTCATCACGGCGCAGGATGCCGGAGAACAGACGCACCATCGCAGGCCGGGTGATCGGCGTGCCCTGGTAGTACCAGGTGCCATCGCGCGCGATGCGCATGTCGATGTCGCCGCAGAAATCCGGGTTCCACAGGTGAACGGGCGGCAGGCCCTTGCCTGCCTTGGGCAGGTGCGCGATCAGATCGCCTGGCGTGTCTCGGTCGGCCATGTTCCCTCCTTCATCGGCTCATGCCCAGCAGGCTGCGAGCGTACTCTCGCATCGGTGGGCCCAGCAGATCTTCGGGCTTGTTGTCGTGCAGCGTCAACAAGCCGCCACGGCTCTTGATGCGCACCGTGTCGATGAGATAGCGCGTGCTGGTTTCGATCAGCATCATCTGCACCACGCCGGTGTCGACGCCCAGGCGATCGACGGCCTGCTCGTCGTACCACTCCTCGTCGTTGCCCACCCGGTCGTCGGTACGGGCGAACCGGGTGTACAGGACGTAGTGGGCACCGACGTCGCGCGCTTCGGCAAGCGCCTCTTCCAGCCCCAGCGGACCTTGTGCACGGCGCACCAGGGGGAAGTACTCGATGAAGCTGTCGAAGGCCGCCTGGGCCACCGCGTTGGACCGTGGAATCGGCCCCCGCCCGGGCGGCACGAAGGCGCCCTGGCCGATGTAGATGAAGGAATCGGGCTGCAGACGCACCGACAGCGTCCGGCGCGTGTCGCTGTGGTCGAGCAGGCCGGCATCGCTCAGGTGATAGCGCACCCCCTCCCCCATGTCACTGACGTTCATGCAGCCGCCCAGCGCCATGAGCGCCGACAGCAAGACCAGGCTACGCATCGTTCCTCCAGAGGCCGGCGACGGAAAGCCGACAGACAGCAGCCTGATGCAGCTTTTGCGCCAGAACCGTCCCAGCCCGCCTGGAGAAGCGTGTCAGCCGGCGTCCGGCTCGCGCTTGCGCTTGTTGCCCATACGCACGCCGATGTCCATCAGGAACTGAAAGAACCCTTCCTGGTCCTCCAGCACGCTGCTCCAGAACGGCGAGTGGTACAGCGCCACGGCACCGTGTACCAGGGCCCAGGCGGCGCAGTAGTGGAAGTACGGCGGCACGTCCTCGAGCTTGCCTTCGCTGATACGGCCCTCGATCAGGCCCGTCAGGCGGTCGAAGTTCGAGGCGCGGATGCGGTGCAGCTCCTCCACCAGGTCCGGGACCTGGTTGCCCTTGACGACCTTTTCCTCGAGCCGGTCGAACAGGCGGTAGCGCTGAGGATCGCGCATGCGGAACTCGAAGTAGGCGCGGGACAACGCTTCCTTGTCGCGATCGACGTCGGCCGAGTGCAGCAGCGCATTGAGCTCCTGCTCATAGTCGAGCATCAGGCGCAGGTAGATCTCGGCCTTGGACTTGAAGTGCTTGTAGATGGTGCCTTTGCCGATGCCAACGGCGTCGGCGATCATTTCGACCGTCACGCTGTCCTCGCCCTGATCGAGAAACAGCTTCAGGGCCGTATCGAGGATTTCCTGCTCGCGACGACGAAACTCACGGACCTTACGAGGTTCTTTCTGCATAAGTAGGCTTGGGTAGCGTTCGAAGCGGATTATTATGCCTAACTGGCGGGAAATTGCACGGATCTTACAGGTTAGGTTGTAGCTGAGGATGACAAGGCAGGCGGGGGTGGGCTTGGCTGATCGGAGTCGATCGAACCAGTGTCGGTCGTTCGTGACAGCCGTAAAGCCGTGCTTGTAGCGCCGCGCTACAAGCACGGGGCCGTGTATTCCAAAACCGTTTAAGAATCCTGCGATTGGCAGTGGCGCGTCTGCATGCATCACCGATACTGCTTATGTTGCTCCGATGCCTTCCCCCGCGTATCGGACAACGGAGACACCAGGGACCGGGTGTCTTCGTTCCACTCCTAATGGTCTTGACCCGAACTCTTCCCCCCGGAGTTCGGGTTTTTTTTGCCTGGCGTCAGGCGACGCGGGCGAGCGGGAACAGCCGCTTGAAGTTGGCCGTGGTCTGCGCGGCCAGCGACTCCAGGCTTTCGCTGCGCAACGAGGCGACGAACTCGGCGACCTCCCGCACGTACTGTGGCAGGTTGGGCTTGCCGCGATGAGGGATCGGCGCCAGGTAGGGCGAGTCGGTCTCCACCAGCAGGCGGTCGGCTGGCACGCGGCGCGCGACGTCACGCAGCGCTTCGGCGTTGCGGAAGGTGACGATCCCCGACAGGGAAATGTAGTAGCCCAGGTCGAGGGCTGCCTTGGCCATGTCCCAATCCTCGGTGAAGCAGTGCAGCACGCCTGCCTGGGCCAGGTCGGCCTCGCGCAGCAGGGCCAGGGTGTCGGCCCGTGCAGCCCGGGTGTGCACCACGACCGGCTTGTCGGTCAGGCGAGACGCTTCCAGGTGCAGACGGAAGGACGCCTGCTGCACGGCCGCCGCCTCAGGTTCGTAATGGTAGTCCAGCCCGGTTTCGCCGATCGCCACCGCATGGGGATGGGCCAGCTCGTTCAGCAGCCAGTCCAGGGCCGGCGCTTCACCGGGCGTCAGGTCGAGGGGGTGGATGCCGACCGAGCAGTCGACGTCGGCGTACCGCTCGCTCAGCGTCTTGACGGCCTGCGCATTGTCGGCGCTGACGCCGATGCACAGAAAGTGCCCGACGCCACGGTCACGCGCCGCTTGCAGGGCGGTGTCGAGGCAGCCCTGGTGGGCAGCGAGGTCGAGACGGTCGAGATGGCAGTGGGAGTCTACGAGCATGGGAACCAGTCAGAAAGAAAGTGAATGAACGCGCCAGTCAACGTACACCGGGCAATCGCGCCCAGGACGTCAGCAGGGCTTCGAGCAGCAATGCCGGGTTGAGGTTGGCCCTGGACAGCACCTTCTGGCGCTGTTGCAGGATCCAGTCCTGCGCCTCGAGCACCTGGTCCTGACGGCTTTTCTGGGCCAGGTACTGGATCACCTTGCGCATGTCTTCCAGCCCCAGGCCCTCTTCGTCCTGGGTCAGCTGGTAGCGCAGGATCCGGTAGGCCCAGTCATGGAACCAGTCGAACACCAGCAGCATGGGCACGTTTTTCCACGCCTCGGCCAACTGGCTGGGCGACTGCTGCTGCTTGAGCAACTGCTTGACCCCACCCGTCACCAGGGCCCGTTGCTCGCGCACGCCCTGCGCTTGAAGGCTGGCGGCCCTCAGCGGCGAACCGGCCGCCAACTCCAGTAGCACCTCAAGCGCCGACGCGTCGCTGTCGGGCAAGGCCGTGGCCAGCCACTGACGACTCTGGGGCGCGCTCGGCACGGGACAACTCACCTGCTGGCAGCGACTGCGAATCGTCGGCAGCAGCAGGCTGGGCCGGTGGCTGACCAGCAGCAGCACCGTGTCGCCGGACGGCTCTTCGAGGCTCTTGAGCAAGGCGTTCGAGGCATTGACGTTCATCGCCTCGACCGGCTCGATCAGCACCACCTTGCGCCCCCCCAGCTGCGCGGTCTGCACCACGAAGGCGACCAGCTCGCGCACCTGATCGACCTTGATCGGCTTGTCGGCCTCTTCGGGCTCGAGCACGAAGTGGTCGGGGTGGCTGCCGGCCTTGAGCAGCAGGCACGCTTTGCACTGACCACAGGCATCGAGCCCCTCAGGCCGCTGGCACAGCAGGCGCGCCATCAACCGCTCGGCCAGGGCGCGCTTGCCGATGCCACGCGGCCCGTGCAGCAGGTAGGCATGGGCATGCCGCTCGCGCCCGGCCAGGTGCTGCCAGAGCGCCTCCTGCCAGGGGTAGGCGTCAGCCACGGCAACGGTCCAGCAGCATCGGCAACAGCGCGTCCAGATCGTGCTGGACGGCGGCCAGGGGCTGCGCGGCATCGAGCAGCGCATAGCGCTCCGGCGCCTGGTGCGCCCGCGCCAGATACGCCTGGCGAACGGCCTCGAAGAACGACTGGCCCTCCTGCTCGAAGCGATCCAGGCGGCCACGCGCCGCGGCGCGCTGCAGGCCGATGTGCACCGGCAGGTCGAAGACCAGAGTCAGGTCGGGGCGCAGGTCGCCCTGCACGAACTGTTCGAGCTGGGCGATGCGGGCCTGGCTCAGGCCACGGCCGCCGCCCTGGTAGGCGTAGGTGGCGTCTTGTTTCGGAACGTCTAAAAATGTAAACGTCATGATATGTTTCGGAAAGCCTTTATATGTAAACCTCGAAATTCTCCCCTGAAAGCCTTTAGAATCAAGCTTTTGCCCGGAGAGAACCCAGTGAGAAAGATCATCGGCCTCGCAGCAAAAGCGAGATCAGGTAAGGACACAGGTGCCGCTTTCCTCATGGAGCATCCGGAGGTAGCTAGCTACGCCCTGGCCAATCCACTGAAGGCTGGATGCCAGTCACTGTTCGGGTTATCGAATTCTCAGACCTGGGATGATACCTCAAAGGAGGTGCGGCTGGACGCATGGGGGATGTCTCCCCGTGAATTCTTTCAGCGGGTAGGTACGGAATGGATGCGTGATAGCCACGACCCTCTGCATTGGCTTAAGCGTGCTGACCGTGCAATCAACAACCCTACTCCGCCTCCTCGTCCGCTAACAGAAGCAGAAACCCAGGATCCTGAGACGCCTTTCATGCGTGCCGCCCAAGAGTTTTTCGGCTTCAGCGATGAGCAGATTTGGTCCACGGCCAAGACTCAAATCGACAGCTTCTGGGGCATCTCTCCAGAGATCGCGATCGCCTTGATAAAAACGCTCGCAACCCAGGAGTTTCCTGACTTTGCAACTAGGCGTGTAAATCACATAAACACTTTGCAACCTGAAAAACCAACTTACTCCGAACTTTGCCTCACCGACAAAGAGGTCATTATCATCAAGGATATTCGGTTCGAAAATGAAGCCAAATATATCCGAGATCTTGGCGGTGAGATCTGGCATATCGTCCGATATGACGCAACAAAGATCAAAGAGCATTCATCCGAAGCAGGCATCGCAGTTGCAAGTTCCGATGTTGTTATTCATAATAATGGAACCATTGCAGATTACCGACAAAAAATTGAGGAGGCCTGGGCTTCTCTAAAGGTTCGCTGCGCCATATAGAATGAGTAAAAGGAAACAGCGCAGTGACCTCGCTTTTCACCCCCGCAACAGAAAGCTCGTATGAACTAGCTCCTACAACCGACTCACAGCCAATCCCCTGCGACTATCAAGGGCACCCTTTCTGGGACAAGCAATCTCCACTGTGCTTGTCCCTGCACCTGGTTTTCGTCAAGTACGCCGCTACGCACCGCAGGATTTCGGGCTACGGGTTGCGCCAAGCCATCAAGCTTTTCTTCGACTTCGCCAGAGACTTCAACGAGCGAAACCCAGAGAGTTTCCACCTCAAATACCTGACGGATATCAGCGCAGAAGTCTTCAACAACTTCCGAACCTTTTTGCTTGCGAATCAAGAGAAGAAGGAAAACGCGAGCAAGCTTAAATCAGCAATCACCCTGATCTCTAAAGAAACTGATCTCTTGCCGCAAATTCAGCTTTCACCGATCACAGGCAATGATCAGAAAAAGACTCTTCCATTGACGGGCGAGACAAATGAGATGCTCGTGAGCGCCCTCAAGACGCACGTTGATACGCTGTATGAGAAGCTAGCTTTTCGCGAAATAGTGGCGACAGCCGAGCCTTATCTGTTTGACGAAATCATTCAAACATACACGCCAAATCACACCCGAGAGAACATTTTCAAATGGGCACAGCATCGTCGCGAGCATAAGCTAAAAGTCTCAACTCGAATGGTTGCGGACAAAATCAAGCATACAAACGACCCGGAGCTTGCCGCTCTTATGGATGGCCCTGACCTCTTGGGAGAGTTCAACAAGCTCTACGAGGCACGCCCAGATTGCTACCGCTTCGAGTCCCCAACCGACCCCTTTGTTCACAACAGCCTGTGGCACTGGGCCCCAGAGGAGAGCCGAGTCCACAAAACCCTGCTGAAGCACGGTTACCCTATGGACCTCTCACTGGAGACTATCGCCACCACTTACGCCCCCAAATACTTGATATCAAAAGGTGACTGCCAAGACATCATCCAGCTCTTGCTTTTCCGGTGGAATCGCGTGGGTGCGAAGCGACTCATCAAGCACCCTGTCCGACCTTGGGACGATGTCCTCGGTGCGTACTACCCAACCATGGTTGACATGTCGTGCATCATCTTGTTTGCCATGCTCCAGAGCAATTGGAATAAAGAGTCCGTGCTGTGCGTCGACGCAGACAACATGGAGCACCCATTGACAGGTGCAGCTTCCGAATCGCAGGTCATTGTTCAGTCAGAGAAAAATCGCTCCCAGGGTCTCGATAAACCGTATTACGCTCCTAAGGAATCTCCGAACAAGTCCTCAGTTATGCGAAAATCACCGCACCACCTGATCCGAGCCGCCCATGAGCCAGATGAGTTTTTCCGACTTTGAGTACGCCGGCAAGCGCAAGCAAACCCGCCGCGAACG
>NZ_JAAMQJ010000062.1 GCF_013523125.1 Pseudomonas entomophila | reverse complement strand
CGCAGCGAGGCGCCTTGCATACGCATGATCATTAGCGTTACGCGCTCTTCGATGGTCAAGTGGGTGTAGTGAGTAGTCATGCAGCACCTTACCTCGGGTGTTGCACTTGGTCACTGAGACCGCCATGTGTGGGACATCATGGATGCGTGGATGTCGATCTTTCTGGAATGTTCTGACGGGAACGGGTTGTTCGAGGGGTGATTTCATTGCCTGGTGACTTGAAGGGCATCTGGGCGGTATTGGTCGTGCTTGTCTGAGGTTTTGAGGGGCTGATTTTGTGGGCCCTGCGGGCCCAATCGCGGCGCAGGGGCCGCTCCTACACCCGCCGCGGTGGGGTAGACGGTCGTGTTTCATGTGAGGTTCTGCGGTTTTTGCCAAGTGCAAGTGGGCCCGCAGGACCCACATCGTAGTGGCAAAAGCCGTGAAAGCGCTCACGAGGCCTTGTATAGCCCTGTATGACGGATCAGGCCAACTTGCCGCATTCACTTCATTCTCCCAGACGATACAGGCTGCCAACGCTACTTCCTTGCCCAGGCCCGTCGTCAATGCCACCCAGTATCGGCAGCCCCTGTCCCCATCCGGCCGCCAACGCCTGCACATCACCGACAGGATCGGACGCCTTGGCCTGCTCATTACGCCGTCGACACACCTCCGGGTCCGTGGCGAACAGCCCCTGTGCAAAGCGCCGACCTTGTTCCGTCAGCCGTCTGGTCTTGGGCGTGCGGATGTGCGCGAACGTCTGGAAAACCGTCTCCAGATCCCCATTGCCATGCGCCAGGCACCGCGCCAGATGCCACGCATCTTCCAGTGCCTGGCAGGCGCCTTGTCCCGAAGTCGGCAAGGGCGCGTGCGCGGCGTCCCCGACCAGCAGCACGTTCGCCCGGCTCCAGCTCGCCAACGGTTCCAGGTCGTGCACCGCAATCAGCCGGATGGCAGACTCGGGCGTCGCCCGAATGAGGCGCAAGACCGGCTCAGGCCACGATGCGAACAGCGTCTCGAGCGTTTCCCGCGCTCCGGCAGCCGGCGTGGTGTCCTGCAGGGGGCGTGCCTGCGCCGCCGCCCAATACACCCGTTCGAGTCGAATCGGCACGCAACCGAAGCGCTCGCCCATCCCCCACACGTCCTGGATCACCGTGTCGTCCACCAGCGCCTGGTGCGCCTGCGCCACGCCGACCCAGTTCACGAACCCTTGGTAGACGGGGGTATTGTCGCCCGCGACGAAGGTACGGGCCACCGAGGCCATGCGGCCGTCGGCGCCGATGAGCAGGTCTGGGCGGATGCGTGCGCCCTGGTCGAACTGGGCCACGGCGCGGCCTGTCGCGTCCAGCTCGATGGCCAGCGCGCGGTGCCCGAACGCCACGTCGATCCCCGCCCGTGCCGCATGCGCCAGGAGCACGGCCTGCAACTCGCTGCGCAGCACCGTGTAGGTGGGGTACCCCATCGCCCGGTTCAGCAGGTCGATATCGAGGCCGCCAAGTGGCTGGCCTGCGGCATCCTGGCGGCGCACGGTGGTCGGCCGGCCGGCAATGGCCTGGATGTCGTGCAGCAGGCCCAGTTCCTCCAGCACGAAGGTCGCGTTGGGCCAGAGCGTCACGCCCGCGCCCAGGGTCGCCGGCCCTGCCTGTCGTTCGTAGACCCGGGGGCGGTAGCCCTGTTTGCGCAGGGCCAGCGCCAGGCTCAGGCCTGCAATGCCGCCGCCCAGTATGCCAATGTCCATGGTGGAGCTCTCCTCGTGTCGATGGTGCGCATGCCTGGGTTCGACGCGTCACCTTGGGCAAAAGGACAGGGTAGAGTTCGCCAAAGGCGCACACTAGCGTGCGAAAATGGAAGGCTTTAATGCCTCAGGCGGGATAATCAATGCGCGATGCACTCGATCTGAACGCGGTCCGTGTCTATGCGGCCGTCGTCGATGAGCAGAGTTTCACAGGCGCCTCGCGCCTTCTGTCCATGCCGTCTTCCAGCGTCAGCCGCCACGTCGCTGCCCTGGAACGCCAGCTCGGCACACGTCTGCTGGAGCGCAGCACTCGTCACCTGCGGATGACGGAGGCCGGTCGCCTGCTCTATGAGCGCGCCAAACCTTTGCTCGAGGCGCTGCTCTCGACGCAGGAAGCGCTCGGCGCGGGGCAACGCGAGCTGAGGGGTCGCCTGACGGTCTGCATGCCCGGTGAGGCCCCCCGTCTGCTAGCGCCCATCCTCGCCGAATTCTGCAGCCTGCACCCCGGCATTGAGCTCGAATGCGATACGCGGATGACCGGGCTGGAGGTGCTGCGGGAGGACGTCGACCTGTCCATCGTCTTTCACCGTGGTCACCAGGACGACAGCGCCTTCATCACCCGTGAGCTCGCCACGCTGCCCAGCATCGTGGTGGCCGCGCCGTCCTTGCTGGCCCGGACCGGGGTGCCGCGCCACGTGCGCGACCTGAAGACGCTGCCGTGCATCACCACCCTCAGCGCGCTCAAGGGCCAGCCCTGGCAGTTCCAGGACGCGGCGGGCCAGATCGTCAAGGTGCCGGTGCGCAGCCGCTATCGCGTCAACAGCGGGGAACTGGCCGTGGCCGGTGCCCGGCAGGGGCTCGGTTTCGCGATCGTGGCGGCCCATCCCTGCCGGGAAGACCTGGCGGCGGGGCGTTTGCAGGAGGTTCATCTGGACCTGCGCCCCGCGCCCCTGCAATTGCTCGGTGCCTACAGCCACCGGCACTCCGTGACGGCGCGGGTCCGGGCGTTGCTGGAGCTGATGCAGGTGCGGTTGGCCGAAGCACTCGACGTTTCCACGGGTTCAGGGCCGTCCAGACCGATCTAGTCTCAAAGGCCTATGACGAACTCAGTGCAGAACCATCGGCACGCAAGGCGCACTCGACATACCTTGCCCGTTCCGATGCTTGATGGCGGGTGGGTTTCAGGACCCTAGCGCTGTACGTCCAGCACCGCCGAATCGACCGTCGCCAGCCCCAACCACCCGGCCATCCGCTGCAATTCGGCGCGCAGTGCCTCCACCACCTGATCACCCGCACCGGGCTCCAGGGTAGCCTGACGCACCACCAGCCGACCCTCCTGACGCACCGCCTTCAGATCCACCCTCGCCACCAACGCCCCGTCCAGCATGAACGGCAGGACGTAATAGCCATGCTCACGCTGGTGCGCAGGCGTGTAGATCTCGAGCCGATAGCGAAAGTCGAACAGACGCTCCGTGCGGTCGCGGTGCCAGATCAGCGGGTCGAACGGCGAGAGCAGCGTCGCGCCGCTCAGTCGCCGGCCCGCGCGGGCGTCGCGGTGAAGGTAGGCCGGTTGGCGCCAACCCTGGACGCGAACCGGGGTCAGGGTGCCGTCCTCGACCAGTTGCGCGAGGGGTGCGGGCACGTCGGCGGCGGGCAGGCGGAAGTAGTCGCGCAGATCGCCTGCGGTGGCCACGCCCAGGGCCTGGGCCGCCCGGGCGAGCAGGGCGCGGTGGGCCGCCTCGGCAGGGGGTGTCGGCGTCTCGAGGATCGCCCGTGGCAGGACGCGCTCTGGCAGGTCGTAGACCCGCTCGAAGCTGCTGCGGCGATGAGAGGCGGCCACCAGGCCGGACCAGAATAGCCACTCGAGGGCATGTTTGGTGGCGCTCCACGCCCACATGCCCTTGGGGCGTGCGGCAGCACTGGCCAGGTCCGAGGCGGCGAGCGGCCCGTGGGGCGCGATGTGGGCGAGCAGGGCCTCGGCCTCGCTGCGTCGCTCGGCGGCAAAGGGCTGGAGCGGCCGCCAGATGCCTTGGCCTGCCCGTGCACGCGCCATTCGCCAGCGCAGCAGCGGGTGGCACTCGACCGGCAGGAGCGACGCCTCGTGCCCCCAGTATTCGAAGAAGCGCTTGGGCCGCTCGACCATGAAGCGGTCCAGGTCGGTGCGTTCGTAGGCGCCCAGGCGCGAGTACAACGGCAGGTAGTGCGCACGGGCCAGGACGTTGACGCTATCGATCTGCAGCAGCCCCAGCTGGCGAATGACACACCGCAGCCGCGCCGGATCCGGCACACGGTCGCGGTCGACGGCCTTGTTGAAGCCTTGGGCCGTCAGCGCGAGGCGCCGTGCGTCGGCCTGGGACAGCGTGATCAGGCGCGGCCTCCCGCCAGCGAGACGATGAACGCACGCAGGCCGGCCAGCATGAGCGCCGGCTGCTCCAGCGCGGCGAAGTGGCCGCCCTTGGGCGGCGTGCTGTAGTGGACGACGTTGTAGGTCTGTTCGGCGAGCGAGTGCGGCGTGGGCAGGAACACGGGGTCGGGGAACGCCGCGATACCCACGGGCGTGTTCACCCGCGTACCGGCGGCGAACTGGGTCGATCCTTCTTCCTGCTGGCCCTGGTAGATCCACTGGGCGGTCACCACTGCGGGCGTGGCCAGGTAGAGCATGATGTTGGTCAGCAGCGTGTCTTCGTCGAACCGCGCCCACAGGTCCGGGCTGCCGTCGTCCCGTGTGGGCAGGTCCGCCCATTGGCCGAACTTCTCCAGAATCCAGGCCGCCGCCCCGACCGGGCTGTCGGCCAGGGCGACGCCCAGGGTCTGCGGGCGTGTGCGCTGCTCGTGGCTGTAGCCGGACTCCCGGTCCAGCAGCGCCTCGCGACGGGCCAGCAGATCCTGTACTTCAGGCGTGGTGGGGGCCGTGCCCTGCGCCAGAATGTTCACCATGTTCAGGTGAATGCCGAGCAGGGCGTCCGGGCGGTCATGGGCCATCCAGCTGGCGATGTGCGCGCCCCAGTCACCGCCCTGGGCGACGTAGCGGGTGCTGCCGAACAGCTGCTGCATCAGCGCCTGCAGCCGTTCGCCGGCCTGGCGCGGGCCGACCAGATCGGCAATGGGCGTGGAGAAGGCGAACCCCGGCAGCGACGGCACGACCACATCGTGGCCGTCCGCCGCGAGCGGCGCGATCAGCGCTTCGAATTCGATGAACGAACCCGGCCAGCCATGCAGCAGCAACACCGGTGGTTTGCGCCCATCGCCCCGAGCGTGGATGAAGTGAAGCGGTTCGCCGGCCACCTCGGTGATGAAGTGGGGCAGGGCGTTGAGTCGCCGCTCCACGGCGCGCCAGTCGAAGCGCGTCAGCCAGTGCTCCACCAGACGGCGCAGATCGGCCTTGCCGACGCCCGATCGCCAGCCACCCGTGTCGGGCAGCCGGTCCCAGTCGAACTGGGCCACTTTCTGCTGGAGGGCGATCAACCGCGCGTCCGGTACCGAGATCGTGAAAGGCTTCATCCTGTGCGCTCCTGTTTCCAGAACCGTTTGGAACGTCACCACGGTCACAAAATTCCAGAAAGCGCCGCTCGACGCGCCCTGCGAACGCTAGAACGTGCCGGTCAGGGGGAACTCCACGGCCAGGCGGATCTGGTCGGCGTCCAGTTCGGCCTGGGCGGCGTTGCCGCGGTGGACGTTATGGCGCACGGAGAAGGTCGTGCCCTTGGCCTTGCCGCTCTGGATGACGTACTTGGCTTCCAGGTCGCGCTCCCAGTGCTGCCCCCCTTGGCCATAGCCCAGGTAGGCGTAGCCGCCTCGAGGGTCGACCTGCCGGCCGTCGATGTCGAAGCCGCGCACGTAGGCAGCCGAGAGGTTCAGGCCCGGCACGCCATAGGTCGCCAGGTTCAGGTCGTAGCGGGCCTGCCAGGATTTCTCGTGGGGGGCGTTGAAGTCCGACAGCTGCACCGCGTTGCTCAGGAAGATCGCGCCCCGGGTCACGTAGTCGAACGGCGTGTCGCCATCGACCTGCTGCCAGCCCAGGCTGACGGTGTGCGGCCCCTGGCTGTAGCGCGAGATCAGGCTCCAGGTGGTGTTGTCGATGCGCCCGGACAAGGCGCGGCCGGTGTCGGTGGTGCGGTACAGGTTCAGGTCCAGGCTGAGGCTGCGCTGGTCGTCGAACGCGTGCGCGACGGTGCTGCCCAGGTAGTGCTGGTTCCAGGTGTCTTCGTAGCGTGAGGTGTACAGGCTGCCGGTGAACGCGCTCGAGGGGGCCCAGACCAGTCCCAGCACATCGACGCTGTCGCCTTGCCGGCCATTGGAGTAGTTCACCACGAAGCCGCGGTCATGGCTGCTGGCGTTGCGGTCGATGCTTTCGGTGAAGTGGCCTGCCACCAACGTCACCTGCTCGATGTCCTTGCTGGTGAGGAACCAGCCGGTGGCGGTTTCGGGCAGCAGGCGGCTGTCGGAGGAGCTGAACACCGGCGTCTTGACCCGCTGCTCGCCGTACGCCAGCACCGTGTCGGCCAGGCGCAGCTTGAGCGCCGCGCCGCCGCGGCCGTAGCTCGATTTCGGGTGGCCTTCATTGTCCAGGCCCAGCAGGCGCGCCTTGCCGGCGCGACCGCCACCGCTGTCCAGGCGCACGCCCAGGTAGGCATGGGCGTCCACGCCGACACCGATCAGGCCGGGGGTGAAGCCGGACTGGAAGGTGCCCATCAGCCCGTAGGCCCATTCCTCGGCCTTGCCGTTGCGTGCGGCGCGCGGCTTGTAGGCATTGCGCGCAGCGCCGTTGCGCCCGCCGTGGCGGTAGTCGCGCTGGTCGAAGACGGAGCGGTTGAGCACACCCCAGCGGCTGTCTTCGAGAAAGCCGTTGGCGTTCGATTGCGCAGAATCGGCGCAGGCCAAAGGGCTGGCCAGCATGACCAGCCCGAAGGAGCAGGTCTTCAAGGGAGTCTTCACGGAAAGCGGCCTATGCATTGAGCGGGGTGGACGAGGGACGGACCGGCGCCGCAGCGCTGGCCGTGGCGGTCGCGCAGGGCTGTTCGCCCAGGCGGATGCGCTGGTCCGAGACCGCCTCGATCAAGGCCTCGTCGTGGCTGACCAGCAGCACGGCGGTGTTTCGTTCGCGGGCCGTCTCGACCAGCAGCATGAGCATCTCCTGCTGGGTGATCAGGTCCAGGCGCGAGCTGGGCTCGTCGGCGAAGATGAACACCGGATCGAGCAGCAGCACGCGCAGCAGCGAGAAGCGCTGCAGCTCGCCGCCCGAGACATTGCCCGGCAGGCGGTCGAGCAGGGTCGGCTCCAGGCGCAGGCGTGTCAGCAGCGGGCCGATGCGGTTCGCGTCGATCCGGTGCAGCGTGACCAGGTCCTTGAGGGTGCGCGCCAGGGTCACCGTCGGCGGGAAGGCCGCGACCGGGTCCTGGAACAGCTTCTGGTAGGCCACGCGCGGTGTGCCGGGTTGCCGCTCGACATGGCCCTGCTGGGCGTCCATCAGTCCGAGCATGACGTCGCCCAGGGTAGACTTGCCGCACCCGGATGGCCCGGTGACGCCCACGATCTCGCCCGCCCGCACCTGGAAGTCGAGGTGGCTGAACAGCGTCTGCCCGCCGCGGCTGACCGTCAGGTCACGGACACGGACCACAGGTTCACCGTCAAGGGCGCGAGGCGCCGGGGCTGGCCAGCGCGCCGGGTCGGCGTTCAGCAGCCGCTGGGTGTAGGGGTGCTGGGGATGGTTCAGCACCTCGTCGGCCAGGCCGCTTTCGACGACCGTGCCCTTGAGCATGATCATCACCTTGCCGCCCAGGCGGCGGGCGACGTCCATGTCGTGGGTGATGATCAGCAGTGCGCCGCCATCCTCCAGACCGGCCTTGAGCAGGCCGATGACCTCGCCGATGCGGGCGCTGTCCAGGCCCTTGGTCGGCTCGTCCGCCACCATCACCTTGGCCCCGCCGGCGTGGGTGGCGGCGAACGCCAGGCGCTGGGCCATGCCGCCAGAGAGCTGGAAGGGGTAGCGCTCTTGGGTGTGCGCCAGGCCCAGGCGATCGAGGTCCCGGGTAGCCTGGGTGCGGGCCTGTTCAGGCGAGGTGCCGACCACGTATTCGTAGGTTTCCGAGACCTGGGCCCGGGCACGCATGGTCGGGTCCAGGCTCAGCCAGGGTTCCTGGGGCAGCACGGCGATCTCGCGGCCCCACAGGGCCTGGCGGCCGGTGTCCTGGCCGTCTTCGGCGAAGCCGCTGCCGAAGGCGACGCGGCCCCAGGCCTGCAGGCCGGCCGGCAGGTTGCCGACCACGCCTTGGGCGAACAGGCTCTTGCCCGAGCCGGTCTCGCCGATGATGCTCAGGACCTCGCCAGGAAACAGCGCGATCGACAGCGGATCCACCAACGTCGTGTGGGCGGTACGGATTTCCAGGGCATGGGTGGTCAGAAGTGGTTTCACGCTTTACGCCCTCCAGCGATCAACATGAGCGACAGCACGATGAGGAAGATGACCAGGATCGGCAGGGCGATGATGGACGGTGCCTCGGCGAAGTAGGGCAGCAGTTCGGTGATCATCAGGCCCAGCTCCGCCGTGGGCGGACGCACGCCGACGCTGATGAAGCCCAGCGCGGCGATGGCCATGATCGCCGAGGCCGCGCCGAAGGCGGCCAGGGTCAGGATCACCGGGGCCAGCTCCGGCCACAGGTGACGGCGAATGATGTACGCCGGCCCGAAGCCCAGCAGCCGCGTGGCGGTGACCGCTGGCGAGGCCAGCACGGTGCGCGCCAGCGCGCGGGTCATGCGGAAGTACTCGATCCACAGCACCAGGGCGACCGCGCCGTACAGCGCGATGAACGAGCCCGGCAGGATGGCCACCACCAGCAGCACCAGCAGCAGCCCCGGCAGGGCCAGGAACAGCTCGGCCACCAGGCCGAGGCACTTGTCGGTCAGGCCGCCTTTCCAGGCGGCGAGGATGCCCAGCAGCACGCCTGGCAAAGCCGCGGTGATCACGCTGACCACGGCCAGCCCCAGCGACAGACGCACGGCCGAGGCCAGGCGCGCGAGCATGTCGCGCCCCAGGTGGTCGGTGCCCAGGGGGTGGGCAGCCGATGGCAGCGAGAGAATGGCGGTGTAGTCCTGCCGGCCGATGTCCAGGGGCCAGAGCAGCGGCACCAGCACGGCCAGGGCCACCAGCAGGGCCAGCAGGGCGTAGCCGACCAGGCGCGGCAGGTGACGCGGCGCTGGCGCCGCATCGGCGAGGGTGAGTTCGAGGTTCATGCGTCCTTCCTGCGCGGGTCGATGAAGTGGTTGGCCAGGTCGACCACGGTGTTGAGCAGCACGAACATCAGGCCCATCGCCAGGGCCGTGCCCTGGACCATGGGCAGGTCGCGCTGGACGATGGCATGCACCAGCCCGTGGCCGATGCCCGGCCAGGCGAACAGCGTCTCGACCACCACCACGCCCTCGATCAGGTACACCAGCTGCACACCGAGGTAGGTGACCACCGGTACGCCGATGTTGCGCAGCCCGTGGCGCTGGAACACCCGTGCCCCGCTCAGGCCCTTGAGCCGGCCGAAGGCATAGAACGGTGAGGCCGCGACCTTGAGCGTGGCGTCCCGCGCCACCCGTGACGACACCGCCGCCAGGCCCAGGGCCAGGGTGAGCGTCGGCAGCACGCTGTGCGCCCAGGTGCCGTGCCCGGCCGACGGCAGCAGGGCCAGCGACACCGCGAAGACCAGTACCAGCACCACGCCCAGAACGAAGTGCGGGACGGCGCGGGTGGCCGTGCTCAGCAACAGCAACCCCTTGTCGAGCCAGCCGCCGGGCCGCAGGCCGGCCAGCACGCCCAGCGGCGGGCCGATCAGGCAGGACAGCAGCACCGCGCCCAGCGCCAGGCGCACTGAGCTGCCCAGCTCATGCCGGACCACCTCGGCCACCGGCGTGCCCGAGACCAGCGAGGTGCCCAGGTCGAAGGTCAGCACGTCGCCCATCCAGCTGATAAAGCGCCAGAGCACCGGCTGATCGAGGGCGAGTTCGGCGCGCACGGCCTCTGCCGCCGCACCGTTGACCATGTCGTAGCCATAGCGGCCGGCGGCGATGCGGTAGGCGGCATCGCCCGGCAGCAGGCTCATCAGCAGGAAGGTCAGGGCACCGACCAGCAGCGCCACCATCAAGGCCTGGAACAGGCGGAATCCGAGCAGTCGAATCATTCGGCCCACCGCATCGTGCTCAGGCCGAAGGTACGCTCGAACGGGTCGATGGCCGCGCCTTCCACGTCCTTGGAGACGGCGATGGACTGGCGGTACCAGGCCACCGGGATGAGCGGCAGTTCGCTCTGGACCTCGGCCAGCATCTGGTGGCGCAGGGTCTGCTGCTCAGCCGGCGTCTTGCTGTTCAGCAGCGCGGTCATGGCTTGGTCGAAGGTTGGGTTGTTCCAGCCCAGCGGGCCCCACTCGGCGCCGCCGTGGCCGAAGTCGCCGTACAGGGTCACCAGCGGATCGGGCACCAGGGCGTAGTTGCGCGAGAACAGTGCCAGTTGCAGGCTGCCGTCGTGGTACGCCGCCGGGATGGCGCTGAGGTTCTCCACCGCCACCTCGACGTCCACGCCGACCTCCTTGAGTTGGGCCTGCAGGGCGGTGGCGATCAGCGCCAGTTCGGGGCGATCGCCGAAGGTCAGCAGCTTGAGGTGCAGGCGTTCGCCGTTCTTTTCCAGGATGCCGTCGGCGCCGGGTGTCCAGCCCTCGGCCTTGAGCAAGGCCTTGGCCGCTTCAGGGTCGTGGCGCAGAGGCGGCAGGCTGGGGTCGTGCCAGGCCGTGACGTTGGCGGCGAACATCTGCGTGGCGGCGGTGCCGGGGGCGCGCAGCACGGCCGCCGCAATGCCCTCGCGCTGCATCGCCAGGCTCAGGGCGCGGCGCACCTCGACCGAGGCCGTGGCGCCGGCGCCGGCGTTGACCGCGAGCATCACCACCCGCGGCACCGGGCCGGTCAGCACCTGCACGTTCGGTGCGCGGGACAGTCGGGCGATGCTGGGCGGGTCGAGCTGGAACACCAGGTCGGCACCGCCGCTTTCGGCCATCAGCGTACGCGTCTCGCCGCGGCCGGCGCCAAGGTAAGTGGCCTTCTCGATGGCCGGCTGGGTGCCCCAGTACTGCGCGAACCGCTCGGTCTTCAGGCGTTGTGGCGGTTCGATCAGGGTGGTGCGGTAGGGGCCGGTGGCGATGATCGCTTTCACGGCGTTCTGCGTGTCGTAGGCCGCCGGCGCCAGGATGCTGGTCGAGGAATGCGCCAGCAGCGACAGCAGGGGGGCGAAGGGCTGCTCGAGCCGGATGACCACGTCGTTGCCCTCAGCAGTGATGGCGCTGATCGCCGCATTGCGCAGGATGCCCGGCTTGCCGCGCGCCACGTTCAGCGCATGGGCGGCCGCAGCCGCGGTCAGCGCGCTGCCGTCGTGAAAGGTGACGCCCTGGCGCAGTGTCAGGTGCCAGGTCTTGCCGTCCTCGGACACTCGCCAGCGTTCGGCCAGGGCCGGGATCGGCTGGCCGTCGGCATCGGCTTCGAGCAGGGTTTCGGTGACTTGCATGCGCTGGAAGATGAAGCCGGAGACCGAAGGGTCCAGGCCGACGATCTCGAAAGGCGCGACGACGTCGAAGACGCGTTCTTCGGCGACCACGCCGGTGGACGACAGGGCGGCCCAGGCGGCGAACGAGGCCGCGAGCAGTTTCAGGCGGTGCTTGGTGACCACGGGGAGGCATTCCTTCTGGTTGACGACCGGCGGCACGGTCGGCGTCGCCCGCGAAGCAGCGCGGTAAGGGCCTTCCCTGCCACCGTACATGAACAATCGTTCATCGAATGAAGAGGTTGGCCATGATATGTAATGTAATTATGTAACGCTATATCTGAAACACATTGTTACATCTGTCCGCGCTTTGGCTTCGCGCAGCGTCGAAGCAGGGCGAGGCTGCACTTGACAGGGCATGGCAGGGGACGACAGGCAGATAGCTCGAGGAAACGCTGGCCAGCGGCCAGTGTCCATGTCCAGACAAGCCTCCTTGACCTGAGAGACCACAGATGAAGATTGCCTGCCTAGGTTGGGGCTCCTTGCTCTGGAAGACTGGCCCCTTGCGCATGCGCGGTGACTGGCGAGCCGATGGCCCTGACGTGGCGGTGGAGTTCTGCCGCGTCGCCGAGGGTGGCGAGCTGTCCACTGCCTTGTGCCTGAGCGCGCCAGTGTTTCCGGTGTTCTGGGGCCTGGTCGATACCGGCGACCTCGCCGATGCCTGCCACATGCTGCGCGCACGCGAGCAGATTCCCGAGCAGCGTACCGACGGCGTCGGGAGCGTGCTGGTCAGGCAGGGCCACGGCGGCCATCTGATTCCATGGGCGGCCGCCCGTGGTCTGGATGCAGTCATCTGGACGGGCCTGCCGCCGCGTTTCGCAGGGGTGGAAAATCCCCTGCCGTCCCAGGAAGACGCCATTCGCTACCTCGACGAACTCGAGGGCGAGACCGGGCAGCATGCGCGTCACTACATCGAGCAGGTGCCTCGGCAGCTGGACACCCCGTACCGCGCGGCGATTCGCCGTGAGCTGGGCTGGCACTGAGCGAGGTTGTCGAGCATGACCGCACGCGTGATCCCGGCCGACCTGGGCATCGACCTGGCGCAGGGCGGTGAAACGGCACGCTTCCATTGGCTGGTCGCCAGCTTCCTGATGGGCAAGCGCATACGCGCGACGGTGGCGATGAAGACGTTCGAGGGCCTGCGCGCCGCAGGGGTGCTGGCCGATGCGCGGACCCTGCGCGAGACCGGACACCGGCGCTTGGTGACGTTGTTGGGGCAGGGTGGGTATGCGCGTTACGACGAATCCACGGCCAGGCGCTTGCATGCACTCGCACTGCGGATCGAGCAGGTGCATGCCGGACGCGTCAGTCACCTGATCGACGACCCTGCATCGCTGATGCCGAAACTGATGGCCTTCGAAGGCATCGGCGCGAAGACGGCGGCCATCTTCATCGAAGGGCTGGGCGTGGACGTGAGGCCGTAGCTGTATTGGCTGCATCTAATCAATGCGGGCAGGCCATATAGGGTCATTGATGCAGGCCAGCGAGTTGACTGCTGTGTGGGCCTTTCAGGCCCAGGCCTTTCAACGTCTTTGAGAAAAGCACCAAGATATGATTATTTTTTGATCATATCGGATGATGCCTAGATCAAATCAGGTCGGATTTTTTCTCGATTTTGACTCGAAATCGACGTAGGACGCGATTTAGACAAAGACGTGAAAGGCCTGCCTTTCAGGCCCAATCGCGGCACAGGGGCTCCCACAGATGACCGCGATAGCCTGCAACTCCGCGGTGGGACTACGGGTGTAGATACCGTCTTGATCCTCACTTCGCAAGCGCGATCTGAGGGTCGAATGGTTTGTCGGATTTCACCACGCCATACACCAGGTGCAGCAGCTTGCGCATGGCCGCGCAGACGATCTGTTTG
>NZ_JAAMQJ010000061.1 GCF_013523125.1 Pseudomonas entomophila | reverse complement strand
TGCAGCGCGAGACGTTCAGGTCCTGCATGAAGGCCTGCAGCATCGAGGGCACGAAGTGCAGCGTGCTGACCTGCTCGCGGGTAATCAGCTCGATCAGGCGTGCTGGGTCGCGATGATCCCCTGGAGCCGCCACGACCAACCGTGCGCCCGTCATCAGCGGCCAGAAGAATTCCCACACCGACACGTCGAAGCTGAACGGGGTCTTTTGCAGCACCGTGTCGTCTGCCGTCAGACCGTAGGCTTCCTGCATCCAGCACAGCCGGTTGACCAGTGCCGAATGACGGTTGCCCGCCCCTTTCGGGCGGCCCGTGGAGCCGGAGGTGTAGATCACATAAGCCAGGTTTTCAGGATGCACCGCTACCTGCGGGTCATCGAGGCGAGCACTGCCTGCCTCCAAGTCCAGCGCCAACGTCTGCACGCCCTCGCTCACTGGCAAATCCAGATGGCTCTGAGTCAACAGCAGGCTCACGCCACTGTCTTCCAGCATGTAGCGCAGACGGTCCTGCGGATACTCAGGATCCAGCGGCACGTAGGCACCACCAGCCTTGAGAATGGCCAGCAACCCCACCACCATTTCCACGCTGCGCTCGGCCGCGATGCCCACCAGCACATCGGGCCCGACGCCCAATTCGATCAGGCGATGAGCCAGGCGGTTGGCACGTTCATTGAGCTGCGCATAGCTCAGGCGCGTCCCGCCAAACACCAACGCTTCAGCCTCGGGCGTGCGCTGCACCTGAGCCTCGATCAACTGCTGAACGCTGCGGTCCAGCGGGTAGCGCGCCACCGTGTCATTCCACTGCACCAACGCACGCTCGCGCTCGCCAGCGTCGAGCAACGGCAACTCGGCCACCGTCTGCTCCGGCCGCTCGACGATGCCCTGCAACAGGTTCACGAAATGCGTCGCCAGACGCTGCATGCGGGCCTGTTCGAACAGGTCCGTGGCATACACGAACGCCAGGGTCAGCCCCTCGTCGCCGTCGAACACCTCCAGCGTCAGGTCGAACTGGGCAAGGCCGGTGTCCCACTGCACCCCTTCCACGCCCAATCCCTGAACCTGCTGGCCACCTGGCGTGCGCCGGGCCTCGCTCTGGTAATTGAGCATGACCTGGAACAGCGGGCTGTGGCTCAGGTCTCGGGCCGGCGCCAGGGCTTCGACCAGTTGCTCGAACGGCAGGTCCTGGTGCGCCTGGGCGCCCAGCGCCGCCTGGCGAACGTCCTGCAGCAGCGCGGTGAAGGGCTGGCGTGGGTCGACCTCGGCACGCAGCACCTGGGTGTTGACGAAGAAGCCGATCAGCCGCTCGGTGCTCGGGTGATGCCGGTTGGCGACCGGCACGCCGACGCGGATGTCGGTCTGCCCGCTATGGCGATGCAGCAGGGCCTGGTAGGCCGCCAGCAGCACCATGAACAGGCTGGCGCCCTGCTCGCGCGCCAGACGGCGCAGGCCGTCCTGTACGGTGGCTGGCAACGCCAGCGCCAGGCGTGCGCCGGCCTGGCTGCGCACCGGTGGCCGTGGGTGATCCAGGGGCAGTTCGAGCACCGGCTGCGGGCCGCCCAGCCGGTCGAGCCAGTACGCCAGTTGCCGCTCGCGCTCGCCAGCCGCCATCCAGTCCCGTTGCCAGACGGCGTAGTCGGCGTACTGGATCGGCAAGGCCGGCAGGCTCGGCGCCTGCCCTTGGCTGAGGGCCGCGTACAGCGCGACCAGCTCCTCGACCATGACCTGCATGGACACCCCATCACTGACGATGTGGTGCAGCACCAGCACCAGCACGTGGGTGTCCGGGGCCTGGCGCACCAGGCAGGCGCGCAGCAGAGGCCCCTGGGTCAGGTCGAACGGCTGGCGCACCTGTTGTTCGAGACGTGTCCGCAGGACGGCGTCATCGAGGCGATCGAGGGGGTCCAGCGGCAGCGTGAAGGTGAACGGCGCCTGGACGATCTGCTCGGCGTGTTCGCCGGTCTGGCGCATGACGCTGCGCAGGCTTTCGTGCCGAGCGATGAGCTGTTCGAAGGCCTGCCGCAGGGCCTCGGGTTGCAGCGGGCCGTGCAGGCGCAAGGCGACGGGGATGTGGTAGGCGGCGCTGTCGGGCGCCAGCTGCCAAAGGAACCACTGCCGCTCCTGGGCGTAGGACAGCGCCAGCGGGCGGGTGCGGTCGGCCAGGCCGATGCGCGGCACTTCGACGGCCGGGCGGTGTTCGAGTCGCGCGCAGAACGCCTGCAGCGTGGGGTGCTCGAACAGCGTACGCAAGGCCACCTTGACGCCCAGGGCGTGACGCACGCGCGCCACCACTTGGGTGGCCAGCAATGAATGCCCGCCCAGCGCGAAGAAATGGTCGTGCAGCCCGACACGGGGTACGTGCAGCACCTCGGTCCACACGGCGGCCACGGCTTGCTCCAGCGCCGTGCCTGGGCTGACGTAAGCGTGGTCGGACACACCGGTGCCGGGCTGTGGCAACGCCTTGCGGTCGAGCTTGCCGTTGGGGTTGAGCGGCATGGCCTCGAGCAGCAGCAGGTGCGCCGGGACCATGTAGTCGGGCAGTGCCTGGCGCAAGGTGGCCTTGAGGCCTTCGCACCAGGCCGGATCGACCTGCGCCGGGTGCGTGGCGACCACATAACCCACCAGCTGCTGCCCATTGGGGCCTGGCTGGGCCACGACGGCGGCGTCGCGCACGCCGGTCTCGGCCAGCAGACGCGCCTCGATCTCACCCAGCTCGACGCGGAACCCGCGAACCTTCACCTGGTTGTCCACCCGGCCCTGGTAGTCGAACACCCCGTCGGGCCGTTCGCGCACCAGGTCGCCGCTGCGGTACAGGCGAGCGCCCGGCGCGCCCAGCGGGTCGGGGACGAAGCGCTCGGCGGTCAGCCCAGGGCGGTCCAGGTAGCCGCGGGCCAGGCCGTGGCCGCCCAGGTAGAGCTCGCCCTGCACGCCGGCTGGCAGCACGCTGAGGTCGGCCGCCAGCACGCAGGTGCGGCGGTCGCCGATGCGCGTGCCGATCGGTGCGTAGGCTGCTGCGCAGTCGGTCTCGCGGTCGGCCTTCCAGATCAGCGGCGTGACCACCGTCTCGGTCGGTCCATAGCCGTTGATGATGTGCTGCGGTGCCAGGGCGGCATGCACCCGCTGGTAGCTGTCACGGGGTACGGCATCGCCGCCGAAGCAGTAGATCCGGGCCTGGGGTGGCTGGCCGTGAAGCTCGACATGCTCGGCCATCTGCAGCAGGTAGGCCGGCGGGAACGCTGCCACGGTGACACCGTGTTCACGCATGCGCGCGCAGGTCTGGCCGGGCTCCCACAGGCTGTCGTCACGCACCAGCAAACGGCTGCCATGGGTCAGCGCGGTGAGCCAGCGCTCGTGCGCCCCGTCGAAGGCGAACGACATGAAGTGCAGTTCGCAATCGTCCTGGGTCATCGCGTAACGCTGGCCGATCGCTTCGCAGTGCATCGCCAAGGGGCCGTGCTCGACGCACACCCCCTTGGGCGTGCCGGTGGAGCCGGAGGTGTAGATCACATAGGCCAGGCTCTGCGCCGGCACCGACACCTCGGGCGCGAACTCGGGCTGGGCGCCGAGGTCCAGGCGGTCCAGCGCCAGCACGTTCAGCGTCGCGGGCAAGGGCAAGCGGGCCTGCAAGGTCGTATCGGTGAGCAGCAAGGCGATGCCGGAGTCCTGCATCAGGTACGCCAGGCGCTCGCGCGGGTGGCTGGCATCGAGCGGGACGTAGGCGCCGCCGGCCTTGAGCACGGCCAGCAGCGCGACGATCATCCCCGGCCCTCGGGGTAGCGCCACGCCGACGCGAATTTCGGCGCCGACCCCTTCGGCCAGCAGGCGGTGCGCCAGGCGATTGGCCTGCCGTTCCAGGGCGGCGAAGCTCAAGGTCTGCCCTTCGAACACGACGGCAGGCGCCTGGGGACGGCGCGCGGCCTGGGCGGCGATGCGCTGATGCACCAACAGCCCGTCCTGCCATGGCTGCGGGGCGTTGGCCTGCTGCAACGCGGCCTGCGCCGTGGCATCGAGCAGTTCCAGGGTGCCCAGGGCCGCTTCGGGTCGGTGGCTGAAGCGCTCCATCAGGGCGATCAGGTGCTGGTCCAGCCGGGCGATGGTGGCGGCATCGAACGCGGCACGCTGGTAACCGTAATGCAGCTCCAGCGTACCGCCCAGGTTGACGCCGAGGGTCAGCGGGTAGTTGGTCTGCTCGCGGCTGTCCACCGTGCCGAAGCGCAAGGTCTGGGGCGCACCGCGCTCCAGGGCCTCGGCGACCGGGTAGTTCTCGAATACCAGCACGCTGTCGAACAGCGCGTCACCGCCCTGCCCGGCCCAGCGCTGGATCTCGAACAGCGGCGTGTGTTCGTGTTCGCGCAAGGCCAGGTTCGTCGCCTGCACCTGCTGCAGCCAATCGGCCACCGAACAGGTCGGCGTCACCGTGGCGATCACCGGCAACGTGTTGATGAACAGGCCGATCTGCTGCTCGATACCGACCAGCTCCGTCGATCGTCCGGCCACGGTGGCGCCGAAGGCTACCGTGGCCTGGCCACTGTAGCGGTGCAGCAGCACCAGCCAGGCGGCTTGCAGCAGGGTGTTGACGGTCACTTTCTGCTGGCGGGCGAAGCGTTCCAGGCGCTGGGTGCGCGCAGCGTCCAGCACACGCACATGGCTGGCGTAGCCTTCGGCGGGGTCGTCAACCGACCCATGGGCCAGGCGCGTGGACGCCTCGAGGATGGCCAGGCGTTCGCGCCAGAAGGCTTCGTTCACGGCCGCGTCCTGGCGCTGCAGCCACTCGATGTAGTCGCGGTAGCGGCCGGTCTTGGCCGGTGCCTGGCCGACGTAATGCTGCAGCACCTCGCCCATCAGCTGCGAGTTGCTCCAGCCATCCATGAGGATGTGGTGGTTGGTGTAGATCAGTTCATGATGCTGCTCGCCCGTGCGCACTGCGCACAGGCGCAGCAACGGCGCCTGGCGCAGGTCGAAGCCACGGGCACGTTCGGCCTCGGCCAGTGCCTCCAGCCGGGTATCGAGGTCGGCGTCGGCATGCCAGTCGTGGGCCTCGAACGGCACCTGGACGTGGCGCTCGACGATCTGCAAGGGTTGCCCGATGTCACCTTCCCAAGCGAACCGGCTGCGCAGGATGGGGTGCGCATCGACCGCCGCCTGCCAGGCCGTCTGGAAGCGCTCGACGTCCAACCCTTCCACGCTCACGCGCATCTGGTTGACGTAGTCGCCGTTGCCCTGGTCGTACAGGCTGTGGAACAGCATGCCCTGCTGCATGGGCGACAGCGGGTAGACGTCTTCCACGCTGCGCGGGGCGTCGAGCAGGCGGTCCAGACGCGGCTGATCCAGCCGCGCCAGCGGGAAGTCCGACGGTGTCGTACCGCCCTGGGCCTCGCAGCAGTGGTCGATCAGCGCGGTGAGCTCGGCGGTGTAGGCATCGACCAAGGCCTGGACGGTCGCGTCCTCGAACATCGCATGGCTGTAGGTCCAGCCGATGACCAGTTCGCCGGCATAGACCTGGCCATTGAGCGTCAGCCAGTTGCCCAGGGGCGCCGCAGCGCTCTGCTCGTCGCCGCGTGGCTCGCTGGCCGGGACGAACAAGGCACCCTGTTCGGCATCGAAGCTGGCGTCGAACTGGCCCAGGTAGTTGAAGGTGATGCGCGGGGTCGGCAGCGCGGCCAGGCGGGCCTGGGCCGACGCGTCGCCCAGGTGCCGCAGCAGGCCGTAACCGATCCCCTTGGCCGGCACGGCGCGCAACTGCTCCTTGATCGCCTTGATCGACCCGGCCAGGTCCTGGGTGGGTCGAAGCGCCAGCGGGAACAGGGTGGTGAACCAGCCGACGGTGCGGGTCAGGTCGACGCCGTCGAACAGCTCTTCGCGGCCATGGCCTTCGAGCTGGATCAGCGTGGTCGACGCCGCGCTCCAGCGGCAGATGACCCGCGCCAGGGCGGTCAGCAGCAGGTCATTGACCTGGGTGCGGTACGCCGCCGGGGCCTGCTGCAGGAGACGCCGGGTCAGCTCGCGGTCGAAACGGGTATACAGGGTGCGGGCCTGCGCATTGCATTGCTCGCCGTCGGGGTGGTCGCACGGCAGCTCGGCGGGCGAGCTGGCCAGGTGGGCCTGCCACCAGCCCAGCTCGTGGCGCAAGGCGTCGCTGTTGGCCTGCTCGACCAGGCGTGTCGACCAGGTCTTCAAGGCGCTGCTCTTGGCCGGCAGGCGCACCGCCTGCCGGGCGCCGAGCTGCTCGCAGGCAGTCTGCAGGTCTTCGAACAGCACCCGCCAGGACACGCCATCGACGACCAGGTGATGGATCACCAGCAGCAGGCGCTGGCTGCCGTCGACCAGGTGGATGAGCAGCGCACGCAGCAGTTGTCCGTCCAGCCTCAGGCTGCGCTGGGCCGATTGGCACAGCGTCAGCAGGTGCGCGTCGTCCACCGCTTCCACTTCGCGCAACAGCTCGACCGGCGTCCCCGGCTCGTCATGACGGGCGCACCACACCCCAGCGTTCTGGGTGAAACGCAAGCGCAGGGCGTCGTGGTGGTCGACCAGGGCGCGCAGGGCCGCGTCGATGGTCGCCGCCGACAAGGGCTGAGTCAGTCGTAGCAGCACCGACTGGTTCCAGTGGTGCCGGTCGTCCTGCACCTCATCGAAGAACCAATGCTGCACCGGCAGCAACGGCAGGCCGCCGGTGACCGGCGCCTGATCGAGGGTGGCGGCTGCGCGCCCTTCACGAGCGACACGGGCCAGGCGCTGCACGGTCTGGTGCTGGAACAGGTCCTTGGGGGTGAAGTGGATGCCCGCCTGACGCGCACGGCCTACCACCTGGATGGAGACGATCGAGTCGCCGCCCAGTTCGAAGAAGTTGTCGTTCGCCCCGACCTGCTCCAGGCGCAGCACGTCGGCCCACACGGCAGCGATGCGTTGCTCCAGATCGCCCTGTGGCGCCACGTAGGCCTGTTGCAGCAGGCTGGCGTCCGCGGCAGGCAGGGCCCGGCGGTCCAGCTTGCCGTTGGCGGTCAGCGGCAGGCACTCGAGCAGCAGCAGGTGCGCCGGCACCATGTACTCGGGCAGGTCCTCGCGCAGCCCGGCCTTGAGCGCGTCGCGCCAGGCGGCCACATCCTGCACCGGCGCGTTGGGCACCACGTAGCCCACCAGCTGCGTCCCGCTTGGGCCCTCCTGGACTAGCACCACCGCCTCGCGGACCTGCGGCAGGGCTTGCAGGCGTGCCTGGATTTCGCCCAGCTCGATGCGGAAGCCACGGATCTTCACCTGGTGGTCCAGGCGCCCGACGTACTCGACCACCCCATCGGCGCGCCAGCGGGCCAGATCGCCACTGCGGTACAGCCGTGCGCCCTTCTCACCGAACGGGTCGGCGATGAAGCGCGTGGCACTCAGACCGGCACGCCCCAGGTAACCCCGAGCCAGGCCTTCACCGCCGACGTACAGCTCGCCGATGCAGCCCGGCGCCACCGGGTTCAATTCGGCGTCGAGCACGTACAGGCGCTGGTCCGGGATCGGCACGCCGATCGGGCTCGAGGCGCCCTGCGCCAGGTCGGCCTTCGACAAGGGCCGGTAGGTGACGTGCACGGTGGTCTCGGTGATGCCGTACATGTTCACCAGGCGCGGCGCCTGGTCGCCGAAGCGCTCGAACCACGGCGCCAACGTGCCGACCTCCAGGGCCTCGCCGCCGAACACCACCTGACGCAGGTGCTGGTCGGTGCGCTGGCCCTCGGCGCAGGCCACCTGCATCAGCTGGCGGAAGGCCGACGGGGTCTGGTTGAGCACCGTCACCCGCTGCTCGCAGAGCAGCTGGTAGAAGGCTTCCGGCGAGCGGCTGACCTCCTGCGGCACGATCACCAGGCGCCCGCCGTGCAGCAAGGCGCCGAACAGTTCCCACACCGAGAAATCGAAGGCATAGGAGTGGAACAGCGTCCAGCAGTCGTCGGGCCCGAAGCCGAACCAGGCCTCGGTAGCCTGGAACAGGCGCAGCACGTTGCGGTGGGCCAGCAGCGTGCCTTTGGGCTGGCCGGTGGAGCCGGAGGTGTAGATGACGTAGGCCAACTGGTCGAGGTCCACCGCCTGCGCCGAGTCGTGCTCGGCGAACGGGGTGTAGTCGCCGTCGAGGTCCAGCGTCTGCACGCCTTCGGCCAGAGTCAGGCCGAGCTCGCCCTGACTCAACAGCAGCGTCAGGCCGCTGTCCTCGATCATGTACTGCACACGCTCGGCCGGATACGCCGGGTCCAACGGCACGTAGGCGCCCCCGGCCTTGAGGATGGCCAGCAGACCGACGACCATCGCGGGCGTGCGCGGCGCGGCCAGGCCGACCCGCACGTTCGGGCCGACGCCCTGGGCGATGAGCGCATGGGCCAGGCGGTTGGCGCGGCGGTTCAGCTCGCCGTAGCTCAGGGACTCGCCCTCGAAGACCAGCGCTGTCGCCTGTGGCGCGCGGGCGACCTGGGCTTCGATCACCCGGTGCAACGGCTGCTCGGGCGTGAAGGCTGCCGGTGCAGTGTTCCAGGCCGCCAGCGTCCCGCGGCATTCCTCCTCGGACAGCATCGGCAGCGCGCCGATGCGCGTCGCAGGCGCCGCCACGATGCCGTCCAGCAAGCGCTGCCAGTGCGTGGCCAGGCGCTGGGCGGTGGTCGCGTCGAACAGGTCGGTGGCATAGGTCAGGGTGGCCCACAGGTGCCCCTGGGACTCGTGGGTGTCGAGCATCAGGTCGAACTGGGCGGTCGGGCTGTGCCCGTTCAGCGTCTCGATCTGCAGGCCAGGCAATGCATGGGTCCGCTGACCCTGGGCCCGGTGGGTCTGGTGGTTGAACAGCACCTGGAACAGCGGACTGTGACTCAGGTTGCGCTCGGGCGCCAGGGCATCGACCAGTTGCTCGAACGGCAGGTCCTGGTGCTCTTGTGCGCCCAGGGCGGCGGTCTTGACCTGGTGCAGCAGTTCGGTGAACGGCATCTGGCCGTCGACCTGGGCGTCGAGCACCTGGGTGTTGACGAAAAAGCCGATCAGCCGTTCGGTCTCGGCCCGGTTACGGTTGCCGATCGGCACGCCGACGCGGATGTCGCGTTGACGGCTGTAGCGATGCAACAGCGCCTGGAACGAGGCCAGCAACACCATGTACAGGGTCGCGCCCTGTTGCCGGGCCAGGTCTTGCAGACCTTGGCTCAGGGTCGCGGACAGCGCGATGTCCAGGCGCGCGCCGTGAAAACGCTGCACGGCCGGACGCGGCCGGTCCAGCGGCAGCTCCAGCACCGGCTGCTCATCGCCCAGGCGGCCTGTCCAGTAGGCCAGCTGGCGCTCGCGCTCGCCGGCCTCCATCCACTGGCGCTGCCACAACGCATAGTCGGCGTACTGGATAGGCAGCGCTGGCAGATCCGGTTGCCCCCCGTCGCGGTAGGCGGCATAGCAGGCGATCAGTTCCTCGACCATCACCTGCATCGAGGCGCCGTCGGAGACGATATGGTGCTGGGTCAGCACCAGCACGTGGTCCTCGTCGGCCAGTTGCAGCAGGCAGGCGCGCAGCAACGGACCTGCCTGCAAGTCGAACAGGTGAGCGATTTCCTGAGCCACGGCGGCGTCGAGGGTCTCGCCGTCGGCCAGCGGGCGGACCGGAAGCGGCAGGTCGAACGGCGGCAGGATGCGTTGCAGCAGGTGCCCGTCCTGTTCGACGAACACCGTGCGCAGGCCTTCGTGCCGCGCGATCAGCGTGGCGAAGCTGCGCGCCAGGGCGGCCGGGTCCAGGGCGCCGCGCAGGCGCAACGCCGTGGGGATGTGGTAGGCCGCGCTGTGCGGGTCCAGGTTCCAGAGGAACCACTGGCGCTCCTGGGCATAGGACAGCCGAAGGGGCTCGTCGGCCTCGCGCTTGAAGATCGGCGCGATGCCATAGAGATTGACCCCCTTCTGACTCAGCAGAATCGCCAAGGCTTTGCGCTTCTCGGCAGAGAGCGCGCTTACCGATTCAATTAGGTGCTGCATGCCGTGCCCTCACTAGGAAATCAGTTTTTCAAGATCATCGGCAGTTAAACGATTGAGGTCCTCCAAGGATTTAGCCAAAACATCGTGCAGGGGATCGAGCGCCGGGCGCAGGGCCTGCACGGCCTCGCAGAACGCCGCCAGGTCCGCGGCCAGGAACAGGGTCTTGACCGGTACGTCGTGGCCCAGCGCCTCGCGCAGGCGCACCACCACCTGGGTGGCCAGCAGCGAATGCCCGCCCAGCGCGAAGAAGTTGTCACCCAGGCCGACCCGCTCGAGCTCCAGCACCTGCGCCCAGATGCCAGCCACCTGACGCTGCAGGTCGCTGTGCGGCGCCACGTAGGCCTGTTGCAGCAGGCTGGCGTCCGCGGCAGGCAGGGCCCGGCGGTCCAGCTTGCCGTTGGCGGTCAGCGGCAGGCGCTCGAGCAGCAGCAGGTGCGCCGGCACCATGTACTCGGGCAGATCTTCGCGCAGGCCGGCCTTGAGCGCGTCGCGCCAGGCGGTCACATCCTGCACCGGCGCGGCAGGCACCACGTAGCCGACCAGCTGCGCCCCGCTTGGCCCCTCCTGGGCCAGCACCACCGCTTCGCGTACCTGCGGCAAGGCTTGCAGGCGTGCCTGGATTTCGCCCAGCTCGATGCGGAAACCACGGATCTTCACCTGGTGATCCAGGCGGCCGACGTACTCGACCACCCCATCGGCGCGCCAGCGGGCCAGGTCACCACTGCGGTACAGCCGTGTGCCCCCCTCGCCGAACGGGTCGGCGACGAAGCGCGTGGCGCTCAGGCCCGCACGGCCCAGGTAACCCCGAGCCAGGCCTTCACCGCCAACGTACAGCTCGCCGATGCAGCCCGGCGCCACCGGGTTCAATTCGGCGTCGAGCACGTACAGGCGTTGGTCCGGGATCGGCACGCCGATCGGGCTCGAGGCGCCCTGCACCAGGTCGGCCTTCGACAAGGGCCGGTAAGTGACGTGCACGGTGGTCTCGGTGATGCCGTACATGTTCACCAGCCGTGGCGCCTGGTCGCCGAAGCGTTCGAACCACGGCGCCAACGTGCCGACCTCCAGGGCTTCGCCGCCGAACACCACCTGACGCAGGTGCTGGTCGGTGCGCTGGCCCTCGGCGCCGGCCACCTGCATCAGCTGGCGGAAGGCCGACGGGGTCTGGTTGAGCACCGTCACCCGCTGCTCGCAGAGCAGCTGGTAGAAGGCTTCCGGCGAGCGGCTGACCTCCTGCGGCACGATCACCAGGCGCCCGCCGTGCAGCAAGGCGCCGAACAGTTCCCACACCGAGAAATCGAAGGCATAGGAGTGGAACAGCGTCCAGCAGTCGTCGGGCCCGAAGCCGAACCAGGCCTCGGTAGCCTGGAACAGGCGCAGCACGTTGCGGTGGGCCAGCAGCGTGCCTTTGGGCTGGCCGGTGGAGCCGGAGGTGTAGATGACGTAGGCCAACTGGTCGAGGTCCACCGCCTGCGCCGAGTCGTGCTCGGCGAACGGGGTGTAGTCGCCGTCGAGGTCCAGCGTCTGCACGCCTTCGGCCAGAGTCAGGCCGAGCTCGCCCTGACTCAACAGCAGCGTCAGGCCGCTGTCCTCGATCATGTACTGCACACGCTCGGCCGGATACGCCGGGTCCAACGGCACGTAGGCGCCCCCGGCCTTGAGGATGGCCAGCAGACCGACGACCATCGCTGGCGTGCGCGGCGCGGCCAGGCCGACCCGCACGTCCGGGCCGACGCCCTGGGCGATGAGCGCATGGGCCAGGCGGTTGGCGCGGCGGTTCAGCTCGCCGTAGCTCAGCGATTCGCCCTCGAAGACCAGTGCCGTCGCCTCTGGGGCGCGGGCGACCTGGGCTTCGATCACCCGGTGCAACGGCTGCTCGGGTGTGAAGGCCGCGGGCGCCGTATTCCACGCCGACAGCGCCGCCTGACGGCGCTCGGCATCGAGCAACGCCAGGGTGTCGACCGACGCCTCAGGACCGCCCGCCAGCATCTGCGTCAGCACGTGGCGCATCTGCTCGCCGAGCTGCTCGACGATGGCCGCGCTGAAAGCCAGGCGGTCATAGCTGTAGCGCAGCGACAGCTGGGCCTCCAGCCCCACCACTACGGTCAGCGGGTAGTTGCTTTGCTCGTGGCTGCTGACCGGCCCGAAGCGCAGCCCCGAGGACGGCCCTTGTTGCAGCGCTTCGGCCACCGGGTAGTTCTCGAACACCAGCAGGCTGTCGAACAAGGCGTCGCCGCCCTGCCCGGCCCAGCGCTGGAGGTCGAACAACGGCGTGTGTTCATGCTCGCGCAGGCTCAGGTTGAGCGCCTGCAACCCTGCCAGCCATGCCCCCAGGCGCCGGCCTGCCTCGACGGGCACGATCACCGGCAAGGTGTTGATGAACAGCCCGATCTGCTGCTCGATGCCGCTCAGCTCGGCCGGACGGCCCGCCACGGTGGCGCCGAACACGACCTTGCGCTGGCCGAGGCGGCGGTGCAGCACCAGGGCCCAGGCGCCCTGTACCAGGGTATTGACGGTCACCTTGCAGTCGCGGGCGAACTGGCTCAGCCGCGCGGTGGTGGGTGCATCGATCTGTGTATCGTGCTCGGCGTGACCGACACCCTCCAGGTGCTGGCAGGTGCTGGCCAGGCGGGTCGGTTCGTCCAGCACGGCCAACTGCCTGCGCCAGAAGGCCTCGCTGGCTGCCGGGTCCTGGCGTTGCAGCCAGGCGATGTAGTCGCCGAAGCGGCCTGGCGCCTGCACCGGCGGCACGCCGGCGTAGCGTTGCAGCACCTCGCCCAAGAGCTGGGCGTTGCTCCAGCCATCCATGAGGATGTGATGGCTGGTATAGAGCAGCACGTGACGCACCTCGTCGAGGCGCACCAGCACCAGGCGCAGCAGCGGCGCCTGGGCCACGTCGAATCCGCGGCGGCGTTCGTCCTCGGCCAGGGTCGCGAGCGCGTGCGTGGCGTCGTCATGGTGCCGCCAGTCCAGCTCAGTGAACGGGACGCGCACTTCGTGCTGCACCACCTGCACCGGGGTCGCCTGGTCGGCCGGCCAGAGGAAGACGCAGCGCAGGCTGTCGTGGGCCTGGACGGTCGCCTGCCAGGCCGCGGCGAAGCGGGCCGGGTCGAGCCCCTGCACCTCTACCTGCAGCTGGTTGATGTACTCGCCTTCGCCGTCGGTGAAGTCGGCGTGGAACAGCATGCCCTGCTGCATCGGCGACAGCGGGTAAAGGTCGTCCACCTGAGCCAGGTCGAGCGGCAAGGCATCCAGTTGCGCCTGGCTCAAGCCGGCCAGCGGCACGTCCGAGGGGGTCAGCCCGCGCGGCCTGTCGCAGTGGGCGATCAGCGCCGTCAGCTCGGCCTCGTAGGCCCGCGCCAGGCGCTCGATGGTCGCCGGGGCGAACATCTGCGCGCTGAAGCTGAACGCCAGGCTCAGCTCGCCGCCGTAGACCTGGCCGTTGAGCATCAGCCAG
>NZ_JAAMQJ010000060.1 GCF_013523125.1 Pseudomonas entomophila | reverse complement strand
AGACCAGTTCAACGCATGCAGAATGACTCGAGGCTTCCAGGGCTGCATCGTGATGCGACTTGCCCATGATGACGCCTTCGAGCTGACCCACTGCCCGCTGAAAGGCGATCATTGCGCGCTCGAGTGCATTTTCATCCACTCGTTTAGACCCCTGAAGATCGACTGCCAACCGCTGCCCTTGGACCTTCAGCTTGCTGAGGTCTTCCAGGCGGTGGACCAGGCACGAATTAAGAATGACGGAATTGCTCATTGCAGGCCTCGCTATAGGGGATGGCGGCCAGGGAAGCGGCCGATTCGTAGGAACTCATATGCCCTTGCAGCGCAAACGCGACAAAGGCGACGACGACAGCCAGAAGCGGCCGGACGATCATTGCGAATCAACCTTGCGGCTAGCCCATTGGCGACCCAGCTGACGCACCTGCTCAACGCCAAGCACGCCGACAAAGCCAGCGACTGCATAGGCGTAGCCGCCCGTCATGCCGAACTTTTCCGCGCCGATGCCGACCATGAAGACCAGCACACCACCCAGCGCAGCCTCGAGCAGGCGGCGATCCCAGCGGGGTTCTTTGTCGTCGTAGAGGATGCGCAGGTAACTGAGGATGGTGGCCAGAGCGGCGGGCATGCCGTGGTCACGCACGGCGGCCGCAAGCATGACCCAGAAGGTCGGATCCTTTTCGGGGGGCATGGTCTGCATCTCGATTCCTCCCGAATCGGGAGTGCAAAGTAAAACGCCCCGGCAAGTGCCGAGGCGCAGAAACGAAAAACCCCGACTCATTGGCCGGGGTTCGTCAGTGTCACATTGCGTTGCAAGCTGGACACGCTGCTATAGAAACAGGTCTTTATCCGCGCGGAAAGAACTTTTTAAGCTGCCTCTCTCACTTGCTCCAGTGCGCAGTCAATCCAGGCGACTCCGGCCTTGATCAGTTCCCGCGCCTTGGCTTCGCTTATTTTGCTTTCTCGGGCCACACGGAGAGCAGGCCATTTTGCCCCGAAGTAGAGCCAAAGGAAGTCGCCCATTTGCTGATCGCGTTTGGTCAGGCGGGCAAGAGCGCCGTCTACCGCCAATGCCAGATCATCGGTGATGACGTACTGCTTCAGTCCGCCCTCCGACGGAACGTGATCACGCATCAACGCGAACAGCGGAGAGACATAACGCGGTACCCCCATCCCATCCATGCGCCACCACCCCCATTGCTCAAGCATGTATTCGGTATCACCCAGGGGCTTGTCCGTGTAGGTTCGTTTTTTCATGTGCCGCTCAATCCCCAGTGAAGTTGGATCCGCCCGCGCCGCGTCGGTTGGAACCTTGGTAATGCTGCTCCGGCCCTTGCATCACGCTAGGCCTTTTCATCTGTTTTATTTCTTGCTCTGCCGCTTGCAACTTGAAGCTGAGCTGGGTCACCAGGTGCTCCAGTGAAAGCACCAACCTGGAACCTTCAACAACCCAACCTGACCCGTTGCAATCCGTGCATGCCAGCTCAAAAAACACGCCTTCTACCACTGCCCTGCCCTTGCATGTCGGGCACTTCATCAGGTCCAAGCGGGGCTGCTCAAAGCCACGGTTGGTGCTCTTTTTCACGTTGTGCATTCTCCCCTGTAATAAATTCGTCGATGGGGCTGCGCGCCTTGCGTGGCTTGGCTTGCGGCCCGTTGTGAGAAATTGCGGATTGCATGTCTGTCAACTTGTGAATGGCTGCGAAGCCGATCCCGTCAAGCCATTCATGCCACTGCTCCAGGGCGTCCCTGCGTAGGCCGTTTGCCTTGGTCTTGATGTAGGTATCAGCAACCTTCCCCAGCGAGTGGTTCAGCAGCATTTCGCCGATGAACCCGTCGACGCCCATGTCAAGCCACGCCGTGCGGGCGACCTTGCGCAGGTCGTGACTCGACCAGGCCCGGCAGGCCAGGCGGCGGAAGATGGCCGAGGCCTGGCTTTCGCTCAGCGGCTGCCCCTTACGACCAGGGAACAGGTACTGCCCGCTGTACCCGGCTGTGATTTGCGCGGCCCGGTACCGCCGTAGAAGCGCCGACACGCGGGAAGTCAGCGGCAGGCGGTGTTCGGACCGCGTTTTGGTGCGCACTGCGGGAATGACCCACTCCGCATGGCTCAGCGAAAAGTCTGTCCATTGCGCCTGGCGAGACTCGCCCAGGCGAGTACCGTGGCAGATCATCAGCAGCACCAGCATGGCCTCGGCAGGCTTCTGCTCGAATAGCGCAGCCAACGCGGGTACTACCTCATGCAGATGGTCTGCGCGCAGCCGGCCATCCTTCGGCAGAATCTTGGTCTTGATGAACTGGGTGAACCGCATCTCAGCCATTGGGTTCGCGGCAATCAGCCCCAGCTCACGTGCTTTACCGACAGCTAGACTCAACACGCGAAACATCTGCCGAACGTAGGCCGTTGAGAATTGTGACTGGGCTGGCCACATCAGCAGCTTGTCGAGCATAGCCGCTGTCAAAAGAGAGATTGGCAGCTCATCCAGGCGCGGCAACAGTTGCTTGCTAATCACGGTTCTGACAGTCCCCTTCCAAGAATTGGAGAGCGAAGCGTCATTGCCTACTCGGTCACTGAACCACCGCAGCAGATCGCCTACGGTCACCAAGCCTTCCAGAGCCACCGCATCATCAGGCCGACCCAGCAAACGCTGTCGCAGGGCAGGAAGCTCTGCAAAGATCGCCGTTGCGCCGTATTCGGGAAAGCGGGCAAGCCGGTTCCACTTGCCGCGCACGACGAGAAACCAGGTGCCGGCCTTTCGGCTTTGATCAAAGCGGAACCGCAACCCTGGGTGGCGTGGATCTCGTAAATCTCGCACACCGTCCACAGTCGATTGTCGCCGGATCTCAGCGTCGGACACCTTTACAACTGCTGTCGCACTCATGCTGAAAACCGATCGCCATGGAATCGCGTGGTCCAGTACATAACGACACTCATTGGCGCTTTTCCCTGTTGCCGTACCTTGAAGCCATGCTGGTGACCTTGGCCGGCCGCTCGACTGGGACCGGTTGCCAGTTGGCTGACAGGTTTTCAAAGCGGTTGTACTGGCCAAGGAAGGCTGCGCGGACGGTACCGGTCTCCACGTCGCGGCCCTTGCCGATGATGATCTCGGCGATGCCCTTGTATTCGGTGTTCTCGTTGTAGATCTCGTCCCGGTACACGAACAGGATTACGTCGGCGTCCTGCTCGATCGCGCCAGACTCGCGCAGATCGGACGGCACCGGGCGCTTGTTGGGGCGTTCCTCGCACTTGCGGGACAGCTGACTCAGCAGCACAACGGGAATGCCCAGTTCGCGCGCCAGCAGCTTGCAGCCTCGGCTAATGCTGCTCACTTCCTCCGTGCGGTTCCCGCCGTCGCCTTCCATCAGCTGCAGGTAGTCGACCACCAGCAGGTCCAGGCCATAGCGCAGCTTGTGGCGACGGGCCATGGAGCGGATGCGGCCCACAGTGGCGCCAGCTCGATCGGCGATGAACAGGTTCGCCTGCTGGATCTTGCGAGCTGCGACACCCATCTCGGTCCCGTGAGACTGGCATGCGGCGCCGTTCTTGATCAGGTTGAGCGGGATACGCCCTTCGGATGCCATGGCCCGATCCAGCAGCTGTCCCTTGCTCATTTCCAGGCTGACCACAAGGGTCGACTTACGCTGGCGCACAGCAGCGTCAATGGCGAATCCCATGGCCAGGGTGGTTTTCCCCATGGCAGGCCGCCCTGCGACGATAATTAGTTGCTCAGGCTGCAGTCCGCCCAGCTTCTCGTCCAAGTCCGCCAGGCCGGTGGACAAGCCGATCAAGGTCTCTCCGCGCGCAAGTCGGTCATGGCGCTCTTGCCACACCTCGACCTGTTCAGCCATTAGGTCGCCAGCCTTAACCACTTCATCCTCGTCCGCGCCGGTGTCGATCGCCATAGCTGCCGCTTGGACAGCTGCAATCTTGGCTTGGATGTCACCACCGCCTTGAGCGATATCAAGCGTTTGAGCACTCAGGTCATACAGGGCACGCTCAATGGCGCGCTCTCGAACGATCCGCGCGTAGGCGCCGGCATTGGCAACACTAGGCGTGTTGGCGATCAGCGAGCCGCAATGACCCAGTGCTAGGTCACCCGTATGCAGCATTCCGACGTGATCAGCTACAGTCAGCAGGTCCACAGGTTTTCCAGCAGCCCGGAGCTCCAGAATGCCCCGATACACCTCGGCGTTTTCCACGAAGTAAAACGACTCGGGGGTCAGGTCATCGGACAGCGTATCGATCAGCTCTGGACGCTGCAGCATGGCCCCCAGCAGTCCATGTTCGGCGTCTGCGTTGTAGGGTTCACGCATGATAGTTGCCCTCCACCACTTTCACGAAGTTGGTAGGAGCGATCAGCCAGTCAAATGTGCAGCGGAACTGCTTTTCTCGACCTTCGATGCGGCCCATCAGGAAGTCACTCGACTCAACCATGCTGAACAGGTCCCGCCAGAACTCCAGGTCTTGGTGCACAGGGCTATCGGCCCATCGTGCGGCAAGCTTGCTGCGCCGATCCTTGTTGATCAGCACCACGCTTGGCAGTGTCGGCAGCAGCTCGTTGAACAAACCGATGATCTTTTCGACCGGCACCTTGTCGCTGTCGCCGATGCCCTTTTCTTCTTCTAACGGTTCCTTGATGGTTCCTTTACGGTTCTGGGGGCAGGAGCTGCCGGGGTCATAGTTGGAAGGGCTAACGGTGTACCAGGTCGAGCGGCCCGAACGCTGGTGTGCGGTCAGGATTTTGGCCTGCTCAAGCCAGCGCAAAGCTGTGCGGACAGCGCGCTCAGACAGGCAGGTGCGCTGAGCAATGCGCGACACTGAAGGCCAGCACACACCGTCGTCGTTTGCGTTGTCCGCCAGGGAGATCAGCACGGCCTTTTGCGCAGGGCTCATGCTCTGAAGCGGCCAGCAAGCCGTCATGATGATCGTGCTCACTTGCCTTGCTCCAGTTGATGGGCAGCCCAAACGCCAGCGATCCATTCCACGCCCTTGGCGGTGAACCTCGCTTGCGCGAAGGTGTGACCATTGGCTTCGCTGGTGCCGGTTTTCACTTCGAAGCGTTGCGCTGTCTGGTGCTGGCTGCACGGGGTCAGCACGCCGCCCAAGTAGTACATGACGCCCTTGTCCAGCAGCATGCGCCGGAACTGGCGCTCGTTCGCCTTGAGCAGCTTGGCGACTTGGCGGAAGCTCATGGAGCCAGAAGCTTGAACGTAGCGGTCGACGAACTCGGCCTTGGGCGCGGCGATCGCCAACGCATGGTTGGTCGTCTGTTGCAGCTCGTACTGCTCGGCCCAAGCGCGAGCAGCAGCGGCTGGGTTGGAAAAGTCCGGAAGGGTGGCAATGACACGGCTGCCCTCCTCCAGCTGGCGCCAGCGCTTGATGACGGCCATGCGCATCGCGGCGCTGTAGCCGGTTAGCAGGCAGTCGGTGTGCTCGCGGTCCAGACAGTATTCGCGCTGAGCCCGGTTTTGCGAGTCGAAATAGATGCGTCCAACCTTGGACACATCCTCTTTCAGGTCTCCAAGCATCTTCTCGATGTCTCGTTTGACGTGCTGGTGCTGCTTGCCAGTAAGCTCGGCGATCTCGCGGGAGGACATCACCCGAGCCTGACGTGTTGGGGATTCGGTCAAAGCTAAAGCTCCCACCTGGGTGTTGATTGCATCTCTTGCAATGTGCATAATCGACCTCGATCTCGTTGTTGAAGAAACCGCCCTGCCAGGCGGTTTTTTTATGCCTGTGATTCAGGTACTGGATGGAATACCAGTCGCATTGAGAATCTGGTTGCCCAGCTCCAACGAATGCAAAATGTCTCGGTGGTTAAGCCGCTACACCGGTAAGACTTGGTCTCAACTCGACAGCCTTGATTTCCCCATGGGTAAGGATCTCAGCGCGTAGAGCAACCTCGGCGCTTATGCCGTGGACATTGCGTACCCAGCCGCTCACCGTGCCCTGCTTAACGCCCAATGCGGTCGCGGTTGACTGCTGAGAACCAAAATGATCGATCAAGCGTCGGATAGGACTTTTCATGACGTTCGCCAAAATAAAGGTATACCTCTATGCTAGGTGAAAGGCACACCTTTTTGCAAGATCAAAGGCCAGCCTTTATCGTCGCGACCATGGAACTCAAAGACCGCCTCAAGCAGGCCAGAAAACACGCAAAGCTCTCCCAGGCACAGCTTGCAGAGCGTGCTGGGATTGCCCAGGCATCGGTGTCTGAAATTGAGCGTGGAATCACTCGCACTAGTGGCCACCTGGTCAAATTCGCGACCATCTGCGGCGTCAATGCTGTCTGGCTTTCCGAAGGGATAGGCAGCATGCTTAGCGAATCAACAAGCACATCCTCGAACGTGGCGCCTGTTTCTCAGCCTGACAAATACTTTCGCTATCCAGTCATCAGCTGGGTTGCTGCGGGTGCTTGGGCTGAGGCTGTAGAGCCGTTCCCGCCAGGATTTTCGGACCGCTATGAGCTATCGGAGTATGACGCCAAGGGTCCAGCTTTCTGGTTAGAGGTAAAGGGCGACTCTATGACGTCCCCCTTAGGCCAAAGCATCGCCGAGGGGACTCTCATCCTGGTTGATACTGAAGCGGATGTGCAGCATGGCAAGCTAGTGATAGCTAAGCTGGCAGACAGCAACGAGGCCACATTCAAAAAATTGGTTGAAGACGGTGGTCGACGGTATCTCAAACCACTAAACCCAGCCTACCCTACGGAACAATGCACTGGGGACTGCCGAATCATCGGAGTCGTAGTCCGCGCCCTGATGAAGCTGTAGAAAGCACCGACACTCTATTTTTAGCCGCTAAAATCTGGATACCAAGGCCCGCAGACGCGGGCTTTTTCGCGCCCGCGAAAAAAATTAAAGGTATGCCTGTTGACTGATATTAAAGGTTAACCTATATTTTGACGCATGCAGCGACGATGCTGCGATCAAGGCAGCGATGGGTCGGCCTCAACGGTCCAGAGGGATGGCAACTGTCCCAGGCGTGCAGCGTAAAGCGCAAAACTAGTTTTCCAGCAGGCGGGTGCCGTGGCTGGATGGATACCGTGATTTCACCGATTGGCCTGCACACGCGGGCCAGACGGGAAACCAACCAAGGAGTAGGACCATGCTGATACTGACCCGCAAGACGGGCGAAACCATCGTGATCAACGAGAACATCCGAGTGACCGTTCTGGCCGTCAAAGGCAACCAAGTGCGGATCGGTATTGAGGCACCAGAGGACGTGCCAGTGCACCGCCATGAGGTCCAAGAGCGGATCAAGGCTGAGGCTGAGGTCGCCGTCTGACCGAACAACCAGCATCACGCCAGCCTGCCGTTAACTGCCCGATGCTCTGCTCCCCATCGCGGAGTTCATCGGTGATCCACATTGAACGCGAGTTGATCGCCGCGAATTGTGAGCCAGGGTAGCGTCTCGCCCTTTAGTGAGGCGTCCGGTCACCCGGTTTGCCCCGGAATGTGGATCACCGATGCGCCCCAGCCCCCTCCCCTCAACATTCGACCGCATTGGCAGGCGCCAGGCCAGCTCGTTGGCTGGGGTTGGTCGCCCGCACCTGGCGCCTGACCAATGCGGTCTACCGAGACAGATTATGGAAACGATCACTTGCGGTACATGGACTGGCCAGCTCGGCGATGCCCTGGCGCCCCGTGAGCTTGAAGCTCTGCTGTGGGTCGCCCAGGGCCTCACCACCAAAGAGATCGCCCGCCAGATGGGCACCACCCCCGGTACCGCCGCCAATCGCGTGAAGCTGGCCCTGTTCAAGATGCAGGTCAGCCGGCGCGTTGAGGCCGTCACCAAGGCCATGAGCCGACAGATCATCAGCCCCCTGTGCATCGCGCTGGCCAGCCTCATCGCATTGCACGCCGCCATCGACGTGGGCGACCCCATGCGCCGCGACCGTCGCGTGCCAGAGCGCCGCACCACCCAAATTCGAATCGTTCGCAAGGCCGAGGCCTTCGAGCTTCACGTCTGACCGAGGAACACACCATGCACCCAGCCATGCAAGAGCGTGTGGACGGCCTGGCCGCCCTGCGCGAACGAACCACCCTGGCGACTGCCGATTTCTACAGCCTCATTGGCCGGCCCGCACCAAAGTCCAAACCTCGCTATCAAGCCCGATCGAAAGGCAACATGTGGCACATCATCGACACCCACACCGGCAAGACCTGTGCGTTTCGCTCGAAACACGCAAATGCGATTCGAGTTCTCGATGGGCTGGAGGCAGCTGCTCGGTGCAGGCTGGTCGGGCGGCAATGATCGGCGAGAACGTCTCGGAACAGCATGAGAAAGTTCGCGCAGGCCTTGAGGCCAGCGTGGCGCAGTTCCTGGCCAATGGCGGCGAGATCCGAGACTGCGGGGGGCGCTGCCTCGGTGCCGCGCCGGCCCAACTTCCGGTGGTACCCAGACCAGCAGCCGTAGGACAAGCAGGTGATGCAGGTGCAGCACAGCCCCCAGCTGCTCAGTCGGGCCATCCAGGCGGCCAGGACCATGATAGTCAGCGAAGCCAGCGCTTACCTGGGCGCCAGACCAGGGCCAAGAACCAAGACGCGCTGATCGAGAGGATCCGCGTCTATGTCCACACAGGCCTCAGCCGCGACGCGGTCGCCAAGTTGATCGGCATCAGCCAGCAGCGCCTGACCAGGCTCGTCGACGAGCACGACATCGACTTCCCCAAGTAGCGTCAGCCCAAATGAAACAAGTCCTCAACCGCGCCCGCCTCGGCCGGCGCCAGCAACACATCCACCTGCCGCCCAGCGGCATAACCAGCACGGATGAAAATCATGCGAGTAGACCTTCCAGGGCAGCTTGATGTGCCCATCCGCGCTGTGCACCAACCAGCACCGGCGCCAACCGGCAGCAAGGAGGAGCTGGGTGTCCGCATTGCTCAACTGCTGGTCAAGTACGAAGCCAGGCCATCGTCGGCGCTTTAGATTGAGATCCAGGCTTGCGCGCGGGTCATCCTTAACTAACCTTCAGTTGGCTCCGAATTTATAATGATAATTCAGCCCTTTACAGGCCAACTCAAACCGATCCCAGCTCAAGCCACACACTCGACATTGCACAAGCACATCAGTTCGCATGGAAATAAAATCTTCATCACTAATATTTTTGCTTGCGATTTTACTCTCGACAATTACAAAAATTTGATCAATGGCGCCAGCGAGAGAGTGAAAGCTTTCTACCAAATCATAGGTGCCGAGTTCATGAGATGGCAAATTTGCGATTGCGCGTCGTGAGGTAGTGAAAGCGCTAGAAAAAATCAGCCGCCAATTTTCCTCTATCGTTGTAAATGAATTACCTGATTTAAGCAGCTCTGCGAAAGTAGCAGAATCATGTGCAGCCGCTCGAACAACGGCGTAAAACGCACCTAACTTAGCCTGCCTTTCTTCATCGCGAATTTTATTCTGCTTTTTAATTTGCTTATTGCCAATAAAAAAAGCCGCCCAGATTGAAGCTATAGAACCAATAGCTTGTACCCACGACGCCAACCCTGGATGATGTTCTATCCAGAATGAGAAGCAATCCCAGCTCATATACTACTCCCAGTCTTGACGCTACGCAGACTGCACACATAGCTCACATAGTCAGAAACCGCCATAAAAATGCAGACTTACTAGCTAAAATCCCGGAAGTTATTAAAATTATCACTTTTGAAACCCAGCTCGAGTGATGCCAAATGTAAATCAAGATCTACCGTTAGCACTAATCCAGAATCCGGTGACATAGATAATATACCTGCGTCCGTCAGTCCAAGTTTCAAAAAATACGGAGACGAAATAACTTCGAGTGATATTAGAGCGCGCTCCGTGGCCAACTCAATAAATCGACGCAAACACTCTCGGATTCTCGTCCTGTGCGGCTCCTTGGTTTGCCATAGCAAATTGCTAGCCTCAGTAAGAATGGCAGTTGACACAACAAGCTCAGCGCCATTAATGAGAACCATCAAGTCTTCAAAATCCTCTGCAGTATAATCTTGAAGATTTCTGTGCTGAGAAATATAGTCAGGGCTATAGAAACCAACAACCAATAGAACCAATAAATTGGTATCTATTATAACCCGAGGCTTCATTGTCTCTCCAACGCCCTATCTTTGATAGATATAACATCTCCATTATCCCTATCAACACATACAACTTTGTAGACACGCTGCGTCGCCATCATCGCAGCCAAACCACCGACCAAAGATTGCGCACCGGTCTTGGTAGTGGGCCTTTCAAATCCAATAGTAATAAGAAAATTATCCTGTCCATCCCTAGCCACTTCCTCTAACAAAACTCCGGAAATTCGTTGCTCAGAAAAAAGCTCCAACACATTTTCAATCGCGCCAGCGACTGCTTCTTTAATCTTAATAGTCATCTTCTGCACCCGGCTAAAATTTTATGATGCACCACATACTAGCTGTTGTCATCCTTGAGGTATCCCATGCCCACAGAACACGACTACATCGACGTGCGCGACCTGTTCGTCAGCATTAACCCGCACGGCCTGGACCAGAGCGAGCTGGCACGCGATGGCGCCAGCTTCGTCGAGCCGCAGACGATCAACGACTACCACCTCTTCCGTGCTGGGTATCAGGCGGCGCTGGAGGCCCAGCAGGACCAGGGCAAGCCGGTGGGTTACCAGATACGCAGCAAGACCGATCGATCTGGGTCACAGTGGACGCCGTGGCGGGAGTGCTGTGATACCGAACGAGCCATGCACGATCATGAATTAGGACGCTTCAATCAGTTCGGGATCAGGCGCGAGATTCGGCCGGTCCTCGCCAGCGCTGCCGAACCTGCCGAGGTTGAGCAGCTGCGCGCCGAAAATGCACGTCTGAGTGGCTTGAAGCCCGAGGGACCACCGCGACCACCATCGGGCGATGGGCTGCCTCGCTACGGCCTCCGCTGGAACGGCCCACAACAGCCTATCGCAGTGCCCATGGACGATGGCTACTGGACGCCTTGGCACCTAGCAGATCGCATACGTGAAGACCGCGACGCCCTACTTAAAGCCGGCGGCCATCTTCTTTAGTCATCCCATCTTAAAACCTATACCTGCCGCAAATGGCAGATGATCACCACCATGCGGCTTGGAGATACTTATGGAAAATACGAGCGAATTTCTCGACGAGGACGAAGTTGTTCGCATCACGGGATATCAGATCCCTAGCAAACAAATTACCTGGCTGGCTCGTAACGGCTGGCAGTACACACTGACACGCTCCCGACGGCCAATTATTGGGCGGATGTATGCCCGTTTAAAACTGGCTGGCGTAAAACCTACAGCGACAAACGCCACGACCGACATCTGGACGCTCGACTTGTCGCGCGTGGGGTAACAGATGCGTAATAGAAAGGCATCAAACAAGGATCTTCCGCCAAGGATGCTGAGGCGAGTTAGGAAGTTGAAAAGCGGTAAGCTCTGGGTGGGTTATTACTACGACGGCAGGAACGCAGACGGGAAACGGCAGGAAATACCGTTGGGGACTGACCTCGCAGAGGCCAAGTTGGAGTGGGCTCGCCTAGAACACAAGGCAAAGCCTAAAGTAATGGCCACGATGGGCGAGCTGTTTGACCGGTATGAGCGAACGATCATTCCGACCAAGTCGCCCCGCACTCAGAAGGACAACAAGTACGAGCTGGAGCGCCTGCGAAAGGCGTTTGCCGACGCACCAATCGAGGCCCTCAAACCACCTGTCATTGCACAATACCGAGACGCCCGTAGCGCCAAGACCCGTGCAAATCGAGAGATCGCCCTACTTTCCCATGTATTCACGATGGCCATGGAATGGGGATTCGCCGAGCGAAACCCCTGCCTGGCCGTTCGCCGCAACAAGGAGAAAGCACGCGACTTCTACGCAGCTGAAGACATATGGGATGCGGTCTACACCGAAGCCGATCAGGGCCTCAAGGATGCCATGGACTTAGCATACCTTGCTGGCCAGCGTCCTGCAGACACATTGAAGTTCAGCACTGGTGACCTCGATGAGGATTACCTGTGGGTCGATCAGAACAAGACAGACAAGAAGCTTCGCATACGGCGACACGTCAACGGTGAACTGACCGGCCTTGGCGTATTCATCGAAGCACTGCTTGAACGACGCAAGCTGCAGGGCGTGCGCAATTCGCGGCTCATCACCAACGACTCAGGTTTGCGGATGAGCTGGGAGATGCTGAGGAACCGCTTTAGTGAGGCGCGGGATAAAGCGGCTCGTAAGCTGATCGCCGACGGCAGCGACGATCTGGCCACTAAGGTCCGGCAGTTTCAGTTCCGCGATATTCGACCGAAAGCAGCTTCGGAGATCGACGACATCACCCACGCCAGCAGACTGCTCGGGCATTCGAAAGAGGAGATCACCAAGCGGGTCTATCGGCGCGTGGGTGAGGTGGTCAGCCCTACCAAATAGAGGCCTGATGCGGAAACGATGTCCCAGGATGCGGAAACGATAGAGTTTCTAGCGCCCAAAGAAAAGCCCCGCAGACCAAGATCTGCGGGGCTTTCGAATATGGAGGCCGAGGTCGGAATCGAACCGGCGTAGACGGATTTGCAATCCGATATCTGAATCACCAAATGATGCGCCCTTGGCGCCTAAATGAGTTCCGAAACATCTTCCATTTTTATGGCCTGCAAGCCGCATTCTGCAAGGGTCTCCCCGTTTGTTTCGGAACTAATTTTGACCCATTCTACCCCCAATTCCAATACTGCAGCAGTAGCAGAAGCAATCGTCTACAGGCCGCGAATTACGCGGCCTTACCCTCTAAACTGTCTAATACTGAACCTCGATTTTTGCCGGTTTTCGCCCAGCAAACACGTAGTTTCTGGCAATAATATTAGACAGCTCCTACGGCGTTCTGCCGACCCTAAATACCCCCTCATTTTTTCTTCAGAACAGCTGGCCCAGCGCTGCCGGTTCCCAGCTGGTGATCACCAGCTCACCCGTCACCTCAGCCTTGCCGACCCGCTGGTTGGCCGTCGAGTAGCGGATGTCCAGCCGCTCCATGTGGAAGCCCTCGAACGCCCGACGGATGTCCGGGTGATCGTTGATGCTGACCATGACCTTCCCCTTGCACCGACGCATGAAGTCGGCCATCTGCTCGTACTGCTCGAATGGGAAGTCGACCCCATACCCCTCCGTCTGCCAATACGGCGGATCCATGTAGAAGAACGTATGCGGCCGGTCGTACCGCTCGGCGCAGTCGAGCCAGGACAGGCGCTCGACGTAGGTGCCAGCGAGGCGTTGCCAGGCTGCCGACAGGTTCTCCTCGATGCGCAGCAGGTTGATCGCCGGCCCGGTGGTCGCGGTACCGAACGTCTGGCCGGTGGCCTTGCTGCCGAAGGCGTGCTGCTGGAGGTAGAAGAAGCGCGCGGCGCGCTGGATGTCCGTGAGCGTCTCGGGCCGAGTCATCTTCTGCCATTCGAAGATCTGCCGCGAGCTGAGTGCCCACTTGAACTGGCGGATGAACTCTTCGAGGTGGTTCTGGACGACGCGGTATAGAGTCACCAGGTCGCCGTTGAGGTCGTTGAGCACCTCGACCGGCGCCGGTTGCGGCCGCATGAAGAAGAGCGCGGCGCCGCCGGCGAAAGCCTCGACGTAGCACTCATGGGGAGGGAAAAGGGGGATGAGCCTGTCGGCCAGGCGGCGCTTGCCGCCCATCCAGGGAACGATTGGATTGGTCATGTCAGTCCTGATTGGCTGTGACCCTACCCGTTGGCGCTCTCGGTGCTCGAAGGTTGGTTCGTGAAGGTTGTAGGTACTGCGCCGGCATGAATCACACCAGTGGCGGTTGATGGCCAGGCCAGGCTGCCTGCGCTTAGGACACCGAGCCGGGCGGGTAATAGTCGAACATGCCCAGCGCCCAGGCCTCTTCCTGCTCATTGAGCGCCCACCACCGAGCCGCGTCGATCAGCTCGAGCATGTCGGAAAACTGGTCAGAGGTCACCTCACGACCCCTGTAGCAGGCATAGGCCAGATCCCGAAGCGCAGCGGCGCGCGCGTCTGGATCGTTGATCAGCTCGACGCGGTCGCCCAGTTCGGCAATCCAGGCCTGTGGATACGGCAGCTTCAAGAGCAGTTTCATAGCGGGCACTGTATGGAAAAACAGTATCGTAATGGCTGTCGCTGCTGCTGGGCAATCACCGGTCAGCGGCACGCACCGGCGGCAGCCGCCAGCTCCTTCTCGTAGCCAATGCGCTGTCGGCGCTCAGCCAGCAG
>NZ_JAAMQJ010000005.1 GCF_013523125.1 Pseudomonas entomophila | reverse complement strand
AGTCAAGGTGGAAGAATGGATGGCAGCTTTGCTCCCACTCGTGCTCGGGGCACCTCGGACAGACAGCTTGCCATCCATTCCTCTCACCTTTGATTCTAGCGATCCTCAAAGACACAAGCGGGCTTGCCCGCGACGCAGGCGGCGCCTGACAGGGCCTTATCGCTGGCAAGCCAGCTCCTACCATCGCTGCAGCCTGTCGGTGGCAGCCATGCCAATTGAGGCGGAAAAAGAAAACGGCCTGAGATCAACCCAGACCGTTTCGACACATCGACCTGCTAGGCCCGACAGGCCTGAGGCCATGCTTACTTCAGGACGGCCAGCGCCTGCTCGTAGTTCGGCTCGTCGGCGACTTCGCTCACCAGCTCGCTGTGCAGGACCTTGTCGTGCTCGTCCAGCACCACCACCGCACGGGCGGCCAGGCCGGCCAACGGACCGTCGGCGATGGCCACGCCGTAGGTTTCGAGGAACTCACGCCCGCGCAGGGTCGACAGGTTCTTCACGTTTTCCAGGCCTTCGGCGCCGCAGAAACGGGCCTGGGCGAACGGCAGGTCGGCCGAGATGCACAGCACCACGGTGTTGGCCAGGTCGTTGGCCTGGGCGTTGAACTTACGCACCGAGGTCGCGCAGGTCGGGGTGTCGACGCTCGGGAAGATGTTCAGCACCTTGCGCTTGCCGGCGAAGGCCTGCAGCGAGGTATCCGCCAGCCCTTCGCCGACCAGGGTGAACGCCGGGGCCTGGCTGCCGACCGCGGGCAGGTTGCCTGTGACCTGGACCGGAGTGCCTTTGAGAGTGACCTGAGCCATGAACGGGTTCCTTGTAGGGATGAAAGAGGATGCCGAGTTAAGCATGAAGCCGCCCGAGTGCCTATGCCTCGAGCGGCAAAATAGGTGTAGGCGATGCCGGACGATTGTGTGGGAACCGCACCCGGCTGCCCATCCATGGCCAGGGCGCCAGGCGCCCCCTGCCCGTCAAGGCGCTCAGTCGAACAACCCACCAATGACCGAGTACAGCACCGACGACATCGCCACCAGACCGACCACCACCACGAACGCGTTGGACAGCGCGCCGCGGTACTTCTGCATGGCCGGCACGTGCCGGATGGCGTACACCGGCATGAGGAACAGGATGGCAGCGATCACTGGCCCGCCGAACGACTCGATCATCGACAGGATGCTCGGGTTCAGGGTCGCGACGATCCAGCACACCACCAGCATGCCAATCGCCACCAGGCGGTCGAGCCCCTTGCCCTGCGGGCTGCGACCGGTCTTGGCGATGATGCCCTTGAGCCCTTCGCTGGCGCCGATGTAGTGGCCCAGGAACGACTTGGCGATGGCCACGAAGGCGATCAAGGGCGCGGCGAAGGCGATGCTCGGGTTGTCGAAGTGGTTGGCCAGGTAGGACAGGATCGACAGGTTCTGCGCCTTGGCCTCGGCCAGCTGGGCGCTGTCCAGGGTCAGCACGCAGCTGAAGACGAAGAACAGCACCATCGCCACCATCAACAGGTGCGCGCGGGCCAGCACCTGGCCGCTGCGTGCGTCGGCGTGCTCACCGTGCAGGCGCTTCTGGTCGACGGCGAAGGCCGAGATGATCGGCGAATGGTTGAAGGAGAACACCATCACCGGAATCGCCAGCCACAGGGTGTGCAGGAAGGCGCCAGCCGCCGGGACCTCGCGGGCGGTGTCGAGGATGCCGCCGTTCCAGTGCGGGATCAGGTAGAGCGCCAGCAGCGCCAGCGCCACGATGAAGGGGTAGACCAGCAGGCTCATGACCTTGACCGTGGCCTGCTCGCCGCAGCGCACGATCGCCAGCAGGGCCAGGATCAGCACGAACGACAGCACGACCCGTGGCGGCGGGGTCATGTGCAGCTGGTGCTCCATGAAACTGGCGACGGTGTTGGTCAGCGCCACGCTGTAGATCAGCAGGATGGGGAAGATGGCGAAGAAGTACAGCACGGTGATCAGCGCACCGGCCCGGATGCCGAAGTGCTCCTCGACCACCTGGGTGATGTCGCCGCCGTTGCGCCCGGAGAGCACGAAGCGGGTCAGGCCGCGGTGGGCGTAGTAGGTCATCGGGAAGGCCAGCACGGCCAGCACCAGCAGCGGCCAGAAGCCGCCCAGGCCGGCGTTGATCGGCAGGAACAGCGTCCCGGCGCCGATGGCCGTGCCGAACAGGCCGAGCATCCAGGTGGTGTCCTGACGTAGCCAGCTGCCTGCAGCAGCCGAGTCTGTTTCAAGGCGTGCTTCGACGCCGGGGGCCCGCTCGTTCATCCGGATGCAACTCCACTCGCACGATTGCAACAAGCTGAAGACCACGCAACGCAGGTCACGCGCCCCTCAGCCGAAAAGAGGGGCGCGATTGTGCGCTGGAACGCCGGCACTTGCAAAGCCAAACTGCCCGGCGTGCGATCGGCCGTGTGGCGCAGGCCATCGAATCAGCCCGCGCCACGTCAGTGCCTGGGGGTCACTGCACCGCGGCGAATGCCTCGGCCACCCGCTCCAGGTTGTCCGGGCGCAGGCCGGCCATGCAGACCCGGCCACTGTCGATCAAGTACACGCCGAACTGGTCGCGCAGGCGGTGCACCTGCTCGACGCTCAAGCCCGTGTAGCTGAACATGCCGCGCTGGCGCAGCAGGAACTGGAAGTCCTGGCCAGGCAGACGGCGGGCCAGCGCATCGACCAGGCCCTGGCGCATGTCGAGGATGCGCAGGCGCATGGCCTCGACCTCGTTCGCCCAGTCCTCGGCCAGCGCCGGGTCGGCCAGCACCGTGGCGACCAGTTTCGCGCCGTGGCAGGGCGGGCTCGAATAGTTGCGACGCACCGTGGCCTTGAGCTGGCCGAGCACGCTGACGGCGCTGTCGGCATCGTCGCTGACCACCGACAGGCCCCCTACCCGCTCGCCGTACAGTGAGAATATCTTCGAGAACGAATTGCTCACCAGGCACGGCACCCCGGCGCGGGCCATTTCGCGGATGGCGTAGGCATCCTCGGCCAGCCCTTCGCCGAAGCCCTGGTAGGCGATGTCGAGGAAAGCGATCAGCTCGCGCGCCTTGACCACCTCGATCACCTGCTGCCACTGGGCTTGATCGAGGTCCACGCCCGTCGGGTTGTGGCAGCACGGGTGCAGCAGCACGATGCTCTGGGCCGGCAACTGGCGCAGGGTCGCGAGCATGCCGTCGAAGTCCAGGCCACGGGTCGCCGGGTCGAAGTACGGGTAGGTGTTCACGGTGAACCCGGCGCCTTCGAAGATGGCGCGGTGGTTGTCCCAGGTCGGGTTGCTGACCCACACCTGCGCCTCGGGGAAATAGCGTTTGAGGAAGTCCGCACCGACTTTGAGCGCGCCCGAGCCGCCGACGGTCTGCACGGTGGCGACGCGCCCGGCGCTGACCATCGGGTGCTCGGCGCCGAACAACAGCGCCTGGATCGCCGCCCGGTAGCTGCCCAGGCCTTCCATGGGCAGGTACAACGAGGCACCGTGGGCCTGGCTGGCCAGACGGCGCTCGGCCTCGCCCACGGCCGCCAGCTGCGGTACCGCCCCGTCGGCGTCGTAGTACAGACCGATGCTCAGGTTGACCTTGTCGGCGCGCGGGTCGGCCTTGAAGGTTTCCATCAGCGAGAGGATCGGGTCGCCGGCATAGGCATCGACATGTTTGAACACAGCGTGCAGCTCCTTGGGATCAGGATGGGTACGAGGATGGCTGGGTGCAGGATACGCGTTGTCGTGCCGTGACGACACAGCACTCGCGCATGGATGGCCTGCAGGGTGGCATGGGGTGCCGGACCACGCAGGCGTCTGGTCGTGCATCAGGTTGACGAGGTGCCGGGACCGGTGCCCGCCAGCGTGTGCAACTCGGCCAGTTCGCCGCGGGTCAGTGCCACCCCTTCACGTGCCGACACGGCCCGCTCATGGTAGCGCCGCTCGCCAGGCAGCCGCTCCAGCCCCACGGCACGCAACTGCGCCACCAGCGCCCCCGCGCGCTCGGCGAACCGTTGCCCTTCACTGCGGCTCGGGTCGATGACGATCAGCGCCTGCCCCGTCCAGGGTGTCTTGGCCCCAGGGTGCCCGGACCAGTCGAACTCCCAGGAGAAATGCCCACCGGTCAGCGCCGCGGCCAGTAGTTCCACCATCATCGACAGGGCCGAGCCCTTGTGCCCACCGAACGCCAGCAACGCGCCGCCGTCGAGGATCGCCTGGGGGTCGCAGGTCGGCTGGCCGGCCGCATCCACGCCGACGCCTGGCGGCACGCTGCGGCCTTCGCGCGCGGCGATCTGGATGTCGCCATGGGCCATGGCGCTGGTGGCCATGTCGAAGACCAGGGGGTCATGGCCGGCGCAAGGCGCGGCGAAGGCGATGGGGTTGGTGCCGAACAAGGGCCGCCGGGCGCCATGCGGCACCACGCAGGTCATGCTGTTGACCACCGTCAGCGCCACCAGCCCGGCGTCGGCGAAGGGTTCCACATCCGGCCACAGGGCGCCGAAGTGGTGCGAATTGTGAATGGCCAGGGCTGCGATGCCCGCGCTGCGTGCCTTGTCCATCAAGGCCGCTCGCGCCGCAGCCAAGGCCGGCTGGGCGAAGCCGCCGGCCGCATCGACCTTGAGCAGACCGGCGGCCACGTCCGACACCACCGGCCGCGCCATGCCGTCGACCCAGCCACTGGCCAGCGTCGAGACATAGCCTGGCATGCGGAATACACCATGGCTGTGAGCGCCATCACGTTGCGCCGCGGCGCAATTGTCGGCCAGCACGGCGGCGACCAAGGTGCTGCAACCATGACGAACGAGAATGCCAGTCAGCAGCGCGACCAGGTCGGCGTGCGGGAGGCGAACGGTGTCTGGAGGGTTCACGGGCAAGGCAACTCCATGTCAGGGCGCCAGGGCGGCGCGGCAATCGGCACTGTCGAACGATTCGGCCGGCGTTGTCAAAGGGCTTACGCAGCTGCAAACGAATGCACCCACAGGCGCTTTGATCATTGCAGCGACGCAAACGACCGTTTGCATGCTCAACCGGTGGCGACCTGGCCTTGCCGCAAGCCCTTGATGGCAAAGGCCTGGCGCCTGAATTCGACGCTCTAGGGTCGCTGGCACCGTTCGTTTGCCTGTTTGACATCCCGAACGGCTCTGGCAAGCTGGCTTCGAGTCCCGACCGGTCCATCGCCGTACCTCCGGCCAGCCGGCAGTGCTCGGGACTTCAGGCACGGCACGTGCGTCTCGCCGGCCTGCACGACAACGGCAGGGCAACCCCTGTCCCAAGGTGACTTATGTCCAACAGCAACATTGGCGAGAAGACTCAACCCCTGCGCAAACCGGTCGTCCTGATGACCATGGGTGCGCAGGAACGCAAAGGTCACGACTATCAAGTCATGACCCACAAGTACATCACCCCGCTGGTCGACTTCGCTGGCTGCGTGCCGGTGCTGGTGCCGACCTGCTGCGGCACCGACGACCTGGAGGCCTACCTCGACCTGGCCGACGGTGTCTACCTGACCGGCGCGGGCAGCAACATCGACCCGGCGCTGTACGGCCAGGCGAACGAAACGCCAGGCAAGGCCCAGGACAAGCAACGCGACCTGTTCGACATCCCGCTGGTGCAACTGGCCATCGCCCGTGGCTTGCCGATCTTCGGCGTGTGCCGCGGCATGCAGGAGATCAACGTGGCCCTGGGCGGCGACATCTACCAGAAGGTCTATGCCGAGCCGGGCTTCAACGATCACCGCGAGAACCCGGACGATCCGGTCGACGTGCAGTACCAGGCCGTCCATGACGTCACGGTCGAGGTCGGCAGCTGGCTGCAGACGACCCTTGGGTGCGACACGATCCGTGTCAACTCGCTGCATGGCCAAGGCCTGCGTACCTTGGGCGATGGGCTGCAGGCGATCGCCTGGGCGCCGGATGGCCTGGTCGAGGCCGTGCATGGCCCGGCGATCTCGCCTTTCCTGTTCGCGGTGCAATGGCACCCGGAATGGAAGGCGGCGAGCAATCCGGATTCGATTCGCCTGTTCCAGGCCTTCGGCGAGGCGTGCCGGGCCCAGGCACGCAAGCGGCAGGCCGTACCGCGGCAGGCCATGGCCTGAGCGACGATGTGAACCCCTGGGATCGTGCCTGATCCTGGGTGTCGAGACACCTTTACCCTGTTCGTTCTCGAACGCCCCGGCTGCCTGTGCGGCCGGGCGTTTCGACGTCTTTTGTGGACCTTGCAGGCCCAATCGCGGCACAGGGGCCGCTTACAGAGGCCGTGCCACTGCGGCGGGTGAGCGGCCCCCGTGCCGCGATTGGACCCACCAGGGCCCACCTCTGTAGAACGCTGGCGATCCAGTTGTCGTACCTCTTGACGCCCATGCTTACGCTCACTCGCCTCTAAGGACTGATTCGCCAGCGGAGATAGCCTTACCATCGGTGGCGCTCGAGCCCCCCAAATCACCTCTCATACAGCCGAAACCGGTCTCTTTATTCTCGCTTTCGCCCTGTCTCGCCTAGTCACCCCTAGCACACCTCTCTCAAAAATGTTCACCAACCCTCTAGCCACAACTTAAGTTGTACGATAACTTACCTCAAGCGCCACAATGACAATCAACTGCGCCACAGGATGCTCCCCCATGACGCCACATGAACTGCAATCGATCCTCTCCCAAGGTCTGCTGTCCTTCCCGTTGACCGACTTCGACGCAGGCGGCGACTTCCACGCCGAAGGCTACCGCAAGCGCCTGGAATGGCTCGCCCCCTACGGCGCCACGGCCCTGTTCGCCGCCGGAGGCACCGGTGAGTTCTTCTCCCTCGCCGCCAGCGAATACAGCCAGGTGATCAAGACTGCGGTCGATACCTGCGCCGGCACCGTGCCGATTCTGGCCGGCGTAGGCGGATCGACCCGTCAAGCCATCGAATACGCCCGTGAGGCCCAGCGCCTGGGCGCCAAAGGCCTGCTGCTGCTGCCGCACTACCTGACCGAGGCCAGCCAGGACGGCGTGGCCGCCCATGTCGAGGCGGTCTGCAAGGCCGTCGACATCGGCGTGGTGGTCTACAACCGTAACGTCTGCCGCCTCAACGCCGACCTCCTTGAGCGCCTGGCCGAGCGCTGCCCGAACCTGATCGGCTACAAGGACGGCCTGGGCGACATCGAGCTGATGGTGTCCATCCGCCGCCGCCTGGGCGAGCGCTTCAGCTACCTGGGTGGGTTGCCGACCGCCGAAGTCTATGCGGCGGCCTACAAGGCCCTGGGCGTGCCGGTCTACTCTTCGGCCGTGTTCAACTTCGTGCCCAGGACCGCGATGGACTTCTACACCGCCATCGCCCGCGACGACCACGCCACCGTGAACCGTCTGATCGACACCTTCTTCCTGCCTTACCTGGACATCCGCAACCGCAAGGCGGGCTACGCCGTGAGCATCGTCAAGGCCGGCGCACGCCTCGCCGGTCACGACGCAGGCCCGGTGCGCACGCCGCTGACCGAGCTGACCCAGGACGAATACGCGCAGCTTGCCGCGCTGATGGACACGCTCGGGCCGCAATAAGCGCCCAGCCAGGCAGGCTGCCACCTGCCGTGCCGAGCGGGCCTGCGCCCGCTCATACAACATGATCGCCCCCGCATAACAATAACGAGTGGGAGTACCTTCGCATGCAAGCGCCCAAGAAGACGCATGTGCGTTACCTGATTCTGTTGATGCTGTTCCTGGTGACCACCATCAACTACGCCGATCGAGCGACCATCTCGATCGCCGGCTCCGCCCTGCAGAAAGACCTCGGCATCGATGCCATCACCCTGGGCTACATCTTCTCGGCCTTCGGCTGGGCCTACGTGCTCGGGCAGATTCCCGGGGGCTGGCTGCTCGACCGCTTCGGCTCGAAGAAAGTCTACGCCCTGAGCATCTTCACCTGGTCGCTGTTCACCGTGCTGCAAGGCTTCGTCGGCTACCTGCCAGTGGCCAACGCCATCGTCGCGCTGTTCATGCTGCGTTTTCTGGTCGGCTTCGCCGAAGCGCCCTCCTTCCCCGGCAACGCGCGCATCGTGGCGGCCTGGTTCCCCACCGCCGAACGCGGCACCGCCTCGGCGATCTTCAACTCGGCCCAGTACTTCGCCACCGTGCTGTTCGCCCCGCTGATGGGCTGGATCGTCCACTCATGGGGGTGGGAGCATGTGTTCGTGGTCATGGGCGGCCTGGGTATCGTGTTCTCGCTGGTCTGGCTCAAGCTGATCTACAACCCCAAGGAACACCCGATGATCAGCGCCGGGGAGCTCGAGCACATCGAGCGAAACGGCGGCCTGGTGGACATGGACAAGCCCCGCGCAGCCGGCAATGGCGGCCCCAAGTGGGGCTACATCCGCCAACTGCTCACCAGCCGCATGATGCTCGGCATCTACCTGGGCCAGTACTGCATCAACGCCATCACCTACTTCTTCCTGACCTGGTTCCCGGTGTACCTGGTGCAGGACCGTGGCATGTCGATCCTCAAGGCCGGCTTCATCGCCTCGCTGCCGGCAATCTGCGGGTTCGTCGGCGGCGTGCTGGGTGGCGTGATCTCCGATCACCTGCTGCGGCGCGGCCATTCGTTGACCTTCGCCCGCAAGGCGCCGATCGTGATCGGGTTGCTGCTGTCCACCACCATGGTCATCTGCAATTACGTCGATGCCGAATGGATGGTGGTGGCGATCATGGCCCTGGCATTCTTCGGCAAGGGCCTGGGCGCACTGGGCTGGGCCGTGGTCTCGGACACCTCGCCCAAGCAGATCGCCGGGCTGTCCGGAGGCATGTTCAACACCTTCGGCAACATCGCGTCGATCACCACGCCGATCATCATCGGCTACATCATCAGCGCCACCGGCTCGTTCAAGTGGGCGCTGGTGTACGTGGGCGCCAATGCCCTGGTGGCGGTGTTCAGCTACCTGGTGATCGTCGGTCCGATCAAGCGGATCGAGCTGCGCGACCTGCCGCGTGAAGACGAACCGGCCCTGCCACCGGCCGGTAGCGAGCTGGCCGACAGCCGCCGTTGACCCCACGCTGGCGACCTGCCCGTCAGGTCGCCAGCCGACGATACACGCCTGAGCGCACCGCACGAGGGGCCTTGTCATGCAACTGATCGAAACATCCGAATCACCCCGCCACGTTCGCCTGCACGCCGACGACAATGTCGTGGTGGTGGTCAACGACGGAGGTCTGGGCGAAGGCGCCCGCTTCGCCGACGGCTTGACCTTGATCGAGGCCGTGCCGCAAAGCCACAAGGTGGCCACCGTGGACATCGCCCAGGGCATGCCGGTGCGCCGCTATGGGCAGACCATCGGCTATGCCGTCGAGAACCTGCGCCAGGGTAGCTGGGTGCGCGAAAGCCAGCTCGACATGCCCGACGCCCCGGCCCTGGACAGCCTGCCATGCTGCGACGCCGTCCCGGCGCCCGCGTCGGCATTGGAGGGCTATACCTTCGAAGGCTACCGCAACGCCGACGGCACGGTCGGCACCCGCAACCTGCTCGGCATCACCACCACGGTGCAGTGCGTGACCGGCGTGCTGGAGCACGCGGTCAAGCGCATTCGCCAGGAACTGCTGCCGCGCTACCCCCATGTCGACGACGTGGTGGCGCTGACCCACAGCTATGGTTGTGGCGTGGCGATCAACGCACGCGACGCCTACATCCCGATCCGTACCGTGCGCAACCTGGCCCGCAACCCGAACCTGGGCGGCGAGGCGCTGGTGATCGGCCTGGGCTGCGAGAAGCTGCAGGCCGAGCAGGTGATGCACGCTGGCGACCCTTCGGTGGACCTCAGCGAGCCCTGGCTGTACAAGCTGCAGGACGCCAGCCTGGGCTTCACCGAGATGATCGAGCAGATCATGGCCCTGGCCGAGACGCGCCTGCGCAAGCTCGACCAGCGTCGCCGCGAGACGGTGCCGGCCAGCGAACTGATCCTGGGCATGCAGTGCGGCGGCAGCGACGCGTTCTCCGGGATCACCGCCAACCCGGCCCTGGGTTTTGCCGCCGACCTGCTGGTGCGGGCCGGGGCCACGGTGATGTTCTCCGAGGTCACCGAAGTGCGCGATGCGATCTACATGCTCACCTCGCGTGCCGAGACGCCGGAGGTGGCCGAGGCACTGGTGCGCGAGATGGACTGGTACGACCAGTACCTGCAACGCGGCGCCGCCGACCGCAGCGCCAACACCACGCCCGGCAACAAGAAAGGCGGGCTGTCGAACATCGTCGAAAAATCCCTCGGGTCGATCGTCAAGTCCGGCAGCGGCGCCATCCAGGGCGTGCTGGGGCCTGGCGAACGCGCGGCGCGCAAGGGCCTGCTGTTCTGCGCCACCCCGGCCAGCGACTTCATCTGCGGCACCCTGCAACTGGCCGCCGGCATGAACCTGCACGTGTTCACCACCGGGCGCGGCACCCCCTACGGGCTGGCCATGGCCCCGGTGGTCAAGGTCTGCACCCGCACCGAACTGGCCCAGCGCTGGCCCGACCTGATCGACATCGATGCCGGGCGCATCGCCACCGGCCAGGCGAGCATCGAGACCCTGGGCTGGGAGCTGTTCCACTACTACCTGGACGTCGCCAGCGGGCGTCAGCAGACCTGGGCCGAGCGGCACCGCCTGCATAACGACATCACCCTTTTCAACCCTGCTCCGGTGACCTGACTCAGGCTCGCCCCCTCACTTCGAAGGAGTTTCCATGCACGAGATCCTTGGCCACAACTTCATCGCCGGTCAGCGCAGCGCCGCTGGCGAACAGCGTCTTCACAGCCTCGACGCCAGCACCGGCGAGGCCTTGCCTTTCACCTTCAGTCAAGCGACCGAGGCCGAAGTCGATCAGGCCGCGCGCGCCGCTGCCGATGCCTTCGCTGCCTTCCGTCAACTGCCGCCCGCGCGCCGGGCCGAGTTCCTCGAGGCCATCGCCGCCGAGCTGGACGCGCTGGACGATGCCTTCGTCGCCATCGTCTGCCGCGAGACCGCGTTGCCCCCTGCCCGCACCCAGGGTGAGCGAGGCCGAACCAGCGGCCAGATGCGCCTGTTCGCCCAGGTCCTGCGCCGTGGCGACTTCCTGGGGGCGCGGATCGACCACGCGCTGCCGGACCGCCAGCCCCTGCCACGCCCTGACATCCGGCAGATGCGTATCGGCGTCGGCCCGGTCGCCGTGTTCGGCGCCAGCAACTTCCCCCTGGCCTTCTCCACCGCCGGTGGCGATACCGCCGCGGCGCTGGCGGCGGGTTGCCCGGTGGTGTTCAAGGCCCACAGCGGGCACATGGCGACCGCCGACCTCGTCGGCTGTGCCATCCAGCGCGCGGCCGAGCGCACCGGCATGCCCGCCGGGGTGTTCAACATGGTCTATGGCCATCGTGTCGGCGAATGGCTGGTCAAGCACCCGGCCATCCAGGCCGTGGGCTTTACCGGCTCGCTCAAGGGGGGCGATGCCTTGTGCCGCCTGGCGGCCGAGCGCCCGCAGCCGATCCCGGTGTTCGCCGAGATGTCCAGCATCAACCCGGTGATCATCCTGCCGAGTGCCCTGGCCAAGCGCGGCGCGGCCATCGCCCGCGACCTGGCCGGTTCGGTCACCCTGGGCGCCGGGCAGTTCTGCACCAATCCCGGCCTGGTGCTCGGGGTACGGGGGCCTGCGTTCGAACAGTTGCTGGCTGACCTGGGCGGTCACCTCGGGCAACAGCCGCCGCAGACACTGCTCAACCAGGGCGGGCTGGACAGCTATACGCGCGGTCTGCAGCACCTGGACACCCACGCCGGCATCGCGCACCTGGCCGGCCTGCCGCAGGAAGGCCAGCAGGCCCGGGCCCAGTTGTACAAGGCCAAGGCCGACCTGCTGGTGGGCAGCGACGCGTTGCTGCAGGAAGAAGTCTTCGGCCCGGCCACCGTCGCGGTGGAGGTGGTGGACGACGCGCAACTCAAGGCCGCGCTGCAAGGCCTGCGCGGCCAGCTGACCGCGACCGTGATCGGTGAACCGGAAGACCTGGAGGCCTATGCCTGGCTGGTGCCGATCCTCGAGGAAAAGGTCGGTCGGATCCTGTTCAACGGCTACCCCACAGGCGTCGAGGTCTGCGACGCCATGGTTCACGGAGGACCTTACCCGGCGACGTCGGACGCCCGTGGCACCTCGGTCGGCACCCTGGCCATCGACCGCTTCCTGCGTCCGGTGTGCTACCAGAACTACCCGCAGTCGCTGCTGCCGGCGGCGTTGCAGGATGCCAACCCGCTCGGGCTGCGGCGTCTGGTGAATGGTTCCTGGGAGGGGTGAGGTTGGGGCGGTGAGCGGTGAGCGGTGAGCTGCAAGCTGCAAGCTGCAAGCTGCAAGCTGCAAGCTGCAAGCTGCAAGCTGCAAGCTGCAAGCTGCAAGCTGCAAGCTGCAAGCTGCAAGCTGCAAGCTGCAAGCTGCAAGCTGCAAGCCACAGCAGTCTTGCAGGGCTTCGGATCAGCGGTGAACACGTAGATGGCGTGCGCTAAGCCATCGCCATGGAAGTCCGCTTGTAGCTTGTAGCTTGCGGCTTGCGGCTTGCGCCGCTGCGGAACCGGACGATGATGGCAATGTCCCATGACCGTTCCACTCCCTCACTCAAGGACCCTACCGACATGAACGTCTCATTCCGCCCGCAGTGGTTGCTCGCCCTCGCCCTCCCTCTGGCCCTGGCTGCCTGTGGCGACAAGGAGCCCGAGCAGCGTGCGGCCTTCAGCCAGTTCCTGCAGACCCGGATCATCGACAAGCCAGGTGTGCGCGTGCCCCAACTGACGCCGGAAGAATCCAAGGCCTTCGGCGACTACACCAGCCACTACGCGGTGATCACCGATTTCAACGGCGGCATGGACGCATCGGTCAAGCCGCTGCAGGGGCTGGTCCAGAAAGGCGCCGTGCGTTCGCTCAACGACGTGATCGAACGCCGTGCCGACCTGGAAACGGCCAAGACCGGCCTGCATGACATGGGCACCCAGCTCAAGGCGCAACAGGCCAAGGCCGACGCCGCGCATGCTGCGCTCAAGCAACCGGACGACCTCAAGCCGGTATACGACAAGGCCTACGACAAGACCGTGACCCTGCCCGCCACGACCTTCCTGGAGGTCTTGCCGCGCTTGGAGGCCACGCTCGACAGCAGCCTGAAGGTGGCCGACTACGTCAACGCCCACAAGGACCAGATCGAGGTCAATGGCGCCATCGTGCGCGTCGCCGACCCCAAGGTTCAGGCGGAACTGAACGGCTTGCTGGGCGAGCTCAATGCCCAGGCCAAGACGGTGCAAGAGGCGCAGGGTCGGGTTCAGCAGGTACTGCTGGGACGCTGATCGCGTGTAGGGCATGAGTCGGGCAAGTGTATCGCCGGCTCGAGCAGACAAGGCAGCTCCGGATGGGCTGCCTTTTTCATGGATGATCGGCAGCTGTGTCGCTGATTGATTGACAGGGCCGCTTACGAGTCATCATGGTCGGTTCGTAATGAGACGGTGACGGACCGGGCGCTATCGCGGGCAAGCCCGCTCCCACAAGCTGCTTGCGCAGCCATGCCCAGACCGACGGCTGCAGAGATCTGGGTGGGAGCTGGCTTGCCAGCGATAGGGCCCTGTCAGGCGCCGACTGCGTCGCGGGTAAGCACACACATCAGTCCATTCGGTCGGGCCCAAGTAGAAAAGACAGTTGCTCCCACACGTGCGTGCCTGTCTTCACTCATGCGCCTGACGACTGCTGCCCCTGCGCCTGCTGATGCGCATGGCGCAAGCGTTCCCGGCTGTTGCACAGGTGCATGCGCATGGCGAGCTTGGCGCCTTCAGAGTCGCGGCGGACGATCGCCTCGAAGATGGCTTCGTGCTCGTAACGCAGGCGACTGAGGTAGTGCGCCTGATCGTCCTGGACCAGGCTTGCCGAATTCAGCCGGGTACGCGGGATGATGCTGGTGCCCAGGTGGCCGAGGATGTCGGCGAAGTAATGGTTGCCGCTGGCCTGGGCGATCTGCAGGTGGAACTGGAAATCCGCCGCCACGGCATCCGAAGCCTTGGCAGCCCCCAGGTTGATCTCGTCCAGGGCCGCACGCATGGCCGCCAGGTGGGTCTCGTCACGGCGCTCGGCCGCCAGGCCGGCAGACTCGATTTCCAGGGCGATGCGCAGCTCGAGCACCGCCAGCACATCACGCAGGGTCACCACCGTGGCCGGGTCGATGCGGAAACCGTTGCTCGGCGGCGTGTCCAGCACGAAGGTGCCGATGCCATGGCGCGTCTCGACCTGACCGGCCGCTTGCAGGCGGGAAATGGCCTCGCGCACGACCGTGCGGCTGACGCCTTCCTCGACCATGATCTGCGATTCGGTGGGCAGCTTGTCGCCGCGCTTGAGTTGGCCGCTGCGAATGCGCTCGGTCAGCACCGTGACCAACTCCTGCGCCAAGCTGCGAGGCTTGCGCCGGGCCCGTGGCTGTACCTGCTGCTCTGTCATGCCCTGTACGTTTCATGTGGGGAAATCAGAACGCATGATACCTCATGCAGTTGTACGATCACACCGACCTGTGAGGCAGCGGCCACGCGGTCTCTCCCGAGCCTGTTCGACCCGGCGCGCATTTCCTGCGTGCATCCTCCAGTCGCCTTTTGTCCGTTGACGGCATTTTACTGGCCCCTACACCCAGCAAAGCGCGGCAGACTTCTATTTTTTCAACGGGTTAGGACAACCTCATGAAGTCATTTCAAAGCGCCTTGGCCGGATGCCTGCTCATGGCGGCCGCCTCTTCACTACAGGCCAAAGGGCTGAGCACAGGCGATCGCCAGGTGTGTGAGTGGGGAGCCCGCATTGCGGCCGAGGCTCAGCAGTCCAAGCTGTCCGGTGTGAGCCTGTACGCCGTGCGCAAGCGGTTGCAGACCCGCCGGTTCCCCAAGCCGTGGATGCGCATGACGGCATTCGGTATCACCGAACAGACCTACACCAGTGCTTCACGCCTCAAGCCCGTGGCGATTCGCCAGACCTACTACGAGCAATGCACTGCACATGCCCAGGCGGCGCGCCAAGCACGCCGATGAAGACTCTTGATAAATCACATTAAGTAAAAGAAAAATAACTATAAAAATCATAATCAAAAGATTAATTTTTAATCCTTTTTATCACTAGGCGTGTGAGCTGCGATCGAGTGAGCCACATGCCTTCCTGTGCACAAATCTTCCAGCATTCACGCGTGCCCTGCCGTACAGTCGAAGCTCTCTCCTTGTCGCGGGCCGCCCATGGACAACTGGATCGACCTCGCCCTGCACGCGGACACCGGCATCGAATCGGTACGCGCGCACTTCAAAGGGCATGCCTATGAACCGCATTGGCACGACAGCTTCCTGATCGGCTTCACCGAGCAAGGCGTGCAACAGTTCCATTGCCGGCGCTTGCGGCACCACAGCACCCCCGGCCAGGTGTTCCTGCTCGAACCCGGGGAACTGCACGACGGGCATGCGCCGACCGAGGACGGCTTCACCTATTCGACGCTCTACCTGCGCCCGGACTGGCTCGAAACAGCCTTGGGCGCGTTGTTCGAACAGGCACCTGCCCAGTGCCTGCCAGGGTTCGCCGACACCCTGAGCGGGGATCCAACCCTGGCCCAGTCGATCGCTCGGGCATTCCAGGCTGTCCACAGCGGCTCGCTGCGCCTGGCCCAGGACGTAGCGCTGGATGACCTGCTCGCCCACCTGACCCGGCATGTGCACTGGCGTCGCGCGCTGAACCCCGACCCGCGCCTGCCCGGCGTGGCACGTCGTGCCCAGGAGCTGATCCATGCCTGCTACGCCCAGGACCTGAGCCTGGACAGCCTGGCCGAGGCCTGCCAGGTGGACCGCTTCAGGCTGACCCGGGCATTTCGCAGCGCCTTCGGCCTGCCACCCCATGCCTACCTGGTGCAAGTGCGCCTGGCCAAGGCCCGCGCGCTGCTGGCCCGTGGTGATACGCCGGTCCGTGTGGCCAGCGCCGTAGGGTTTTCCGACCAGAGCCACCTGGGCCGCTGGTTTCAACGGGCGTACCGCCTGACCCCAGCGGATTACCGACGGCGCTGCTCAAACCTTCCAGACCGCTAGCCCGCCGTGCGGCAGGCTGAGGGCTCGATGTCCAGGAGCTCTTGCCATGTCCGCCGTTTCGTTGTCGTTTCTGTTGTTCGCCCTCGTTGCCAGCATCAGCCCCGGTCCCAGCAATGTGCTGATCCTGGCCGAGGGCGCCCGGGTCGGCACGCGTCGCACCCTGCCCCTGGTGCTGGCTGCCTGCGTGTCGGCCGCTGCCGTGGTGCTGCTGGTGGGTCTCGGGCTGGGTGCGCTTCTGGTGCGCCACCCGCTGATCGAGCAGGCGATGGCCTGGTTCGGCGTCGCCTGGTTGAGCGTGATGGCCTGGCAGATGCTGCGCGCCGCAGGTCAGCCGTTGCCGGCCGACGCACCGCCTCGCCAGGGCCTCGTGAGCCTGGCCCTCTTGCAGGTGATCAATCCGAAGGTGTGGATGATGGCGATGGCGGTGGTCAGCGTCTTCGCCCTGCCCGCTGCCGAAGGCTCGGCCGCTACCATCGCCTGCCTCGCGGCCGCCTTCCTGCTGGTGGCCGTGCCCTGCATGACCCTGTGGGCCGCCCTGGGCGCTGCGAGCGCGTCCTGGCTGAACAGCCCCGGGGCACTCAGGCGCCTCAACCAGGCGCTGGCGATCCTGCTGCTGGCGTCGGCCTGGTCAGCGCTGTGGCTGTGACCTGAGCTTTCGCCCGCGTTGCCTCAGCGATCCGTCGAGATCCCCTGCAAGGCCTGGGCGAAGCGCCGCGTGTTCAGCGCCGCCAGCACCAGGCCGACCAGTGCCACGCTGCCGCCGACCAGGCCGATGTTGGCCACGCCCATCTGCGCGCTGACGATACTGCCGAGCAGCGCGCCGCCGCCGATGCCGATGTTGTAGATGCCCGAGAACAGCGCCATGGCCACGTCGGTCGCGTCCGAGGCGAGTTTCAGGGTACGCGACTGCAAGGACAGGCTGAAGCTGAGGATGGAAATGCCCCAGAGCATGCTCAACCCGGCAAACACCGGGAAGTGGCTGGAAAGTGGCAGCAGCAGGAGTAAGCAGGCGGCCAGCATCCCGATCGAGCCGAGCAACAGGCCATGGGGGAAGCGGTCGCTGTAACGGCTGAACAGCACCGACCCCAGCACACCGGCCCCACCGAACAACAGCAACAGCACCGTCGTCTGCTGCCCGCTGATCTGCGCCACGTGCAGGGCGAAGGGCTCGATGTAGCTATAGGCGGTGAACTGCGCAGTGATCACCAAGGTGACCAACAGGTAGACGACCACCAGGGCCGGACGCTTGAACAGCACCGGCAGGCTGCGCAACGATCCGGAGTTCTGGCTCGGCAGCAGCGGCAGCGACTTCATCAGGCACAGCAGCGTGGCCAGAGCGACCCCGCCGATGCACAGGAACGTCACCCGCCAGCCCAGGCTCTCGCCCACCACCCGTCCCAGCGGAATACCCAGGACCATGGCCAGCGTGGTGCCGGTGGCCAACAGCCCCAGTGCCTTGGCCTGCTGACCCGGCGGTGCCACCCGCACCGCCAGCGACGCGGTGATCGACCAGAAGATGGCATGCGCCAGGGCAATGCCGATCCGGCTGACCAGCAGCATGGCGAAGCTCTGCGCCATCCAGGACAGCAGGTGACTGACGATGAACACGGCAAAGACCACGGTCAGCAGGCGACGACGCTCGACGTTGCGGGTCAGCAACATCATCGGCAACGACGCCAGCGCTACGACCCAGGCATAGATGGTCAGCATCAGGCCGACTTGGGCGGGAGTCATGGCGAAGCTGCGCCCGATGTCGCTGAGCAACGCCACCGGCACGAACTCGGTGGTATTGAAGATGAACGCCGCCAGGGCCAGGGCGATGACGCTCAGCCAGCTGCCGCCAGCGGTGGGAGGGGTGGTGGACGCGTGCATGGACAGGGCAAGGACTCCGAAAACGCAACGACCCGCCAACGCCTGGACGGTATTCGGCCAGGCGCGGGCAGGTTGTTGTTGGAATGGGAAGGTGCGGCCATGGTACGGGCTGCAAGCCGCAAGCCGCAAGCCGCAAGCCGCAAGCCGCAAGCCGCAAGCCGCAAGCCGCAAGCCGCAAGCCGCAAGCCGCAAGCCGCAGGGTCAGCGCCACTTCAACGTCCTGTCAACGTCTGATGTATCGCACCACCGCCCGCTTGCAGCTTGCCGCTCGCCACTTGCCGCTCATTTCTTCAGGCCTTCAGGCTCGCCATGTCGATCACGAACCGGTACTTCACATCGCCAGCGATCATCCGCTCGTAGGCTTCGTTGATGTTGCGGATGTCCAGCATCTCGATGTCGCAGGTGATCTGGTGCTCGGCGCAGAAGTCCAACACTTCCTGGGTCTCGGCGATGCCGCCGATGAGCGAGCCGGCCAGGACGCGACGCTTCATGACCAGGTTGGCCGCATGCACCGGTGGGTCGATCGGCTCGATCAACCCGACCAGGATGTGCACGCCGCCGAAGGTCAGGGTCTCGAGGTAGGGGTTGATGTCGTGCTGCACCGGGATGGTGTCGAGCAGGAAGTCGAAGCGACCAGCCGCCGCACGCATCTGCTCGACGTCGGTGGAAACGATCACGTGGTCGGCGCCCTGACGACGCGCTTCCTCGGCCTTGGATGCCGAACGGGTGAACAAGGTGACTTCCGCGCCCAGGGCCTTGGCGAACTTGATGCCCATGTGGCCCAGGCCACCCATGCCCAGCACACCCACCTTGTGGCCGGGACCGACGCCGTGGTGCTTGAGCGGCGAATAGGTAGTGATGCCGGCGCACAGGATCGGCGCTGCGCTGGCTGCATCCAGGCTGGCAGGAATGCGCACGACGAAGTGCTCGCTGACCACGATGCTGTCGGAGTAGCCGCCCATAGTGTTGCTGCCATCGACCCGGTCAGGGGTGGCGTAGGTCATGGTCGGACCTTCCAGGCAATACTGCTCCTCGTTCGCCTGACAGGCCGGGCACTGGCGGCAGGAATCGACCATGCAGCCGACGCCGACCAGGTCGCCGACCTTGTGCTGAGTGACCTGGTCACCGATGGCGGTCACACGACCAACGATCTCGTGACCCGGCATCAGCGGGTACACGGCGATGCCCCACTCGTTGCGCGCCTGGTGGATGTCGGAGTGGCAGACGCCGCAGTACAGGATCTCGATCGCCACGTCGTCCGGGCGCGGGCTGCGGCGCTCGAAGGTCATGGGCGCCAGCGGGCTTTTGGATGTCTGGGCGGCATAGCCGATTGCGGTGTACATGCGATGGACCTCTCGATGAAACGGTTCAGTGACGACAGTGTGCCGGCGCAGCGCGCGCGTGCCCACCGCAGATCCTCCGGCAGTCGTGCCTGATTCTCCGGACCTTCACGAGACAGCTGCCAAGCCTTGTTGGTTCTGCGAAGATACGCATGTCCAATCCTCTTTCCAGGCCCTCCATGCACCTGACCCGTCACCTCGACGCCAACGCCTCGCTCTGCGCGCTGATCGAAACGCTGGCCGTGCGTCCCGGCTTCGTCCCCACTGCCCTGCCCCAGGTCCAGGTCCTGAGCTGGGACCACTACGTGGCCAGCAGCCCGCAGATCTACGAACCCAGCCTGATGATCCTGGCCCAGGGCAGCAAGCTGGCGCGCCTGGGCCCGCGCACGCTGGAGTACGGTGCCGGCCACTACCTGGTGCAGGCGCTGTCGGTACCGTTCATGTGCGAAACCTTCGCCACCCGTGAAGCGCCCCTGCTCGGGGTTGCAGTCGACATCGACCGGGCGATGCTCGGCGAGCTGGTGCAGCGCATGGGCCCGACGCTCGACGTACCCGTACAGGCGCAGACGCCTCAGTCGATGACCTCGGCCGCGCTCGATGCGCCGATGCGCGACAGCGTCGAGCGGCTGCTGCGCTGCCTGCAGGATCCGGTGGATGCACGGGTACTGGGGCCGGCCCGGGTGCGCGAGGTGCTGTACACGGCCTTGCGCGGGCCCCAGGCCGGGGTGCTGCGCGCCCTGGTCGAGCAGCAGGGGCACTTTGCCCGCATTGGCACGGCGCTGAGCTATTTGCGCGAGCATTACGCCGAACCATTGAACGTGGACACCCTGGCCGAGCGCGCCAACATGAGCGTGTCGACCTTCCACGAGCACTTCAAGCGCTGCACGGAGCTGGCGCCGATCCAGTACCTCAAGCGCCTGCGCCTGCTCAAGGCCCAGCAGATGCTGATCGCCGAAGGACTGGGCGTGGCCCAGGTCGCGCACCGCGTCGGCTACCAGAGCACCTCGCAGTTCAGCCGCGAGTACAAGCGCCAGTTCGACTGCAGTCCCGGCCAGGAACAGGCCCGCCTGGCCTCGGTGTGAACCCCGTACGGTCATCCCAGGGCCCAGTCGGCCAGGGGCAGGTAGCGGCCCTTGTACGACTCGAACAGGGTGAACTGCCGCACCTTCAACCAGAACGCCGGTGCGCTCGCGGCCTCGGGGACCTGGCCGCGAAACTCGCGCATCAAGGTCAGGTGAGGGCGGTATTCCTGCGCCGGCGGCTGCGGCACCCACGGCAGCACGGCCTGTTGCAGGTCATAGGCCAGACGCCGTAGCGCCGGGGGCGCGTCGGGGGATTCGAGTACCAGCACACCGGGGCGCTGCCAGACCGTCAGGCGATCGAGCACCAACCGCATCGCCGCAGGCCGGCTGACACTTTCGATGGCGGCGCACACGGCCGGCACCTGCTGGCTGTCGACATCGCCCAGGAACAGCAGCGTCAGGTGGAACTGGCCAGGCGGTACCGGCTTGCCACCGCGCAGGTTCAAGGCGTGGCGAAAGCGGGCGATGTCCTGGCGCTGCGGCGACTCGCACTCGACAGCGACGAACAGGCGCTTGAAGGGTTGGCCGGTTTCACGTGTGTTCATGAGGAAAGCTTCCAATCGGACGATGACGATTGGAGGAGGCGGCACGGCATTGGTGCGATCGTATTGTTCCCCTGCCAACGTAACAAAGTGTACAAAGCCGTCGGTCATTTGTTTATGCTGGCACGCTCACGCCCTGGGCTCGACCTGCTGACCTGTATTCCCATGAAAATCGCACTCGTACTGCTCTTCGTCTTCTCCATCGCCTATGTCCACCTGCGCGGTCGCGTGCGCCACAAGCTGACCCGTCAACTGGGCGACCACTCGAGCTTCCTGGCACCGATCAATACCCTGCTCTATCTGTGCTCGCGCCACCCGGCCAAGCCGTACCTGCCGGTCGAGGCCTTTCCCGAGCTGCAGCCGCTGAAGGACCACTGGCAGGAGATCCGCGCCGAGGCACAGCAGTTGCTGCAGGTGGGCGAGATCAAGAAGTCCGACAACCACGACGACGTCGGCTTCAACTCGTTCTTCAAGAGTGGCTGGAAACGCTTTTACCTGAAGTGGTACGGCGAGAGTCACCCCTCGGCCATGACCCTGTGCCCGCGCACCACCGAGCTGCTGCAAGGCATCGGTTCGATCAAGGCGGCGATGTTCGCCACCTTGCCGCCGGGCGCCAAGCTGGTGCGTCACCGGGACCCGTACGCCGGCTCCTACCGGTACCACCTGGGCCTGGACACGCCGAACGACGACGCCTGCTTCATCGAGGTGGATGGCGAGCGCTATGCCTGGCGCGATGGCGAGGCGGTGATGTTCGACGAGACCTACATCCACTACGCGGCCAACACCACCGAGCACACGCGGATCATCCTGTTCTGCGACGTCGAGCGGCCTTTGAAGTACCGCTGGGCGACGGCCTTCAACCGCTGGTTCAGCCGCCACGTGATGTCGGCCGCGGCCGCCCCGAACGATGCCAAGGACAAGACCGGCGGCATCAACCGCCTGTTCACCAAGATCTACGCGATCCGGGCACGCGGCAAGGCGCTGAAGAAGCGCAACCGCATGCGCTACTACCTGGAGAAGTGGGTGGTGGTCGCGGCGCTGGTGGGGTTGTTCATCTATATCTGACGACCCGGCGGCCCGGCGGCCCCTGCGGGGCCGATCGCGGCACGGGGGCCCCACAGGGACCGCGGCTACCTGTACCAAAGCGGTGGGTGAGCGGCCCCTGTGCCGCGATTGGGCCTGAAAGGCCCACATCTGCACTTGATAGAAACCACAGAATCTCCACATGGGCCGCGATTGGGTCCGAAGGGCCATGCCTCGAGCCAGCGCATGTCAGTGACGCCCTGCAGGGACAACGTGCACTCTGTGCTGCGCTAGCGCCCCACCGTCACACCGCCCCGCCACCTTTACCCGCTGCGACGGTCTTGCAGGCGCGACGGGATTGAAGCGAGGCGAATGATTCGACGAACCCCGCATTCGATCAGACTTTTCTGACCGCCCTCAGTGAACCGAACCTTCAAAAAAAGGTCTTTGGCTGACGGTCGTTTACCTGACCCGTTCGCCGGCCCGCCCATGGGCCTACATTCGTCCTGTACATGCGAAGACTCACAATGCCCGATTCCCGCTCCTTCACTGCTCTCGCCGCCCTGCGTGGTGGTTTGATCGGCGCCGTGCTGGCGCTTGCCGCGCCCGTCCATGCCGAGGACGCTACCAGCGATGCCCGCTGGGTCAGCGACAGCCTCAGCACCTACGTGCGCAGTGGACCGACCGATGGCCACCGCATCGTCGGCACGCTCAAGTCCGGGCAAAAGGTGACGCTGATCGGCACCCAGGGCAACTACAGCCAGGTGCGCGGCCAGAGCGGCGACGTGGTCTGGATCAACAGCAGTGACCTGCAGGCGGTGCCCGGCCAGTTCGAGCGCCTGCCTCAGCTTGACGCCCAGGTGGTGCAGCTGAGCGACCAGCTCAAGAACATCGACGACACCTGGAAGAACCGGGTGCAGGGCATGCAGGAAACCCTCGACTCGCGCAAATCCCTGATCACCGAGCTGGAAACCCGCAACAAGGACCTGAGCGAGCAGCTCGACCAGGCCCAGTCCACCCTGCGCGATACCCAAGCGCGGTTGGGCGATGAGAACAAGCAGGTGATGATGCGCTACATGGTCTATGGCGGCAGCATCGCCGGCGCCGGCCTGCTCGCCGGCCTGATCCTGCCCGCCCTCACCCGTGGCCGCAAACGCAACGATCGCTGGTTCTGAGGCTTGACGCAGCCGCAAGTGGCAAGCGGCAAGCGGCAAGCAGCAAGCAGCAAGCAGCAAGCAGAGCGTCTGGGCGGAAAGTACCTGGATTGCTGAACATAGGGCGGGGGTGTACGGGCTTGGGTGCCAGCCTCCCGTGCGCCGAGCCTCCCGCTCAATCTGAGACGTCCAAGCGTCGCGCACCCGCTGCTGGAACACCATGGGACAAGCACTGCGGTATGCTTGCAGCTTGCGGCTTTTTGCTTGCAGCTTTCGGCTTGCCGCTCACCCCCGCTTTCCCGTTGGAGTCATGTGATGTTCATTCTCAGCCGTCTTGACGGCATGCCCCCCGAATCGTTCCAGAGCCAGATCCGTCAACTGGTGATCGACCATGTCGGGGAGGTGAGCAGCGTGGCCATCGCGCCGTCGAACACGCTTTATCCGTTGTACCAGTACGGTGTGGGTCTGGAAGTTCATCATTACCTCGAAGCACTCGATGGCACCCACGGACTGCAGGCTCGGCTGACCTTGGCGCTCGATGCCGAGGCGCCGGACCGTCTGCTGGGCTTTGCCCTCGGACTACCGGCGGCGGACCGCGACGATGCCTGCGCGCTGGCGTTTCTGATCGTCTTGCCCGAGGCGCAGCGCCAGGGTATCGCCCGAGCCTTGCTGGGTGAGCTGCAGGCCGACTACGCCTGTGTCGAACTGGCCGCTTTCGCGCACCAGGTGCCGTGGTTCGAGGCCATGGGCATGCAGGCAGTGGCGGCCCACGGCCCGCAGGTGCTGATGACCAGCACAGGGCGGGTCAGTGAGGCCTTGATCGGGCGCCTGGACATCGCACCCTTGTACCAGACCACCGAGGTGCGGCAGATCCATGCCTATCTGCTCAAGCACAATGGCGAAGAGGCGATGATCGAGGCGGAGCGCCAGCGTGACGAACGCTTGGACCAGCTGACGCTGGAAGCGGCGCAGTGTGTCGAGGGACGCAGACGGGTGCACTGAGGCTGGCGCTTGCGTCTTGAAGGCGCGGTGAAGCGACTGCCGCCATCGCGGGCAAGCCCGCTCCCACAGGATGGCGGCCATCACGCTAATGCAGGCCTGGAATCGAGACCTGTGGGAGCTGGCTTGCCAGCGATAGCGCCCGATCAAGCGCCGCCTGCATCGCGGGCAAGCCCGCCCCCACAAGGCGGCGGTCATCACGCTAATGCAGGCCTGGAGTCGAGACCTGTGGGAGCTGGCTTGCCAGCGATAGCGCCCGATCAAGCGCCGCCTGCATCGCGGGCAAGCCTGCACCTACAAGGCGGCCATCACGCTCATGCAGGCGTGGAATCGGGACCTGTGGGGGCTGGCTTGCCAGCGATGGGCTGCAAGGCAGCCCCCCAAAGAGTCATTCGTGCGCGCTCACTACCTGCCCAGCCTTGGCGGCAGCCGCCTGACCCCGCGTCGCCAGGCAATAATACAGCGGCGCGGTGACCAACAGCCCGAACAGCCAGGACAGATCGGCACCTTCGACCAGGTTCGAATACGGTCCCACATAGAGCGCCGTGTTGGCGAACGGCAGCTGCACCAGGATCCCGCAGGCATAGGCGATGATCGCATGGTGGTTGAAGCGGCCATAGATCCCACCATCGGCGCTGAAGATCGAGGCGATGTCATATACGCCCTTCTTGATCAGGTAGAAGTCGATCAGGTTGATCGACGCCCATGGCACCAGCACCAGCAGCAACGCCAGGATCAGCCCGATGAACTGGCCGATGAAGTCGGCCGAGGCGTTCAGCGCCACCACCGCGCACCCGAACAGGATCACCGAGGCCAGCACCACGCGCACCTTCACGCTCGGCGTCCAGTGGGCGAAGAAGGTCTGGATCGCGGTGACGATCGACAGCACCGCGCCATACAGGTTGAGGGCGTTGTGGCTGATGATGTTGAGCAGGAACAGCACCATCAGCACCGGGCCCAGCCAGCCAGTGGCCTGTTTCACCGCCTCCATCGCATCGGTGCCCTGGGGCACGCACAATACCGCCACCGCGCCGAAGCTGAAGCACAGGATCGTGCCCAGCGTCGCACCGAAATAGGTGGCCCAGAACGGCTTGGCGATGCCGGTTTCCTTGGGCAGGTAGCGCGAGTAGTCGGAGGTGTACGGCGAGAAGCTGATCTGCCAGATGGTGCCCAGCGACACGGTGGCGATGAACCCGGACAGGTTGAAGGCGCCGCGGCTGAAGAAGTCGGCGGGCAGTGTCTGGCTGAACATCATGATGAAGCCAGCCAGCAGGGCCGAGCCCATCACCCAGGTGCCGATGCGGTTCAGGCTGTGGATGAAGCGGTAGCCGATCACGCCGATGGCGGTCGCGCTCAGGGCGCCGATGATGATGGCGGTCGGCATGGGCACGCTCGGCGCGATGCCGTGGATCGACTTGCCCGCCAGGACGATGTTGGAGATGAAGAAGCCGACGTAGATCAGGGCGGTGAAGAAGACGATCAGCAAGGCGCCGTAGCGGCCGAACTGGCCACGGCTCTGCACCATCTGCGGAATGCCCAGCTGCGGTCCCTGCGCAGAGGCCAAGGCGATGACCACGCCCCCGATGAGGTGCCCGAGTGCGATGGCGATCAGCCCCCAGAGCAGGTTCAGGTTGAACACCTGGACCACCATGGCGCCGGTCACGATGGGCAGTGGCGCGATGTTGGTGCTGAACCAGAGGGTGAACAGGTCGCGCGCCTTCCCGTGGCGCTCGGCAGGTGGAACGTAATCGACCGTGTGATTCTCGACAAGCTGGTGCTGCGAAGACGGCTGGGACATAGGATTTTAGCTCGAAAGGTCGTTTTTATCGTTGTACGGAAACCGCTCAGGGCGGCCTCTCAGCTGAGGACCATATTATGGTATTCCAAACTTTTGACAACACTGATCCGCCGCAGATCATGTGTTCTGATCTGCCTTCACGCTTCTTTCAGTCTCTCGCTGAATCCATTCAGGCCTTGAAATACGTGGCCTCCAGCCGTTCATCCCGTTTTCCCATCGCCTGCAAAAAGCGCTTGCAAATCGGGTATTACGGTATACCATCAGACACATCAACTATAAAAAACGGCCCCCAATCGAGGATCACGCCATGATTGACGCAACCGTCTACAAGAACGTCCTGGGCTCGTTCCCGTCCGGCGTCACGGTCATCACCACCCTGGACGACGACGGCTCGATCGTCGGCCTGACCGCCAGTGCCTTCTCTTCCCTGTCGATGGACCCACCCCTGGTGCTGTTCTGCCCGAACTACAGCTCCGACTCCTACCCCGTGCTGATCCGCAACAAGCGCTTCGCCATCCACCTGTTGTCCGGTGAGCAGCAAGCCGAAGCCTATGCCTTCGCCCGCAAAGGCAAGGACAAGGCCGCCGGCATCGAGTGGACCTTGAGCGAGCATGGCAACCCGCTGCTGGCCAACGCCACCGCCATCATCGAGTGCGAGCTGTGGCGCGAGTACGAAGGTGGCGACCACGCCATCATGGTCGGCAAGGTCCAGAACCTGATCGTGCCTACCGACGCCCCGAACCCCATGATCTATTGCCGCGGCAAGATGGCCAGCCTGCCCGCCTTCGGCTGAGCCACGTCCCGGCCGGGCGTCGTGCCCTGCCCTCCATCGCGCCTGCCCGGCAGGCCACCTTGACAAGCCCTTGAGGAAAGCCCCATGAAGTTTTCGTTGTTCGTGCACATGGAACGTTGGGATGACCAGGTCAGCCACCGCCAGCTGTTCGAAGACCTGACCGAACTGACCCTGATGGCCGAAGACGGCGGTTTCAGCACCGTGTGGATCGGCGAACACCACGCCATGGAGTACACCATCTCGCCTAGCCCGATGCCGCTGCTGGCCTACCTGGCCGCGCGCACCGAGACGATCCGCCTGGGCGCCGGCACCATCATCGCGCCGTTCTGGAACCCGATCCGGGTGGCAGGCGAATGCGCGCTGCTGGACGTGATCAGCAACGGGCGCATGGAAGTGGGCCTGGCCCGTGGCGCCTACCAGTTCGAATTCGACCGCATGGCCAATGGCATGCCCGCGACCGATGGCGGCAAAGCGCTGCGCGAAATGGTCCCGGCGGTGCGTGAGCTGTGGAAAGGCGACTATGCCCACGAAGGCGAGGTGTACAATTTCCCCACCTCGACCAGCGCGCCCAAGCCGGTGCAGGACGGCATGCCGCCAATGTGGATCGCCGCCCGCGACCCGGACTCGCACAATTTCGCGGTCAAGCATGGCTGCAACGTGATGGTCACCCCCTTGATGAAGGGCGATGAAGAGGTGCTGGACCTGAAGAACAAGTTCCAGGCCGCGCTCGACAACAACCCGGACGTCCCCCGCCCCCAACTGATGGTGCTGCGCCACACCCACGTGCACAGCCCGGCAGAGCCGGAGGGTTGGAAAATCGGTGCCGAAGCCATCTCGCGCTTCTACCGCACCTTCGACGCCTGGTTCGGCAACAAGACCACGCCGGTCAATGGCTTCCTGGCGCCGAGCCCGGAATCGAAGTTCGCCGAGGTGCCCGCCTTCGCCCTGGACAACATCCGCAAGAACACCATGATCGGCACGCCCGAAGAGATCATCGCACGGATCAAGTACTACCAGGAACTGGGTGTCGACGAGTTCAGCTTCTGGTGCGACAACAGCCTGCCCCATGCCGAAAAGAAGAAGTCGCTGGCGCTGTTCATCAACGAAGTGGTGCCGGCGTTCCGATAACGCTGCGAGGGCGGCCCCACTGCCCTTTGAAGCGGTTCCTGCCGGAGTACCGGCGCGACCGCATGAGGCCGCCTGGCGGCCTCGTCACCCCACCTTCGTGCGCACACGTATTTTCCAGACACGCTATTGCAGGAATCGTCTTATGGTATACCATAAGACAACAAAGCCCGATCAACCTTCCTGGAGCCGCTCATGAGTTTCGAAATCCGCAAGATCGTCACCTACTCCGAAGAAACCCGCATCGAAGGCGGCAAGGCCACCGACACGCCGGTGACCATGGTCGGCCTGGCCGTCGTGATCAAGAACCCGTGGGCAGGTCGCGGTTTCGTCGAAGACCTCAAGCCCGAGATTCGTGAGCACTGCTCCGACCTCGGCGCCCTGATGGTCGAGCGCCTGACCGCTGCCATCGGTGGCGCGGACAAGATCGAAGCCTACGGCAAGGCCGCCGTGGTCGGCGCCGATGGCGAGATCGAGCATGCTTCCGCGGTGATCCATACCCTGCGCTTCGGCAATCACTACCGCGAAGCCGTGCAGGCCAAGAGCTACCTGAGCTTCACCAACAAGCGCGGCGGCCCGGGCACGTCGATCCAGATCCCGATGATGCAGAAGGACGACGAAGGCCAGCGTTCGCACTACATCACCTTGGAGATGCAGATCGAAGACGCACCGCGCGCCGACGAGATCGTCGTGGTACTGGGCGCTTCCGACGGCGGCCGTCTGCATCCGCGCATCGGCAACCGCTACATCGATCTCGAAGAGATCGCCGCTGAAAAAGCCAACGCTCAATAATAACGATCAGACGGGATGGGGCCCACGGGCCACCCTCCCCTCAAGGAGCGCCGTCCATGATTCAGCCTGCTGCTGAACGTACACCGGCCGGGACCAGTTACCTGAGCCTCGGCCAGGGTCGACCCGTGGTGCTGATCCACGGCGTGGGCCTGAACAAGGAAATGTGGGGCGGGCAGTTCGTCGGCCTGGCCAACGACTACCGCGTCATCGCCTACGACATGCTGGGACATGGCATGAGCCCACGTCCAGCAGCCGACACTGACCTGGCCGGCTATGCCGCGCAGCTGGTCGAACTGCTCGACCACCTGCAGATCCCGCAGGCGACGGTGATCGGCTTTTCCATGGGCGGCCTGGTGGCGCGGGCCTTCGCGCTGCACTACCCACAGCGCCTGAGCGCACTGGTCGTGCTCAACAGCGTCTTCAACCGCACGCCCGAGCAGAGTGCCGGGGTCATCGCCCGCGCTGCCCAGGCCGCCGAGCTGGGCCCGGACGCCAACGTCGACGCCGCCCTGGAACGCTGGTTCAGCCCCGAATACAAGGCCGCCAACCCGGCCCAGGTCGCGGCCATCCGCCAGGTGCTGGGCGACAACGACCCCCAGGGCTACCACACCACCTATTCGCTGTTCGCTACCCAGGACATGTACCGCGCCGACGACCTGGGCACGATCCAGGCGCCGACGCTGATCGCCACCGGCGAGCTGGACACCGGCTCCACCCCGGCCATGGCGCGCCAGCTGGCAGCGCGCATCCCGGACGCGCGCAGCGTGATCCTCGCCGAACAACGCCACATGATGCCGGTGGAAGCGCCCCGTGAAGTCAACCGCATGCTGCTGGACTTCCTTGGCCACGCCCGCACGCTTACCGAATCCGCCAAGGGGATAGTCGCATGACCCTCGTTCGTTTCCAGATGTGCATCGACGGCCAATGGCGCGATGCGCAGAGCGGCAAGACCTTCGACAGCCTCGATCCGGCCACCGCCCAGGTCTGGGCGCAGTTGCCCGACGCCGACGAAGCCGATGTCGAGCAGGCCGTGCAGGCCGCCCAGCGCGCCTTCGACAACCCGGCCTGGCGCGGCCTGACCGCCACCGCACGGGGCAAGCTGCTGCGCCGCCTGGGCGACCTGATCGCCGAGAACAAGGAACACCTGGCCCAGCTGGAAAGCCGTGACAACGGCAAGCTGATCCGCGAGACCCGTGGCCAGGTCGGCTACCTGCCGGAGTTCTTCCACTACACCGCCGGCCTGGCCGACAAGCTCGAGGGCGGTACGCTGCCGCTGGACAAGCCGGACCTGTTCGCCTACACCGTGCACGAGCCGATCGGCGTGGTGGCCGGGATCATCCCGTGGAACAGCCCGCTGTACCTGACCTCGATCAAGCTCGCACCGGCCCTGGCCGCCGGCAACACCCTCGTGCTCAAGCCCTCCGAGCATGCCTCGGCGACCATTCTCGAGCTGGCCCGCCTGGCCCTCGAGGCCGGCTTCCCCGCAGGCGTGGTCAACGTGGTCACCGGCTTCGGCCCGAGCACGGGCGCGGCCCTTACCCGCCACCCGCTGGTGCGCAAGATCGCCTTTACCGGCGGCGCGGCCACGGCGCGTCACGTGGTGCGCAGCAGCGCCGAGAACTTCGCCAAGCTGTCGCTGGAACTGGGCGGCAAGTCGCCGAACATCATCTTCGCCGACGCCGACCTGGACAGCGCCATCAACGGCGCCGTGGCCGGGATCTACGCCGCCTCCGGGCAGAGCTGCGTGGCCGGCTCGCGGCTGCTGGTGCAGGACGAGATCTTCGACACGTTCGTCGAGCGCCTGATCGCCCGTGCCCAGCGCATCCGCATCGGCAACCCCCAGGCCGATGACAGCGAGATGGGCCCGATGGCCACCGCGCAACAGCTGGCCGTGGTCGAGCAGTTGGTGGCGGCCGCCCAGGCCGAAGGCGCCACCCTGCGCATGGGCGGCAAGCGCGCCCAAGTCGAGGGGGACGGCTGGTTCTATGAGCCGACGCTGTTCGAATGCGACAGCAACTCGATGACGATCATGCAGGAAGAAGTGTTCGGTCCGGTGGCGGCGGTGATCCGCTTCAAGACCGAAGAGGAGGCCCTGGCGATCGCCAACGACTCGCAGTTCGGCCTGGCCGCCGGCATCTGGACCCGCGACCTGGGCCGTGCGCACCGGCTGGCGCGGGATGTGCGCTCGGGTATCATCTGGGTCAACACCTACCGCGCGGTCTCGGCCATGGCGCCGATCGGCGGGTTCAAGAACAGCGGCTATGGCCGCGAGAGCGGCATCGATTCGGTGCTCGCCTACACCGAGCTGAAGACCGTGTGGATCAACCTGTCCACCGCACCGATGCCCGACCCCTTCGTGATGCGTTGAGAGGTGCACTGAGATGATCGAACCCGGCATCTACAAAGACGTGATGGGCTCGTTCCCATCCGGCGTGACGGTGGTCACCACCCTGGATGCCGACGGCGGCATCGTCGGCATCACCGCCAGTGCCTTCAGCGCGCTGTCGATCGACCCGGCGCTGGTGCTGTTCTGCCCCAACTACAGCTCCGACACCTACCCGGTGCTGCGCGACAGCAAGGCCTTCGCCATCCACCTGCTGTCGGCCGAACAGACCAAGGAAGCCTATGCCTTCGCCGGCAAAGGCAAGGACAAGGCCAACGGCATCGATTGGCAGTTGAGCGAACGGGGCAACCCGATACTGCCCAACGCCACGGCGGTGATCGAGTGCGAACTGTGGCGCGAATACGACGGTGGCGACCACGCCATCATCGTCGGCGCGGTCAAGCACCTGATCCTGCCGGACACGCCGGTGGCACCGATGCTCTATCACAAGGGCAAGCTTGGCGCCCTGCCGCCGCTTGGCTGATACCGTTTTGGGGGTCGTGCCGCACTCACCCTCGGTTGCGGCCCCGTTTTCTTTTCAGGAGCTTGCGCCATGAGCAGCGAGAAGTACGAAAAAGGCCTGGCCATCCGCACCCAGGTGCTGGGCGAGGACTACGTCAACCGCTCGATCCAGAATGCCGACGCCTTCACCCAACCCTTGCAGGAGCTGGTCACCGAGTACTGCTGGGGCCACGTCTGGGGCCGCGATGGTTTGTCGCTCCAGGAACGCAGCATGATAAACTTGGCCATGATTTCCGCGCTCAATCGCCCTCATGAGCTCAAGCTGCACATCCGCGGCGCCTTGCGCAATGGGCTGAGCCGCGAACAGATTCGCGAAATCCTGCTCCAGGTCGGCATCTACTGCGGCGTGCCGGCGGCGGTGGACAGTTTCCGCCTGGCCCGCGAAGCGTTCGCCGAAGCCGATGCGGAGTCAACCCGTTAACAACGGGCCAGTCGAACCTTGCAGGAAGCACCCAGGTTCGGGGTGCCCCATAGCCTGGATTCGGCGGCCTCTCTCAGAGCGCACTCGATGAAACGCCAGCCCCTCGACGACAGCTTCAAGGTCAACCGCAACCCCGTTACCCTGCGTGAAATCGTGCTCGACAAGCTGCGCGCCGCGATCATGAACTTTCACCTGCTGCCTGGCGACCGTCTGGTCGAGCGCGACCTCTGCGAGCGGTTGGGCGTCAGCCGTACCTCGGTGCGCGAGGCGCTGCGTCACCTGGAATCCGAAGGGCTGGTGGAATTTGCAGACGCCAAGGGCCCCCGGGTCGCCATCATCACCCTGGAAGACGCGCGCGACATCTACGAGCTGCGCTGCGTGCTGGAAGGCCTGATCGTCCAGCTGTTCACCCTCAACGCCAAGGCCAAGCACATCCGGGCCCTGGAGCGTGCACTGGAAGAAAACCGCGAAGCCTTGGAAGAAGGCGAATTGCAGCAGGTGCTCGATTCGGTCCAGGGCTTCTACGACGTGCTGCTGGAAGGCTCGGGCAACCAGGTCGCCGCGACCCAGCTGCGTCAGTTGCAGGCGCGCATCAGCTACCTGCGTGCCACCTCGGTGTCGCAGGTCAACCGCCGAGGTGCCAGCAACCTGGAGATGGAGAAGATGGTCGAGGCGATCAAGAGTGGCGATCCGCTGGTCGCGCACCAGGCCTCGGTCGATCACGTACGCGCTGCCGCCAAGGTGGCGCTGGAGTATTTGCGCCAGAAGCAGGATGACACGGCCAAGGCGCGCGACCTGGTCGCTCCAGTGGCCCTCAAGGACCCTCGCATAGGCCGCTGACCATGCCCAATGCCCCGCGCTACTGCCCGCACTGCACCCTGGACCTGGCTCGGGGCACCCCGCCCGGCGATACCCATGAACGCCTGCACTGCACAGGCTGCGGGTACATTCACTACGTGAACCCGAAGATCATCGCCGGCTGCATCATCGAGCGCGATGGCCAGTACCTGCTCTGTCGGCGTGCCATCCCGCCACGCCCTGGTACCTGGACATTGCCCGCCGGCTTCATGGAAGCCGGCGAGACCACCGAAGAAGCCGCCTTGCGCGAGGTATGGGAAGAAACCGGCGTTCGCGCCGACATCTTCGCGCCCTACTCGGTGTTCAGTGTGCCGCGCATCAGCGAGGTCTACATCATCTTCCGCGCCACCGTCATCGAAGAAACCGGGCAGTTCGGCGCCGAGACGCTGGAGTACCGGTTCTTCGAGCCGGCGGACATCCCCTGGGACGACATCTACTACCCGGCCATACGGCAGATTCTCGAGCGCTACATCCTCGAGCGGCAGGCAGGCGTCTACGGCATCTACATGGGCAACGATGATACGGGCAAAGTGCACTTCATTCGCTGACCCGCGAGCGTTCGCGTCTCCACCAGAGGCTACCGTCGATCGGCCCGCAGCGAAGATCTTTGAATCAACGCACCTGGCGCTTGACCCTCGACCGGGCCTTTGCCACGCTCAAGGAGCCGGCAGATGCCACGATCTGCGTTACCTGTCGCGCAAATGAATTGAACGCCTGAAGCCGGGAGGCTTCGAACAGGGACTTTCGCCTACCCTCCCGGGCCATTCGCCAGATGCCCCGAACCTTGCCGATGGAGTCAGTCCCATGAAGTCATCCTGCCGTGCACCCAGCGCCTGTCTCGAACTGGACTATGTTCGCGATACCCTCTTTGGCCCCCTGTCACAACGGGTCGAATGCGAAGTGCAGCTCGCCCCGCTGCAACTGGGCGGCCGACAGGGCTTGCAGCTTCACATCGCCCCGCCCCTGCCCAAGAAACTGGATCGCTCGCACAGCCTTGCCTTCGTCTGGGAAGGCAAGGCCTACCATGGTGTGGTGCGTCACCATGGCAAATGCGGGGACGGCGGCATCAAGCTGCTGCTGGAGCTTCAGTGATCACCAGCAGCATCGAGTGACGGCCTGCGTGGCCGGGCCACCCTTCTCAGGCAAATGCACGAGGCCGGGCATCCTTGGCGGGAGCGTGCTGCTGATGACGTAGTTGCGTGATGAGCTCCAACACGTCCCGCGTACTGTTCAAGCTGTCGAGCGGCACATCGCAGAGCACCACGCATTCTTCGAGCGAATCGCCCTTGCCCAGGCGAATCGTCAGATGACCGTCTTCCGAACAGCTCACCTCGCACCGATCGGGCAAGCAGGCCCGTTCGATGAGCTGACGCATTTCCAACGTCGACAATCCTAGCAGTGACATACCTCGACCCTCTTGTGATGGTCCGTGAGTGCGAAGCTAGGCCTGACTGCCGTCGAGCGCCGGTTGGTGGAAGACCAGCCCAACAAAGGGTCATTCGCTCACGTGCGAATGCGTGCTTCGCCTTTTCACCATAACCGAAGAACTGTCATGCACCGGACTTGTGCGATTAACGGAAAGACTTGAACGACAGGCGGTCCAGGCAGGCCTCGCTCTGTGTGTGTGTTTAGGCCTGAGGCTGAACCCCGACCGACACCTGGGGTTCGAACGCCGGAGCGCTCTGGTCAGGGCCTCTCCCACTCATTGCAACAGGAGTAGCGTGTGCAACGTCGTGAATTTCTGATCACGTCCATCGTGACCACCGCTGGCATGGCGCTTGCGCGCGGCGCATGGGCCAAACAAGGGCATGAACGTCGATTCGAACATCTGCCTGCCCACAAGGGTACAGGCCCGGTGCTGCGCCTCGGGCACCTGGACATCGGTGCAGGGGCACCCAAGGTCATCGCCTCCATCACCGGCCAGGCCCTCGACGCGATCCGTCAGCAGGCGCGCGCCATCGCGGCCAGTGAGGCGGTGGACATCGCCGAGCTGCGCCTGGATCACTGGCCCAACACGCTGTCGCTGAGCGACACGGTAGCGTGGGTCGAGCAGGTCGTTTCCGACCTGCACGGCCTGCCGCTGCTGGCAACCTTCCGCAGTGCCCAGGAAGGCGGCGAGCGTGCACTACCCGACGACGATTACGTTCGCTTGTGCTACGCCCTGCTGGAGCACACCGCCATCGACCTGCTCGATGTCGAGATGATGAAACCCCGCCCCAGCGTGCAGGCCATGATCGCCAAGGCACATCAGCAAGGCGTGGCAGTCATCCTGTCGAACCACGATTTCCAGGCCACGCCCTCCCACCCGGTGATCGTCGAACGCTTGCTGCGCCAGGAGGCGCTCGGTGCCGATATCCTGAAGATCGCCGTGATGCCCAAGACGCCGGAAGACGTCCTGACGTTGATGGCGGCGAGCCAGGAGGCCTATCGCCGTGCGCGCCGACCGCTGCTGACGATGTCCATGGGGCCGCTGGGCGTCACCTCGCGCCTGGCCGGTCAGCTGACGGGAGCGGCGTTGACCTATGCCAGCGTCGGCCAGGGCTCGGCACCTGGGCAACTGGAGGCCGGCGCGGTACGCGAGGTGCTGGGGATCATCCAGCGCGGGGCTCAGGGCTGAGCCGAACGCTCCACCGTTGCAGTCAGCGCATCGAAGGTGCTTTGGCTGGCCTCCACCGCCCGCACCAGTGTGGCCTTGTCGGCCCACAGCGAGTCAGGCACGGACTCGGAGAAGATCTCCAGCACGTAATCGCCTGCATAACCGCACGCTGCGATTGCACGCAGCAGCCCACTCAACGGGATCGCACCGTCCCCCAGGGCGCGGCGGTCATGCAGCGAGCGTGGACGGCGCCAGTCGGCCACTTGCACCAGGAATAGCCTGTCCGCGCTGATCGTCTCGGCCAGCGCGCGATCCTGCCAACTGTTGTAGAGGTCCAGGCACACGCCGAACGCCGGGTGGTCCACCTGGGCGGCCAGCTCGCGTGCCTGGCTGAAGGCGAACAGGATCGAGTTGCGGTTCATCAGCGACGGCCCCAGGGCCTCCAGTGCGATCTTCAGGCCATGGGCCTGGGCATGCTGTGCAAGGGTCGGGTAGTGTTCGAGGCAGCCGTCCCAGACGCGCGCCTCGTTGCCCTCGGCATCGGCGCCGGTGTTGGTCACCAGGGGTATGTCCTGCCAGAATTCTGCGAACAGCTCGACCGTGTGCATCAGTGCGTCGAGGCGGGCCTCTGGCGCCTGCGGTTCGGGCGCCGACTGCGTGGGGTAGATCGTCAAGGTGCGGGGTTGGATCGACGTGATGCGCACCCCGCTGTCCTTGATCATCGCCAACTGGTCACGCGCCTGCTGCGGGTCGCTGGACAGCTTTTTCTCGGCAAGCTCCAGCGCGCACCCGAGGCGCCTGCACAGCTGCAGGTCGTCCTCGAGGGACAATGGCTGGGTGGTGATCTGGCTGATGGACAAGCGTTGCATGGGCACCCCGGTGGACTGATTGCATAAGAACATGCACTGTCAGAACGACCGGGGCCGAGGGAAGTTCAGAGAGCGAGCAGGGCCTCACGCCCCGTTCAGGTCGCCCTCAACATTCGACGTAGGCGACCGCCAGACCGCCGCGCGAGGTCTCCTTGTACTTGTCGTGCATGTCCGCGCCAGTGTCGCGCAAGGTACGGATCACCTGGTCCAGCGAGATGAAGTGTTCACCGTCGCCACGCAACGCCATCTGCACCGCGTTGATGGCCTTGACCGCGGCGATCGCATTGCGCTCGATGCACGGCACCTGGACCAGCCCGCCGACCGGGTCGCAGGTCAGACCGAGGTTGTGCTCCAGGGCGATCTCGGCAGCGTTCTCCAGTTGCGGTGGCGTTGCGCCCAGCACCTCGGCCAGGCCGGCCGCCGCCATCGCGCAGGCCGAGCCGACCTCGCCCTGGCAGCCGACCTCGGCGCCCGAGATCGACGCGTTCTTCTTGCAGAGGATGCCCACGGACGCGGCGGCCAGGAGGAAGGCGACCACATCGTCGTCACAGGCATCGGGGTTGAACTTCATGTAGTAGTGCAGCACGGCAGGAATGATGCCGGCCGCGCCATTGGTGGGGGCCGTGACCATACGCCCACCGGCGGCGTTCTCTTCATTGACGGCCAGAGCGAACAGGTTGACCCACTCCATGGCGCTGAGCGTCGAGCCGATGACGTTGGGCTTGCCCAGTTCCTGAAGACTGCGATGCAGCCTGGCCGCGCGACGACGAACGTTGAGCCCCCCTGGCAGAATGCCCTCGTGGCTCAGGCCATTGGCGACGCATTCGCGCATGGCCGCCCAGATCTTCAACAGGCCCTCGCGGATCTCGTGCTCGCTGCGCCAGGCGCGTTCGTTGGCCATCATCAGCTGGCCGACGCTCAGCCCATGTGCCTTGCACAACGCCAGCAGCTCGGCCGCCGTGGAGAATGCGTAGGGCAGCGTCACATCGTGCTCGCCCTGGGACGGCGCGTCGATCTCGGCCTGCTCGACGATGAAACCACCGCCGACCGAGTAATAGGTGTGCGACAGCAGCGTGCCCTCGGCGCCGAAGGCGTCCAGGCGCATGGCATTGGGGTGATACGGCAGGTTCTCGTCGAGCAGCAGCAGGTCGCGGGTGTAGTGGAAATCGACCGGGTGACGACCCTCGAGCATCAGGCAGTGCTCCTGCATCAACTGGTCGATGCGTGGGCCGATGCTGTGCGGGTCGATCTGGTCGGGCCACTGCCCCATCAGGCCGAGCAAGGTGGCACGGTCGGTCGCATGGCCGACCCCGGTGGCCGACAGCGAGCCATACAGCCGCACCTCGACCCGGTCGACCTGTGCCAGCAGGCCCTGCTCACGCAGCGTCTGGGCGAAGGTCGCCGCCGCACGCATCGGGCCCACGGTATGGGAGCTGGAAGGGCCGATACCGATCTTGAACAAGTCGAACACACTGATAGCCATGCTAATACCTCACCGTCGGTCACGCGATAGGAGCGATGTATTCCGGATGAAGGAAGCGCTCGATGCCGTTGTGATGCGATGGTGACGCGATTGCCCTACACTGACCAACGAAAATTCCTAACCGAGCCTTTAGCAGGACTAAACCGTGCATCGACAACTCACCGGCCCTCTGTTCGTCTGGCTGCACGTGTTTTCCTGTGCGGCGCGGCACCTGTCGTTCACCCGCTGTGCCGAGGAGCTGCACGTCACCCCCGGCGCGGTGAGTCAGCAGATGCGCCACCTGGAAGAACGGCTTGGCTTTCGGCTGTTCCTGCGCCGTGCCCGGGGTGTGGAATTGACCGCCGAAGGCCAGCGCCTGGCGCAGACGGTCACCGAAGCCTATGGCAGCATCGAGGCCGAACTGGTGCGGCTGAACGCGGGCGACATCCGCGGCACGGTGCGCCTGCGCTCGATTCCTTCGTTCCTCGCCAAATGGCTCACCCCGCGCCTGCCACGCCTGCAGCAGCGCTACCCGGACATCGAACTGCGTTTGGTGGCCGAGGACAGCAACCAGCCACTGCACGAAGGCGACTTCGACCTGGCAGTCGACCTGAACGATGGCAGCTACCCCGGCATGCTGTCCACGCCCCTGCTGGACGAACAGATCTTCCCGGTCTGCTCGCCAGCCCTGCTGCGCGGACGACCGCCATTGCATGGGCCGGCAGACCTCGTCCACTACCCGCTGCTGCACGACATCACCGCCTGGCGCGGCAGCTCGGAGTATTCGGAGTGGGCGTTCTACCTGGACAAGATCGGTGCCGGCGGGCTGGATGTGCGTCGCGGCCATACCTTCAACCGCAACCACCTGACCATCGAGGCCGCCATCGCCGGCATTGGGGTGGCCATCGCCCGGCGTACCCTGCTCAACGACGAGCTGGAGCGTGGCGCGCTGATCGTGCCGTTCGGCACCTCGATCCCCAACCACAAGCGCTACGTGCTGCTCTACCCACCGGCAGGCCTGATGCGCCCAGGGCCGCGGGCCGTGCACGACTGGCTGGTGTCCGAGGCGCAGAGCTTTCGGGCACTGCATCCCTTGACCCCCGCTCCCTGACGCGTCGCGCTGGCTCAGCGTGCGGCCGACGCGCCCTCGACTTCCAGGTCACGGCGCGCGTAGCGCTGCGCGAGCACGGCGCAGACCATCAGCTGGATCTGATGGAACAGCATCAGCGGCAGGATCATCGCGCCGATGCCGCTGCCGACGAACAAGACCTGGGCCATGGGCACGCCGGTGGCCAGGCTCTTCTTCGAGCCGGCGAACAGGATCGTGATGCGGTCTTCGAGGTTGAATCCGAACAGCCGGCCCACCAGGTTCGTCACCAGCAGGATCGCCGCCAACAGCACCGCGCAGACCGCGAACAGTCCGGCCAGGTGCTGGGGCGAGACACTCTGCCACAGGCCGGTGACCACGGCGTCGCTGAACGCGGTGTAGACCACCAGCAGGATCGAGCCCTGGTCGACGATCTTGAGCCAGCGGGCATGGCGCTTGACCCACCCGCCGATCCAGCGGCGTGCCAGCTGACCGGCGACGAAAGGCACCAGCAACTGCAAGGTGATCTTCAGCACCGCATCCAGGCCCGACCCGGTCTCGCCGTCGGCGCCCAGCAGCAGCATCACCAGCAGCGGGGTCAGGAAAATGCCCAGCAGGCTGGACGCCGCCGCGCTGCAGATCGCCGCCGGCACGTTACCCCGGGCCAGCGAGGTGAAGGCGATGGCCGACTGCACCGTGGCCGGCAGCGCACACAGGTAGAGCACTCCCAGGTACAGCTCGTTGCCCACCAACGGCAGGAACAACGGCTTGAAGGCCAAGCCGATCAGGGGGAAGAGCGCGAACGTGCAGCTGAACACCACCAGGTGCAGGCGCCAGTGCCCGGCTCCCGCGATGATCGCTTCGCGGGACAGCTTGGCGCCATGCAGGAAGAACAACAGACCGATGGCCAGGTTGGTCAGCCAGCCGAACACCTGGGCGCCCTGACCTTGGCAAGGCAACACGCTGGCCGTGGCGACCACGGCCAGCAGGGTCAGGGTGAAGGGGTCGAAGAGCATGCGCAGGTATTTCATGGCAACCGGTCTCGAGCGGCGAGGAAGAACGGCACAGCATAGGCAGATCGGCGCTGTCCTGCTAACGCGAATACCCCCTCCAGTATCGGTGAAAGGACACTTTATGCCACGGTCGCAAGGCCCCGAGCACGCGACCAAGCAGTCTTGTAGTGACTTTTATTTTTAACTACAAAATGGTTGACGTGCGCTTTGCCGGTTCTGCATGATGAAGCCGTCTTCCTGATCGGAGACAAGCACGGGTATTCCAGGCGGTCGATTCAGCAGAAAACGGCCGCTCGTGGAGCAGGAACTGTCCAAAAGGCAGGTGAAAAAGCCCCTGTGGTGACGCTGCGGTAGCAGCCTGGGTAATGCGCTACATATGAGAAGCGCTGGGAATCACTTCATACTGGATAGAAGGGGCTTGACCATGAACTTGAACGATCAACTCACGCTCGACCAACTGGCACGTCTGTTCGCCACGCGCAAGGACAGCCACGATGACCATGTCCTGTGGATCAGCCAGGCCGGCGATGTCCGCCTCGACCGCCTGCCGCCGAACATCGGCGAGGGCGAGATCGACGCGCACATGCCGAGCATGAAGGCCTGTCTCAAGGTGTTCCGCCGAGGCCAGGGCTATGTGGGCAAGAAGGCCGCTGCCGACACCGACTTCGTCGGTGGCGTGCTGGAGTCGCTCAAGGCACTGGTGCCTGAGGGCTCGGGCCGTCACCTGGCGCGCTGAGAAGCCTCCCGGTCGGCCATCCCATCTGTCCAGGGCGGGATGGCCGACCTTCACGTGCTTCACGCACGCTTCTGTCGAGCGCCGCGCACGTCCTCGCAGATCGCCAGGGCCCTGGCCCGGTTCACGCCCCAGACCATCGCGCGGGTCATGCTCTCGCCGGGTCGCGACGGGTAGTACTCTTCCACCACCGCCTTGCCCGAGCGGTCATACACCCCCAGGAACAACTGGACGGCGCCTAGCCGCGACAAGCGGACCTGCACGTCGAGGGTGGTGCCATCGCTCAGGACTTCGTCATGGCAGCGGCTGTGCAACTGGGCATCCGCCCACGTCCAATAGGTCTCTTCCCTGATGCGCATGGCTTCGATCTCCTGTGCCGAAAAGCGCGCATAGTAAGGCACAGCAGGCCCAAGACCGCGAGGCGTACTTGGCCTTCGCTTGAGCCGGGTCAACAAACTTAGGAAAATTCTGACACCAGATTGCCAATCGTCTGATTGCGTCACTCAAAATATCGCCATCGAGCGCCCAGGGGCAACGTGACGCTCCTGGGGTTCAGCTCAGCTTCACGGCGGTGCCGGTGGCGAAGACCACCACCATGCCGCCTTGCACCGACGGCATGCTGATCTCGAAATCGACGCCGATCACCGCGTCGGCCTTGAGCTGCCGAGCTCGCTCGATCAGTTCGGCCGTGGCCTGCTCGCGGGCCTGGCGCAAGGCGCTTTCGAGGGTCTGCGAGCGGCCGCCGAACACGTCGCGAAAGCGGGCGAAGAAATCCCTGACGAAGTTGACGCCTTGCACCGACTCGGCGCTGACGACGCCCAGATACGCGGCGACCGGGCGGCCTTCGACATGGTGGGTAGTGGTCACGATCATGCAAGTCTCCTCGTATCAAGAGGCGGCATTGGGCTGCTGCCCCTGTCAGGCAGGGTGAACGAAAGTGTCCATCCTAGCAAAAGACCCCACGCAGGCGCTGACCAAGGCGCGCCCCGAACACGTTGATCAACAGGCCCAGCATGACCAGCAGCGCGCCCCACCCCTGGATCGCGCTTAGCCGTTCACCCAGCAGCCAGGCCGAGGAGCTCAGACCGATCACCGGCACCAGCAGGGAAAACGGCGCCACCTTGCCGGCCGGGTGACGAGACAACAGCGTGCTCCACAGGCTGTAGCCGAGCATGGTGGCGATGAAGGCCAGGTAGGCCAGCGCGCCGATCGAGTGCCAGCCGATGCCCATCAGGGCCTGCTCGATCAAGGCCGGCCCTTCCAGCCAGTACGACAGGGCCAGGAACGGTAGCGGCGGGATCAGGCCGCCCCAGATCACCAGGGCCACCAGGTCCACCGAACCGAAGCGCCGGGTGATGATGTTGCCCATGCCCCACATGGCCCCCGCGCACAAGGTCAGCACCAGCGCCAGCAAGGGGACATGGCTGCTGTCCTCGCTGCCTATCAGCGCCAGGCCGCCCGCGGCCACCAACAAGCCGGCCAGGCTGGCCGGACGCAGCGGCTCGCGCAGGAATAACGCGGCGAAGAACAGGGTGAAGAACGCCTGGGACTGCAACACCAACGAGGCCAGGCCCGGCGGCATGCCGCTGTACATGGCCTGGAACAGAAAGGCGAACTGCCCCAGCGAGATGGTCGCGCCGTAGGCGATCAACCAGCGCCAGGGCAACTGCGGCCGCTTGATGAAGAACACCGCGGGAAACGCCACCAAGGCGAAGCGCAACGCCCCCAGCAGCATGGGCGGCAGACCGTCGAGACCGATCTTGATCACCACGAAATTCAGCCCCCACACCACGATGACCACCAGGGCCAGCAGCAGGTCTCTCAGCGGCATCGTGCCTCCTTACATCCGATTATTAGAAATATTTCGTAACAGCATAAGCGTTGAGACGTGCCGGCGGCCAGTCATCCGCGTGTCATCCACCGGGGGTAGCGTGGCAGGTGTCCTTTCAAGAACACGTTCACATGCGTCATTTGTGCCTTCTGCTGGTGTTGGCGTGGAGCCCTGTCTGGGCAGCCGAGGCGTCCTTGCGTATCGCCGGTTCCAACACGCTCGGTGCCTCTGCCCTGCCCACACTGGTACGCGGCTGGCTGGCCGGGCGAGGTGCTTCGGACATTCAGACCCATGCCGGCCCGGTGATCAACGAGGTCGTCATCACTGCGCGAGGCGCCGATGGTCAACCTCTGCATGTCGAAATCGCCGCCCATGGCACCCAGACCGGTTTCGCTGCGTTGGCGGCCGGTCAGGCCGACCTCGCTGCCGCATCGCGCCCCATGGACGCTGCCACTGCCGAGCAGCTGCGCGAGCTGGGCGACCTGCGTTCAGCCGAGGCCGAGCAAGTGGTCGGTCTGGACGGCATCGCCGTAGTCGTTCATCCAGCCAACCCGCTGAACGCGCTGACCCTCGATCAACTCGCCGCGATCTTCGCCGGCCGTCTGACCCGCTGGGAACAGCTGGGCGTCCCGGGCGGAGCGATCCATGTGCTAGCGCGCGATGCGCGCTCAGGCACGTTCGATACCTTCCGGACCCTCCTGCTCGACGACGCGTCGACGGCCTTGAGCGCCGGCGCCGAGCGTTTCGAGTCCAACGAGGCATTGGTCGCCAGGGTGACGAACGATCGGCAGGCCATCGGTTTCAGCAGCCTGGCCGTCCTGCGCCAGGCCAAGGTCCTGGCCGTCGCCGAGGGCGATGCGCCCGCCCTGCTGCCGTCACCTGCGACCGTGGCCAGCGAGGACTACCCGCTGACCCGGCGCCTGTACCTGTACCAACCGATGTCCGTGTCATGCCCCCTGGCCCAGGCCCTGGTGACGTTCGTGCAGAGCCCGGCCGGTCAGGCCATCGTCGCTCGGCAAGGCTTCGTTTCACAGCAGGTGCTTGCCTTGCCCACGCAGCGCCGGGGCGACGTGCCCGCGCGTTATGAGGCCCTGCAGAGCAAAGCGCGGCGTTTGAACGTGAGCCTGCGCTTCCAGCCCGCGAGCGCGGCGCTGGACAACAAGGCGCTGCGCGATGTGCAGCGAATCGCGGCCTACGTGCGCAGTCGAGGGCTGGCTGCCACGCAGGTGACGCTGATCGGCTTTGGCGACCCCAAGCAGACGCCAGGACGCGCTGCCTTGCTGTCGCGTCTGCGGGCGATGGCCGTACGACGCGAGCTGGCGCGCACTGGTGTGGAGGTGCGCGAGGTGCTGGGCCTGGGCGATCAGTTGCCGATCGCCGACAACGCACGCGCCAGCGGGCGCCAGCGAAACCGCCGGGTCGAAGTCTGGGTGCGCTGAGACGAGGCGAAATCGTCAGCCGCAGGCGGGCCATCGGCTGGAAAAACGCTGTAACACCCTGCCCACTCACGCCCTCACCAACTGCAGCTAGGCTTGATTTCAAGTGATTACCGGGCCCCTCTGACGGCTGCCATGCCGCCATGTCGGAATCACGGTTGCCCATGCAACGACGACATTCACAGGAGGGGCTCATGACAGCTCTGCAGACGTTTTTGACAACGCCCGTACTGGGCACCAGCACCTGGCTGTGGCTGGTGTTCGTCGCCATCGTCATCGGCTTGCTGGTGCTCGACCTTGGCGTCCTGCACCGCCAGGAGCGCGAGATCGAGATGCGCGAAAGCCTGTTGCTGTATTCAGGCTATTTCAGTGTCGGGGTGCTGTTCGGGATCTGGATCTGGGTGCAGCTGGGCGCCCAGTCGGCCATGGAGTTCTACACGGGCTTTCTGGTCGAGCAGTCGCTGTCGATGGACAACGTGTTCGTCATGGCGATGATCTTCAGCTACTTCGCCATCCCTCGTCGCTATCAGCACCGTGTACTGTTCTGGGGCATCCTGGGGGTCGTGGTGTTGCGGGCGATCATGATCGGCGTGGGCGCCGCGCTGGTGCAGAACTTCGCCTGGGTCCTGTACGTCTTCGGTGCATTCCTGTTGTTCACCGGGGTGAAGATGGCGCTGTCCAGGGAGGACAGCCAGCCCGACCTGGCCAACAACCCCATGCTGCGGTTCGTCCGCCAGCACCTGCGTGTCACGGACGAGCTGCACGGTGCCCGCTTCTTCGTGCACAAGACGCCACCGGGCCAGTCGCGGGCGCTGCGTCATGCCACCCCGCTGTTCCTGGCGCTGGTGCTGATCGAACTGGCGGACCTGGTGTTCGCGGTGGACAGTGTGCCGGCGATCTTCGCGATCACCCAGGACCCCTTCATCGTCTACACCTCGAACATCTTCGCGATCCTGGGGCTGCGCTCACTGTACTTCGCCCTGGCCGCGCTGATGCACCGGTTCGTCTACCTGAAGTACGCGTTGGCGCTGGTACTGGTGTTCATCGGTTGCAAGATCTTCTATCACGGATTGATCGGCAAGGTGCCGGCGCTGCTGTCGCTTGGCGTGACGCTGGGATTGCTGGTGGGCGGTGTAGTGCTGTCGCTGATCAGGACCCGTGGGCAGCCGGCCGCGCCACTGACGGCCGGACACGTCGCGCCTTCGTTGCCGCCGGAGGCTGGCGGGGGCCCTGTCGAGTCTACGAACAAAGCCTTGCCGAGCGTTTCTTATAACCAAAATAACGATGAAAACCGTCACACGCCATAAGTGATAAATAAAATTTCTATGTTTTCCTTCTAATGAGAATTTAATTTCCCTGCATAAGGCCATCATCAGGATAAAAAATAATATTTTTCCTCCAACCCATTAGTACCATTTTGACAGGGGCATCGATGGTCGATGCCCGTTGTCACGATGGGTCGCCGCCATGCCACATACCCCTCTGTATTTCGACTATGCCGCCACCACGCCCGTCGACGAACGTGTCATAGAGGCCATGATCGGCTGCCTCGGCAGCCAAGCCACGTTCGGCAATCCTGCCTCCACAGGCCACGTCTATGGCCAGGCCGCCCGCACCGCGGTCGAGCAGGCTCGGCAGCAGGTGGCCGAGCGCGTGGGCGCCGCCTGCGGCGACATCGTCTGGACGTCCGGCGCCACCGAATCGAACAACCTGGCGCTCAAGGGCATCACCCTCACCTCAGGCACCCCGGGCCACGTGATCACCAGCGTGCTCGAGCACAAGGCGGTGCTCGACACCGTGTCCGAACTCGAACGCCAGGGTCATGCCATCACCCGGCTGCAGCCCGATGCCCAGGGGCTGATCCAGCCCGAGGCCGTCGAAGCGGCCTTGAGGCCCGATACCGTGCTGGTGTCGCTGATGGCCGTCAACAACGAACTGGGTACCTGGACTGACATCGCGGCGATCGGCCAACGGGTGCGCCGTCACGGCGCGCTGCTGCACGTGGATGCCGCGCAAGCGGTTGGCCGACGGGTACTTGACGTGCAGCGCGATGCAATCGACCTGATGTCGTTCTCGGCGCACAAGGTGTATGGCCCCAAGGGCATCGGCGCGCTGTACGTCGGGCCGCGTGCCCGTCCTGTCCTGCGTGCCCAGATCCACGGTGGCGGGCATGAAGGCGGCCTGCGCTCGGGCACCTTGGCCACGCACCAGATCGTCGGCATGGGCCGCGCCTTCGCGCTGGCCAGCGTACCGGGCGATGCCGAGCATCAGCGTCTGGAGCGGCTCAGCCAACGCCTGCGCGAAGGGCTGCTGGCCTTACCGGGTGTCTCGCTCAATGGGTGTCCGTACCAGCGCATCCCCCACACCTTGAACCTGCGCATCGAAGTGCCCGGCTTCAACAGTGCCGCCCTGGCCAGTGATCTGGCGCTGTCCTCGACCTCGGCCTGCAACTCCGCCAGCCAGGCCGCCTCGCACGTGTTGCTGGGCCTGGGCCTGACCCCGGCGCAGGCCCGCAGCAGCGTGCGCCTGAGCCTGGGCCGCCAGACCACCGAGGCCGAGGTCGAACGGGCCCTCGACGTCTTCGAGCGCACTCTCGCGGCCACGACACCCGCGCTCTGGTGAGGCGCTCAGGGGCGCTTCTCGTGACGAACGCCTGAAACGAGAAGGCCCCGACGGGGACGCCAGCCTCCCTGGCTTGAACTCTGTGGCGCTGCGGCGCTCCATCTGCTGAAGGCTTGTCAGCGAACAGGAGTTGCCATGACCACCCGAGCCCTGCGCGAACCCTCGGCCTCTACGCAAGAGCGCCATTTCGCCACCGACATCCCCGCACGCCTGGACCGCCTGCCATGGACACGCTTTCACACCTTGCTGGTGTTCGCGCTGGGAATCACCTGGCTGCTCGACGGCCTGGAGGTCACGCTGGCGGGCTCGGTGTCCGGCGCCTTGAAAGACAGCCCGGCCTTGCAGTTGAGCAACACCGACATCGGTATCGCGGGCGCCGTCTACATTGCCGGTGCCGTGCTGGGCGCGCTGTTCTTCGGCTGGCTCACCGATCGCCTGGGACGGCGCAAGCTGTTCTTCATCACGCTGTTCCTGTACATCGCCGCCACGGCAGCCACGGCACTGTCCTGGAACCTGTGGAGCTTCCTGCTGTTCCGCTTTCTGACCGGCGCCGGCATCGGCGGTGAGTACACGGCCATCAATTCGACCATCCAGGAATTCACACCTGCGCGCTTTCGTGGCTGGGTGGACCTGACCGTCAATGGCACGTTCTGGATCGGCGCTGCCCTTGGCGCGGTTGGCGCGATCGTGTTGCTGGATGCACACTGGGTGAGTACCGAACTGGGCTGGCGGCTGTGCTTCGGGATCGGCGCGGCGCTAGGGCTGATCATCGTCTGGATGCGCCTGTGGATCCCGGAGAGTCCACGCTGGCTGATGATCCATGATCGTCCCGACGAAGCCGAGCGCGTCGTCGCCGCCATCGAGCAGCGCTACAGGGCGCATGGTATCGACCTGCCGCCAGTCACCACCCCGCCACTGCGCCTGCGCGCGCGGGACCATACGCCGCTTCGCGAAGTGTTCTCCACGTTGTTCATCGGTCATCGCCAACGGGCACTGGTCGGGCTGACGCTGCTCACGGCCCAGGCCTTTTTCTACAACGCGATCTTCTTCACCTATGCGCTGGTGCTCACGGACTTCTATGACGTGCCATCGGCCCAGGTGGGCTGGTACGTATTGCCCTTCGCGCTGGGCAACTTGTGCGGGCCGCTGCTGCTGGGGCGCCTGTTCGACGTGGTCGGGCGCCGCATCATGATCAGCACCACGTTCCTGCTGTCCGGCGTATTGCTGGCCGCCAGCGGCTACGGTTTCCAGCAGGGCCTGCTCGACGTGACCGAGCAGACGCTCTGCTGGATGGTGATCTTCTTCTTCGCCTCGGCCGCCGCCAGCTCGGCCTACCTCACCGTGGCCGAGACCTTTCCGCTGGAGATCCGCGCCCTGGCCATCGCCGTGTTCTACGCCTTCGGCACCGGGCTGGGCGGCATCGTCGGTCCGATGCTGTTCGGCGCCTTGATCGACACCGGGGACCGCACCTTCGTGTTCTACGGCTACCTGCTCGGCGCCGCCCTGATGGTGGTGGCCGCCGTGGTCCAGGCGGTATGGGGCACGGCGGCCGAGCGCAAGTCGCTGGAGGACGTCGCTCGGCCTTTGTCGCAGGTGTCCTGAAGCTTCAAGCTTCAAGCTTCAAGCTTCAAGCCAGGGCGTCAGCGCCGACTCGACATCCTGCCAGCACCTGACTCACCGCCCTACGGTCAGCTTGCGGCTTGTGGCTTGTAGCTCGCCCCTCGCCCCTCACTGCTCCACTGCAAAGACCCATTGCCCCCACGCCAGCCTGCGAGGCCCGGCACCTTGTTGGTACACTGCCGCCCTTTATCACCCACCTGCACACAGACTGGTGACTGCAATGATCGAGGTAACCGAGGTTTCCATCGCTGCGCTGCGCGAGGCGCTCGTCAGGGGCCGCACGACGGCGGTCGAGCTGGTCGAGGCCTACCAGGCCCGTATCGCGGCCTACGATGGTGCCAGGACCGCCACGGCCTTGAACGCCGTGGTGGTGCACAACCCCGCGGCGCTCGAAGAAGCGCGGGCGTCGGATGCCCGCCGGGCACGCGGCGAAAGCCTGGGGCCGCTGGACGGCATTCCGTACACGGCCAAGGACAGCTACCTGGTCAAGGGGCTGACGGCCGCCTCCGGCAGCCCGGCCTTCGCCGAGCTGGTGGCACAGCGCGATGCCTTCACCATCGAGCGCCTGCGCGCGGCCGGGGCGATCTGCCTGGGCAAGACCAACATGCCACCCATGGCCAACGGTGGCATGCAGCGCGGGGTCTATGGCCGCGCCGAGAGCCCGTACAACGCCGACTACCTGACGGCACCGTTCGCCTCCGGCTCGTCCAATGGCGCCGGCACGGCGACGGCGGCCAGCTTCGCGGCCTTCGGCCTGGCCGAGGAAACCTGGTCCAGTGGACGCGGCCCGGCCTCGAACAATGGCCTGTGCGCCTATACCCCGTCGCGTGGCGTGATCTCGGTGCGCGGCAACTGGCCGCTGACGCCGACCATGGACGTGGTGGTGCCCTATGCCCGGACCATGGCCGACCTGTTGCAGGTGCTCGACGTGGTGGTGGCCGACGACCCGGATACCCGTGGCGATCTCTGGCGCCTGCAGCCCTGGGTACCGATCCCGCGCGCCTCCACCGTACGCCCGGCCAGCTACCTGGACCTGGCGGCAGACGCCAGCGCCCTGCGCGGCAAGCGGTTCGGCGTACCGCGCCTGTACATCAATGCCGACGCCGAAGCCGGCACGTCCGAGAAACCCGGTATCGGCGGCCCGACCGGCCAGCGCATCCACACCCGGGACAGCGTCATGGCCCTGTGGCACGACGCGCGCCGGGCGCTGGAGGCCGCCGGCGCCCAGGTCGTCGAGGTGGACTTCCCGCTGGTGTCCAACTGCGAGGGCGATCGTCCGGGCGCTCCGACCGTGTTCACCCGTGGCATCGTCTCGCCCGAATTCCTGCACGACGAGCTGTGGGAACTGTCGGGCTGGGCCTTCGACGACTTCCTGCGCGCCAATGACGACCCGCGGCTGAACCGTCTGGCAGACGTCGACGGGCCGAAGATCTTCCCGCACGACCCCGGCACCCTGCCCAACCGCGAGGATGACCTGGCCGCCGGGATGGACGAGTACGTGAACATGGCCAAGCGCGGGCTCAAGCGCTGGGACGAGATCGCCAGTGTGCCGGACGGCCTGCGTGGCCTGGAGCGCACGCGCAAGCTGGACCTGGAAGACTGGATGGACGCGCACGGGCTCGACGCGGTGATCTTCCCCACCGTGGCCGACGTCGGCCCGGCGGACGCCGACGTCAACCCGGCCAGCGCCGACATCGCCTGGAGCAACGGCGTGTGGGTGGCCAATGGCAACCTGGCGATCCGGCACCTGGGGGTACCGACCGTCACCGTGCCGATGGGGGTGATGGCCGACATCGGCATGCCGGTGGGGTTGACCCTGGCAGGCCGTGCCTACGATGACTCGGCGCTGCTGCGTTACGGAGCGGCGTTCGAAGCGACCGGCCAGCGCCGTCGCGTGCCGCCTCGTACGCCGCCGTTGGTTGGCTGAAGGCAGCGCAGCTGCCTCCTGTCCGGGCGGTTCAGGCATGCTGGCCGGACACATGGAGTGGCTGATTTGATGGGCCCTGCGGGCCAGGCCTTTCAACGTCTTTGCCTAACACGATGTGAACCGCATTGCTGATCTGGCAGAGCGGTTCACCCTCTGTGTGGGAGCGGGCTTGCCCGCGATGAAGGCGGCGATGGACCGGACGCCATCGCGGGCAAGCCCGCTCCCACACAGAGGGCTGCGCGTGCCTGTATCATGTCGTTGAATCGATGGGTGCAACAAACGATCCCATCCTGGAGCTTTTTCCAAAGACGTTGAAAGGCCTGGCCCTGCGGGCCCAATCGAGGCACGGGGGCCGCTCACAGGGGGATCGCGTCGACCTGAATGATCAGCGCCGCAGGCCAACGTGGAGCGGCCCCTGCCGGGAAGCCGGACCGGCCGCGATTGGGTCCGCAGGGGCCCACACATCACCCCACACGTTGGCGCGTGAGGTACAGCGAAACGACCTCTGCCACAGGCACCGAGCAATCTTTCCCCTTCTGACAGGCTGCACTCGCCTTCAGCGCTGAATGACCCACCATGACACCAGCCCAGGCAACGCTGTGGCCTCTTCCTGCTTGACGCCCACCCCTCAATTCAACACCATGTTGCAATTCAACACAGTGTTCAACCCATGTCCCCTGCCGCCGAGTCCGACCGCCACCTCGTCTTCACGACCTTGAAAGCCGCCCTGCAGGCCCTGGCCAGCGTGCTGCCGCGCAATGTCGAGCTGATCCTTCACGACCTGCGTATACCCGAACAGTCCGTGGTGGCCATCGCCAACGGTCATCTCTCGGGTCGAACCGTGGGCAGCCCGATCCTGGCCGCACCCGAGCAGGACCTGGGGTTCAAGGCGTTGATGCGCGCGTCTGGACAGCAAGCGGGCAGTGATCCTGTGGTCATCCCCGACTACCCTACCCACCTCAAGGGCCGCTCGCTGCGCAGTGCCACGGCCCTGTTCCGCGATCATGACGGCGTGCCCTTTGCCAGCCTGTGCGTCAACACCGACGTGACGGGCCTGGACGCCGCGCTGGACCTGCTGCAAGGCCTGCACCCCCTGGGCGCTCAGCCTGCCGTGGTCCAGGACGCCACCCTGGCCGCTCAGCCTCCGGCCGACATGGCCGTGCTGATGAGCGAGATCATCGACGCGGCCCTGCGGCGTTCGGGTCGCGGCAAGATGGACAAGGCCGCCAAGGTCGATGCCGTGCGCCTGATGCAGGCGCGCGGCCTGTTCATCGTCAAGGGCGGGGTGGAAAAGGCTGCGGCGGCCTTGGGCGTCACCCGTTTCACCGTCTACAACTATCTGGATCAATTGCGCGGCGAAGCGGACGACCTCGCCCGCGCGCACCCCGAACGGAGCCAACCGTGACCTTGCACATCGCCACCCCCCTGATCGAATCACGCCCCCTGTCGCTGGCCTGTGGCCGACCGCTGTCGCTCAAGCTCGAAGCCCTGCAACCCTGCGGCTCGTTCAAGCTGCGAGGTGTCGGCCATGCCTGCGAGGTCCATTTCGCCCGTGGCGCCCGGCATTTCGTCTCGTCCTCCGGCGGCAATGCCGGGCTGGCCGTGGCCTACGCGGGCCGTCATCTGGGCGCCGCCGTGACCGTGGTGGTGCCACAGACCACCAGCGAGCGTGCCAAGGCACTGTTGGCGATGGAAGGCGCCAAGGTCATCGTGCAGGGCAGCTCCTGGCAGGAGGCCAACGAACTGGCCCTGACCCTGGTCGGGCCGGACGATGCCTTCATCCACCCGTTCGATGATCCGCTACTCTGGGAAGGTCATGCCAGCCTGGTGGACGAACTGGTCCAGGCAGCCTACAAGCCCGACGTGATCATCCTCTCGGTCGGCGGCGGCGGGCTGCTCAGCGGCGTCGTCGAAGGCCTGCGGCGCCATGGCTGGCACGATGTGCCGGTGCTGGCGGTGGAGACCGAAGGCGCCGCCTCGTTGCACCGGGCCTTGGAAGCAGGTGAACTGATCGAACTGGAACGCATCGAGTCGCTGGCCACCACGCTCGGCGCCAAGCAGGTCGCCGCCCAGGCGCTGGCTTGCGCGCAGACGCACCCCGTGCTCAGCCACCTGGTCAGCGATCGTGCAGCGCTGCTGGCCTGCGAACGCTTTCTGCTCGACCACCGCTTGCTGGTCGAGCCCGCCTGTGGCGCTGCACTGGCACTGGCGTATACGCCCGACGCCCTCTCGGCCTATCGCAACCCCATGGTGGTGGTCTGCGGAGGCGCGACGGCAACGCTCGAGCAGATCCAGACATGGCTGGCCACCTTGGACTGAGGCGAACCGGCTCCGGCTCCCCGCCTGCTGCTCAGGCCGGGGGGCATCCACTGCGTCCGAGACGACACATGCTGCAACCCTCGCGTGGCGATCATACGACCGCTGGCCTGCCCCTGACCGGATCGATCTGTTAAACAGGGCATTCTTCCCTTGCACTGGAGCCTACGATGCCCAACGCGTTTCCCACCACCAGGCGCCGCTGGCTGTTCGCTCTCCTGGCGCTGACGCTGGCCGTGGCATTGCCCGCCGGCTGCAGCGTGTTGCAACACAAGGAACGCGAACTGGTGTTTCGCATCGAGCCGGGCCAGGCGAGCTGGTTCCACGGCCTGCCGGCCGGCGTGCAGGAACTCGACCTGCGCGCCCCGAGCTTCGATAAGCAACAGAGCCTGCATGCCTGGTGGTGGCCGGCCAAACGCGCCAATGCACCCGCGATCCTCTACCTGCACGGCGTACGCTGGAACCTGACCGGCCAACTGTTTCGCATCGAGCAGCTGCACGCCATGGGCTATTCGGTGCTGGCCGTCGACTATCGCGGGTTCGGGCAGAGCCGTGGCGACCTGCCCTCCGAATCCACGGTCTACGAAGACGCCCGCATTGCCTGGGAGCGCCTCACCCAGCTGCAACCGGACCCCAGCAAGCGACTGATCTTCGGCCATTCGCTGGGCGGCGCGATCGCCGTGGACCTGGCCACTGACCTTTCACAGCGGGCGCGCCAGGCTGGCAGCCCGGTGTCGGCCCATGGGCTGATCCTGGAATCGACCTTCACGTCGCTCGGCGACATTGCCGGGGTGGTGACCAACACCAGCTTGCCGGTGCGCTGGCTGCTGTCGCAGAAGTTCGACTCGCTCGGCAAGATCCCGGACCTGGGCATGCCCCTGCTGATGGTGCATGGCCTGAACGACCGCTACGTGCCGTCGCGCTTCAGCCAGGCCCTGTTCGACGCGGCGCCGCAGCCCAAGACCCTGCTGCTGGTGCCCGGCGCCGGTCACATCGACAGCATGCGCCTCGCCGGCGCGCGGTACCGTCAGGCGATCGACGCGCTGCTGTGAGCGTCACTGCACCGGCAAGAAGTTCATGAACAGCAGGCTCTGGGCGTAGTTCAGGCCAATGCGCCGGTAGCGTTCGTCGAGCAGCTCGGCCAGCAGGTCCAGGCGCGCGACGATCTTGCCGAAGCCCACGGCAAAACTCAGGTTGCTGCCCTCCTCCGAGATCTCGTTGGAGAACAGCAGCAGCACGCCATCGGCATCCTGCCGCTGGCTGAGCATCCAGGTGGCCTTCTCGATGTTGCGCGCCGCGTTGCTGACGAACAGCGGGTCGATGGCGTCGGTCACGAAGAACTCGGTGCGTCCCCCATGGGCGGTGACCAGCATGCTGCCGATGGCATAGATGAAGGCCCCGACCCGGTCGCCGCGAAAGTCGGGATCCAGCGCGTAGCTCAAGGCCGCCAGGTCGCGCCGCTGGCCCAGTTGCGGCAACGGCTGGCGTTGCTCGATGGCCACGCGGATCTGCCGCTCGGCGGTCGCGGCATCGACGTAGCCGGAGCGTTTCCACTGCTCGGGGTTGCGCAGGTACAGCTTGTTCATCAGCCGATACAGGCTGCGCAGGTTGTCACGCATCGCCAGGGTGGCCAAGCGATCGACGCTGGTCTGGAAGAACTCGCGGGGGGTGCCTTCGCTCAGTTGCGCGGCGAGGCCACGGCCTGGCCGATGGCTGCACGCGACAAGGCACAGACACAGGCTGGCCAGCAGCAGCGTGCGGATACGGTTGGACGAACGAACAGCCATGAGACAGGATCGACAGTCGGCGGCGCGCCGGGGATCGGCGCGACCTGGCCATGCATAGAACCGCGAAGCCTGAAAAAGTGCAGTCGTCGGCTTCATTTCCACGGCATCATGGACCGCTGACCAGGCCATTCCTGCTTACAGAGGAGAGACAGATGTTCAAGGCAATCCTGATCGACCAGGCCGCGCAGGGGCAGCACGCACAGGTCACCGACCTCGACGATGACCAGCTCCCCCTCGGCACGGTCACCGTGCGCGTGACCTACAGCACCCTCAACTACAAGGATGCGCTGGCGATCACCGGCCAGAGCCCGGTGGTGCGGCAATTCCCGATGGTGCCGGGCATCGACCTGGCCGGCACGGTCGAGCACAGCGGCCACCCTGACTGGCAGGTCGGCGACCGGGTCGTGCTCAACGGCTGGGGTGTAGGCGAGCGCCATTGGGGCGGCCTGGCCCAGCGGGCACGGCTCGACGGCGACTGGCTGGTGCCGATGCCCGCCGGGCTGGACGCGCGTCAGTGCATGGCGGTCGGCACGGCCGGGTACACCGCGATGCTGTGCCTGATGGCGCTGGAGCGTCATGGACTCACGCCCGATCAGGGGCCGGTGCTGGTCACCGGCGCCAGTGGCGGGGTCGGCAGTTTCGCCGTGAGCCTGCTCGCCCAGGCAGGCTATCAGGTCATTGCGGCCACGGGTCGAGCCGAAGAAGCTGATTACCTGCGCACCCTCGGTGCCACCGAGGTGCTGGCGCGCAGTGAACTGTCGGAGCCGGGTAAACCGCTCGGCAAGGAGCGCTGGGCGGCGGCCATCGATTCGGTGGGCAGCCATACCCTGGCCAACGTCTGCGCCGGGACTCGGTCCGAAGGGCTGGTGGCGGCCTGCGGGTTGGCCCAGGGCATGGATTTCCCATCCTCGGTGGCGCCGTTCATCCTTCGTGGTGTCAGCCTGCTGGGCATCAACAGCGTGACCCAGCCCTATGCGCGGCGGGTCGAGGCATGGCAGCGATTGGATGAGGTGCTCAATCGCCAGCAACTGGACCTGATCACCCAGTCGATCGGCCTGAACGAGGCGCTGGATCGAGCACCTGCGTTGCTGGCGGGCCAGGTCCGTGGCCGCCTCGTCGTGGACGTGAACCGCTGAACGACACGCTGCCGCACCCCGTCATGTTGACGTGCACGTCAACATGACGCTAGCGTAGCGGACCTTCCTGGCGAGCTTACCCATGAGCGATCAGACCTACAGCATTTCCGACCTGTCGCGCGAACTGGACATCACCACCCGCGCCATCCGCTTCTATGAAGAACAAGGCCTGCTCAGCCCCACGCGTCGAGGCCAGGAGCGCATCTATTCGCCCCGCGACAAGGTCACCCTGAAGCTGATCCTGCGCGGCAAGCGCATCGGCTTCTCGATCGCCGAATGCCGCGAGCTGATCGCCCTGTACGACCCCAGCAGCGGCAACCGCAAGCAGCTCGAGAGCATGCTGGCCAAGATCGACGAACGCCGTGGGCAGCTCGAGCAGCAGATGCTCGACATCCAGCAGATGCAGATCGAACTGGACGTGGCCCAGGAGCGCTGCGAGCAGGCGCTGGCCACCACCCTCGCCCACGCCAATACCCCATGAACTGAACAGGAGACCTGCCATGTCCTTGCCGACGCATGTCCGTGTGGTCGAAGTCGGCCCACGCGACGGCCTGCAGAACGAAGCGCGCCCCATCGCGGTGGCCGACAAGATCCGCCTGGTCGACGACCTCGGCGCGGCCGGCCTGCGCTACATCGAGGTCGGCAGTTTCGTGTCGCCCAAGTGGGTGCCGCAGATGACAGGCTCGGCCGAGGTGTTCGCTGGCATGACGCGCCTGCCGGGGGTCACCTACGCCGCCCTGGCACCCAACCTGCGCGGGTTCGAGGACGCCCTGGCGGCAGGGGTCGAGGAAGTGGCCGTGTTCGCCGCCGCCTCGGAGACCTTTTCGCAACGCAACATCAATTGTTCGATCAGCGACAGCCTGGCGCGCTTCGAACCGATCCTGGCCGCTGCCACGGCTCACCACGTACGCGTACGTGGCTATGTATCCTGCGTGCTGGGTTGCCCCTACGAAGGCACGGTCAACCCTGAGCAGGTGGTGCCGGTGGCACGGGCGCTGTACCAGATGGGCTGTCATGAGGTGTCGTTGGGCGACACCCTCGGCGTCGGTACGCCAGGCGTCACGCGCCGGCTGTTCGACCAGGTGGCGGGGGCCGTGCCCCGGGAAGCGTTGGCCGGACACTTCCACGACACCTACGGGCAGGCCATGGCCAATGTCTATGCCAGCCTGCTGGAAGGCATCACGGTCTTCGACGCGTCGGTTGCCGGGCTGGGCGGCTGCCCCTACGCCCGCGGCGCCACGGGCAATGTGTCGACCGAGGACCTGGTGTATCTGCTGCAAGGGCTGGGCATCGATACCGGTATCGACCTGGACCGGTTGGTCGCGGCGGGTCAGCGCATCAGCGACGTACTGGCGCGTGCCAATGGTTCGCGGGTGGCACGGGCGCGGCAAGGCGTGTCTGTCACCGGCGCTGGCAGTTGAGTGTTACCGCCGTGCGAGCGCACGCGGCGAAACGGGTAACAGGGAAACAATTTGACGCGCATTTTCAGCAGCAAGCCTACGAAGTCTAGGCTAACTCCTTGTTTAAAAAGGATTCTAAAAAGTTGGCACGGCACCTGCTATCTCTTACGCATAACAAGAACAACAGCAGCGGCACCCAATAACAACAACAGGCAGCGGTTCTGACAAAACAAGAACAACACGGCAGAGACGCAGCAAGCAGATTTTTTTGAAGTCGATGTGCACGGCAGGTCAACCGACACAGAACAACAAGACTGCCTCAAGGCAGTGACGGTCGGACTCAGGCCCGCAGGCAATTGCAGGTCAGCGCTCAAAAAAATACGTTTGCTCTTGACCCCGAATGGGGGTCGTTCGCGACACCGAGACATGGCTGACAATCACAACAACAGGCCGGTCCTCGATAACAATAAAAGAGCACGCAGCAGCGTTTCGAGGGGGAGCTCAGGCTCCCCCTCGTGCTATGCGCTCAGCCCTTTTCATCTTCCTCACGGGCTTTCTGCTCTGTCCTCACTTCGATACGATCGACCAATGCCGGCATGCTGTGCAGCACCAGCAGGGCCATCAGCGTACTGACCAGCGCCGTCGCCTCGCGCCCCATGCCCGCCGCCGTACCGATTGCCGCCGTCATCCACAGGCCGGCTGCCGTCGTCAGCCCTTTGACATGGCTGGTCTCGCGCCCATTGCCCTTGAGGATGGTACCAGCGCCCAGAAAACCGATACCGGCGACGATTCCCTGAATGACCCGGCTCATGGCCTGGGCATCGGCACCGGCCATGTTCGGCGCCAGCACGAACAGCGCAGCGCCCAGCGACACCAGCATGTGCGTGCGCACCCCGGCCGACTTGCCTTTGCTTTCCCGCTCCAACCCCAGCACCGCACCCAGCAGCGCTGCCATCAGCAGCCTGACCAGGATCCGCGTGACCTGCTCCACGTCGGCCAGGTCGGCGAACTCGGCTTCGAGGGCGTCGCCGATCGCGTCCAGCACTGCATCCATCGGGTGTTCTCCTTGACGAGGCATGTGTAACCATGGACTGCCAGCAGGCGGCAGGAGTGCCCCTAACATGGTCCGCTCGCCAAGGATTGGCCCTGGAAGGCATTCGTGTGCGCTTGCCAAACGACCGGTGCAGGTGGCAACGTCGAGCTCGGCATATGGGGCGCATCACCCAGGCACCTCGACTTCCCGCTCGCGCGAGGTCTGACAGCGCCCCCTCACCGACCCTTACTGTCATGGAGAACAGCATGCAACGACGCCCTCTCGGACGCACCTCTCTGCAGGTCAGCGCCATCGCCCTCGGCACCATGACCTGGGGCGAACAGAACACCCAGGCCGAAGCCTTCGAGCAGATTCGCCTGGCCAAGGACGCCGGGGTCAACGTCCTCGATACCGCCGAGATGTACCCCGTGCCGCCCAATGGCAAGACCTATGGCAGCACCGAACGCATCATCGGCGAGTACTTCCGCCAGTTCGGCGACCGGGGCGACTGGGTGCTGGCCAGCAAGGTCGCAGGCCCCGGCCGCATGCCGCACATTCGCGACGGCAACCCGCGCCTGAACCGGGCCAACATCGTCAAGGCCCTGGAAGATAGCCTCGAACGGTTGCAGACCGACTACCTGGACCTCTACCAACTGCACTGGCCGGACCGCAAGGCCAATTTCTTCGGCCAGCTGGGCTTCACCTTTGACCCTGACGATCAGTTCGTGGCGATCGAAGACACCCTTGAGGTGCTCGACGAGCTGGTCAAGGCCGGCAAGATCCGTCACATCGGGCTGTCCAACGAAACGCCGTGGGGCACGATGCGCTTTTTGCACCTGGCCGAGCAACGCGGCTGGCCGCGTGCCGTGTCGATCCAAAACCCCTACAACCTGCTCAACCGCACCTTCGAAGTGGGCCTTGCGGAAATTGCCCTGCGCGAACAGATCGGCCTGCTGGCCTACTCGCCCCTGGCCTTCGGTGTACTCAGCGGCAAGTACCTCGAAGGCGCACGACCGGACGGTGCGCGACTGACCCGGTTCGAGCGCTTCCAGCGCTACACCAACCCCCAAGCCGAAGCCGCGGCGCAACGGTATGTCGAACTGGCACGTGCGCATGGGCTGGACCCGGCACAGATGGCCCTGGCCTTCGTCACCAGCCGCCCGTTCGTGACCAGCAACATCATCGGCGCGACCACCCTGGAACAGCTGGAGCACAACCTGGCAAGCGTCGATCTGACACTTGACGATTCGCTGGTGCAGGCCCTGGAAGCCATTCACGTCGAGCAGCCGAACCCGGCGCCTTGAGCGGCTGAAGCACCCATCGCGACCCTCCTGTGGGAGATTCTATGGGTTTTGCCAAGTGCGAATGTGGCCCCTGCGGGGCCAATCGCGGCCGGTCCGGCGCCCCGGCAGGGGCCGCTCCACCGGCCGCGGTGATGCAGGTCATCGCGATCCATGTGGGAGCGGGCTTGCCCGCGATAGCGTCCGGTCCGTCGCCGCCTGCATCGCGGGCAAGCCCGCTCCCACACAGGGGGTGAACCGCTCTTCCAGATTAGCGATGTGATCCACACCGTGTTAATTAAAGACGTTGAAAGGCTTGGTCCGCAGGACCCACAAGAGATACGGCAGTCTCAGCGCCTCTTGTGGGAGCCGGCTTGCCGGCGATGGCGGCGGCACATGCCCGCTCGGCACGACCGCAAGCCCCGCCGCACTTTTCGTCCCATCGACGGTCTACCGACTCTTGCCTGCGGCCACCGTGCAGTTCAGTCCGGGCCAAACGCAAACGGCTTGTGTAGGATGGTCCCGCAACATCGGGCCGCTGCCAGTCATAGGGAGATCTTCATGCGCGTGTTGTCATCCGCTGCTTGCCTTGCCCTCGCGGCGCTGAGCCTGGGGCCGTTCACCCTGGCCCATGCCATGAGTGGCGAGGAAACGCAGCTGATCGAGTCGATCAACCACTACCGCAGCCAGACCCAGGCCTGCGGTGGCGAAGCCTCCCTGGAACTGGCGCCGCTCAACAGCGACACACGCCTGGCACTGTCCCCCGAAGGCACGCGCGACCTTCAGCAGGCCATGACCCAGGCGGCCTACCCCATGGTCAACGTCCAGGCCATCAGCCTGTCCGGCCCACGGGATGCCCAGGCCGCGATGCAGGTGATCGAGGAAAGCTTCTGCCAGGTCGTGCTTGACCCGCAATTCGTCGACATCGGCGTCAGCCAGGAAGGTCGCGACTGGCGCATCGTCCTGGCCCGCCCACTGCTTAGTGGACGCCTGGGCGATTGGCAAGTCGAGGGCCAGAAACTGCTTCAGGAGATCAACGCCGCGCGCAGCCTGCCGCGCCAGTGCGGCGGCCAACCCTTCGCCCAGGCCGGCGCGCTCACCTGGAGCACGATCCTGGCGGGCGTCGCCGCCACCCACACCCGCGCCATGGCCAACCAGAACTACTTCGATCACCTCGACAAGGACGGTCGCACACCGGGCGACCGTGCCGAGCTGGCCGGCTACCTGTACCGGCAGATCGGCGAAAACATCGCCGCAGGGCGCGACACACCGCGCAAGGTGGTCGATGGCTGGTTGGCCAGCCCTGGCCACTGCGCCACCCTGATGAATCCCGACTTCACCGAATTGGGGGCGGCCTATGCCGTGGACCCCAAGAGCGATGCCGGCATCTACTGGACCGGTCTGTTCGGCACGCCACAGTGAGGCAGGCTCTGCCGCACCGTCCTGTCGGTCAATAATCGAAGCGGTCTACCGCGCGCCGCCGCTCGTTGTCGTCGCGCCGGTCATAGCTGGCAGTGGTCTGGATGTTGGCATGGTGGGCGAGCTTCTGGGCAATCGACAGGTCGTGCTCTTCGATCACCCGGGTGATGAACGCGCGGCGAAAGTCATGGGGCATGATCTTGATGCCGACCTGTGCGCCCCGCTGGCGGGCGATGTAGTAGATGGCGTGCTTGGTGATGCGCGCGCGGGTGATGTGGTTGCCACGGCGGATGCGATTGAACAGGAAGCTGTCGTCCTCCAGCCCTGGCGGCAACGCCGCGCGACGAAAGCTCAACCAGGCCTGGAGCCGCTCGAAGACCCAGGGCGGCGCGTACTTGATCAGCTGGCGGTTACCCTTGCCCAGCACCTGCACGCTGCGTTCCTCGAAATCCACCTGGCTCAGGTCGATGTCCACAGACTCCGACTTGCGCATGCCCGTGCCATAGAGCAGCGCGATGATCGCGGCATCACGGATGCCTTGCGGCCTGGGGTCGGCAGCACAGACGTCCATCAGCTCGCGGATCAGGCTGCGTCGCAGGTTGCGTCCCGGGGGCAGCCGACTGCCACCCGCCGGCTTGACCTCGCGGATCTTCAGCAGCCGGTCGTGGGAGATCAGCTCCAGGCGCCAGGCTTCGTTCATCACGCCGCGCACGGCGTTGACGTACAGCGACGAAGTATTGGGCGCGAATCCGTCGGCGCGCAAGGCCGCCACCAGCCCGATCACGTGCCCGGCTTCGAGCTGGTGCCACGGCACGTCGGCGATGTCGCAATCGTCGAACCCCAGGCGGTCGGCGACGTCCTGCAGCACGTAGCGCATGGTCAATTGACTGGACGGCGCCAGGCGAGCGAGGTAGTGCGACAATGGGTTGAGCGGAAGACTGGGCAAAACGAGGTCCTGTGCACGCGGGATGAACGCTTGGGGAGATCGGCTCCGCCCGCCAGCGCCTCGGCGCGGGGCCACGGGGAATGGTACCGCATTCGGCACGTCCAGACGATCAACGCCCATCACTGGATCAAGACGCGCCCGTGCCGACCGTTGGTCGGAAAACCCATGGATGCTCGCGTGCTGAAGCGTGCGTGCCATCAGCCAGAAACCGCGCACTAGACGCTTGCCGCTGCAACATGACCTGCCCGCCCACGACGTTGGTCGTGCTGGACAGGGCTGCGTTCACGCGCTTGTCACGATCAGTGCGCGAAGATGGCGTTTCAGGTGCTATCGTTACCCTTCGCGCAGGCCGAGGTTCGGTGGCGCCATCGCCGTGTTCGACGTCGAGAACAAGGAGGCTGGCCATGAACAAGATGACCTTTCCCAATGCATGCCAAGTGATGCGCTGGCATTTCCACCCCTTGGGCTTCGAAGCGACCATGGACGCGCCGCGCAGCCTGATCGCGCGCGTCTTCGACCGCTCCAGCGGTGAAACGCTGCTGGCGGTCGCCGGCATTCCCTGCACGGCGATCATGGCTGCCGCCGACGTCGAGCGCATCATCGAAGCGGTGGAGGCGGAGCTGGAAGCCTTCGTGCCCTACTGCACCTTGCGCCACGCCAGCTAGCGCACCACCGGTGCCGCCAGCAGGCGTTGAGCGCTCAGCGCTGCGTCGTCCATCCCGAGCGGTTCGGTGGGCGTCACTTCGCGCACGACGCTGGCCGGCAGCGCATCGGCCGGAACCGGCCGCCCCAGCAGGTACCCCTGCAGCGCGTCGCAGCCCAACCGGGTCAGGAAGCCGCGTTGGCAGTCGGTTTCCACGCCCTCGGCGACGATGCGCAGGTCCAGCGCCTGCCCCAGGGCGACGATGGCCGAAATGATCGCGGCATCGTCGCTATCGGGCTCCAGGTCTCGGACAAAACCACGGTCGATCTTCAGCTCGTTGGCCGGCAGGCGCTTGAGGTACATCAGGCTCGAATAGCCGGTGCCGAAATCGTCGATGGACAGGTCGACGCCCATGTCGGCGAGCCGGCCGAGCACCACCAGGCTCGCCTCGACATCGTGCATGGCCGTGGTCTCGGTGATCTCCAGGGTCAGGCAATTGGCGGGCAACTGGTTCTGGGCCAAAGCATGGGCAACGTTGTCGAGCAGGCCCACATGGCAGAACTGGATCGCCGACAGGTTGACCGCGATGCGCCAACCCTCGAAGCCGATGTCCATCCAGGCGCGCATCTGGCGGCAGGCCTCGTTCAGCACCCAGACGCCGATGGGTACGATCAGCCCGGTCTTTTCGGCCAGGCCCACGAAGCGGTCCGGTGACAACAGACCCTGCTCCGGGTGCTGCCAGCGCAGCAGCGCTTCAGCGCCGATCGCCACACCGGTGGCCGCGTCGAACTTGGGCTGGTAGTGCAGACAGAATTGCCCCTGCTCCAGCGCCACCCGCAGGTCCTGGATCAGCTGGGCCTGCAAACGGGCATTGCTGTTCATCGAGGCATCGAAGAACCGGTAACCGTTCTTGCCACTGCCCTTGGCGTGATACATCGCCGCATCGGCATTGCGCAACAATTCATGGGCGTCCTGGCCGTTGCCGGGGTACACCACGATGCCCAGACTGGCCGACATGGCCAGGCGCTGGTCGAGCATGTCGAACGGGCGCGACACCAGTGCCACCTGAAGGGCCGCCAGGTCCAGCGCATCGTCTGGGTCCTGCAAGTGCGCCAACAGCACGAACTCGTCGCCCCCAATGCGCGCCAAGGTGTCGCGCGCCTGCAGATCGGCGCGCAACCGCGCCGCCACGGCCTTGAGCACCTGATCGCCCAGGTGATGCCCATAGGCATCGTTGATCGGCTTGAACCCATCCAGGTCGATGAACATCAGCGCGAAGCATCCCCCTTGCGCATCGGCCCGCTCGATCGCCTGGTCGATGCGCTCGGCCAGCAGCGTCCGGTTGGGCAGGCCGGTCAAGGTGTCATGCAGGCTCAGCTCGATCAGCTCCTGATTGACCCGGGTCAGCGAGCGTGCCAGTTGCGCGGTACGCACTTGCATGCGCGCGTCCAGCAGCGAGGTCAGCAGGGCCACGGCCATGACCGCCAGGGTCGTGACCAACACCGTGTAATACAAGCCTGAACCGCTCAGGCCACTGGCGATCGCAGCGCATACGCTACCTTCGGGGAAGTAGGCGGCGGCCATGCCGGTGTAGTGCATGCCGACGATCGCCACCCCCATCAACACGGCCGCGGCGGCGCGAATCGGGCGTACGTAGGGCGTGTGCTGGCGCAATCGGAAGACGATCCACAAGCCTGCCGCCGAGGCGCCGACGGCGATGGCCAGCGACGCCGTGAACAGGGCCGGGTCGTAGTCGATGCCCGGCTGCATGCGCAGGGCCGCCATGCCGGTGTAGTGCATGCTGCTGATCCCGCTGCCCATGATCAGCGAACCCAGTCCCAGTTGCGCCATCGGCAGCCGAGGCTGACTGGCCAGCCACAAGGCGAAGCCCGACGACAGGACGGCGATCAGCAGCGACAGCGCGGTCAGCCCCAGGTCATAACCCAACTCGATCGGCAAGCGAAGCGCCAGCATGCCGATGAAGTGCATGGACCAGATCCCCACCCCCATCGCCAGGGCGCCACCGCTCATCCAGACATAAGCCACGCGCCCTCGTGCGGTGGCGATGCGGCCACTGAAGTCGAGCGCCGTGTAGGCGGCCAGGATTGCCACACCCAGCGAGATGACGACCAGTGAAGAGGAATAACTGCCTGTAAGCATGCCAAGATCCACGAACGAAGGCGCGCCGCGGTTCCATGGCTGGCCTGATGAGCGATCAGTTTACCCAGCCGCCTGTGAAACGCACGCTGATTTGGATGAATGATATCATAGTGCCTGTCAATGGATGATGAACGGTATGTCAGCCCCTTTTCGCGTGCCCGTCACGAGGTGTCGCGCCCTCGTCTGGGCAATAGCCGGTACGGCCCGAACCGGTTAAGGTAAGCGCCCCTACACGGCCGCTTTTCGAGGTCAGGTTTGCCGAACGTCAAGCAAGGACCCCGCCTGACGCTGCGCACGTTGATGCTGTCGCTGTCCGCGCTGACGGTCTTGGTCATGCTGTGCACGAGCTATTTCGCCAGCTATCGGGTGCAGCGCCAGGTATTGATCGATCATGCACTGGAGTCCAATCGGGTCTATGCCGCGAAATTGGCCTCGACCACCGATGCCTTCATCGCCAGCGCACTCAAGCAGCTGGCGGTCAGTGCCCGTGTACAGGCGCGCTATATGGAAGACGACCAGGCCTTGGCAGAGGAAACCGACCGCCTGTTGCAGCAGAGCAGCGCGTTCAACTCCACGTTTGCCGTGGACGCACGCGGCGTGATGCGGGCCATTTCGCCGGCCACCCTGCAGCCGATGATCGGCCGGCAATTGCAGACGCCCGGCTCGCGCGAGGCGCTGCACGAACGCCGACCGGTCATCTCCACGCCCTATCTGTCGGTGGCCGACAACCTCGTCGTGGTGCTGTCGCAACCGATCTATGGTGCCGATGGCCGGTATCTGGGCTATGTCGGCGGCAGTCTGCACCTGCACCAGCACAATATCCTCAGCACGCTGCTGGGCGAACACTTCTACAAGGATGGCTCCTACCTCTACGTGGTCGACCGCCACCTGCGCCTGCTGTATCACCCCGACCCGACGCGGGTCGGTACCCAGGTCAAGGGCAATGCGATGCTCGACGAGCTGGCCGAACACACCAGCGGCACGCGCAGCCTGGCCAATAGCGTGGGGGTGCCCATGCTCGCCGGTTTCGCCACCGTCCCCAGCACCGGCTGGGGCATCGTCGCGCAGCAACCGCAGGCGCTGACCGTGGCGCCGCTGCAAGGCCTGGTGCTGAGCATGCTCGAACTGTCGGCGCCACTGGTGTTGCTGGGCCTCGTGCTGCTGTGGTGGCTGGCGCTGGTCATCGCCCAACCCTTGTGGCAACTGGCCGCCGGGGCACGGCTGATGGACCATGCCGATACCCGGGAGCGTCTCCAGAACGTGCGAGCCTGGTACTTCGAGGCCGAAGAACTCAAGCGGGCCCTGCTGTTCGGCCTCAACCTGCTGCAAGAGCGCATCGGCCGCCTGAACCGCGACGCCCAGACCGACCCCTTGACGGGCTTGGTCAACCGCCGTGGGCTGGAACAGGCCCTGGCCGTGTTCGACACCGAGTACCGGGCGTTCTCGGTGATCGTGCTGGATGTCGATCACTTCAAGCGGGTCAACGACACCTATGGCCATGAGGTCGGCGACCACGTGCTGCGTCAACTGGCCGAATTGATGCGTGCCGGGTGCCGCGAGGGCGACCTGTTGTGCCGTACAGGCGGCGAGGAGTTCCTCATGCTGCTGCCAGGCGCCGGGCAGGCTGTGGCACTGGCGGTCGCCGAACGCCTGCGTGCGTGTGTGGAAACCACGGTGATCGAGCCCATCGGCGCGGTCACCGTGTCGTTGGGCGTCGCGCACTGGTCACCCGATGGCCACTCGACGCCAGCAGACGTGTTGAATCAGGCGGACCGCGCCCTGTACAGGGCCAAGCGCGGTGGACGCAACCAGGTGGTCAATGGCGATGACCTGCCCCGACACCCGGCCGACGCGTCGGGTTGAACCGGAAGGATCGTAAGCGCTGCCGGTGCGGTCTATCGAAAACGTCCGAACCAGGAGTCGACGATGCCCTCACCTGCCCGCCTGGGCTTTGCCTGCCAGTACCGTCACCCTCATCGCCACCTGCCGAACAAGGAGCTGGAGGCGCTCGAGCGCACGTTCAACCCCCGCACCACCACCTTGCGCTGGATCAACAGCGCCAGCGTGGAAACGGCGCGTGCCAAGTTGCTGGAGGTGGTCAAGCACAACCTCGAGGCGCAGCTGCGGCTGCTCAAACATGTCAATGCGCTGCCGCCGGCCTTGCACATGGTGCGCCTGAGCAGCGACCTGCTGCCGCTGTACAGCCACCCGCAGGTGACGCCGTTCTATCAAGACCCTGCCGTCCAGCGTCTGCTCGAAGCGCGGTTCGCACGGATCGGTGAATATGCCCGTGAGGCCGGGATCCGGCTGTCGTTCCACCCAGGCCAGTTCTGCGTCCTGGGCTCGGATCGGCCGGAGGTGGTGGAAAACAGCCTCGCCGAGTTCGAGTACCATGCCGACATGATCCGCATGATGGGCTATGGACGCCGTTTCCAGGACTTCAAGTGCAACGTCCACATCGCCGGGCGCCTGGGCGTGGAAGGCATGCGCGCGGTCTGGCCACGCTTGTCGGAGGTGGCGCGCAATACCCTGACCCTGGAGAACGACGAGAAGACCTACGGGGTCGACGACTGCCTGCAACTAGCCGACCTGGCCCCGGTGGTGCTCGACATCCACCACTGCTGGATTCACGAGAACGACTACATCGACCCGCAGGGCGCTCGGGTCGCACGCATCATCGAAAGCTGGCGTGATGTGCGGCCGACCATGCACTACTCCCAGCCGCCCGAGCGCCTGCAGGCGCTGGGCTTCGATGCCGAGCAGAAGCTGGAGATGCCGGCGCTGCTGGAGCAGGTCAACAAACGTGACCTGTACCTGCACAGCGAGCGGATGTGGAACGACTGGACCAACCGCTATGCGCTGGAGTTCCTGGACCGGTTCGACATGATGTTCGAGGCCAAGCACAAGAACCTGGCAACGCTGGAGTTCTACGAGCGGTATCTGGTCCAGGAGACGGTTGCTGGTTGAACCTGAGTACGGCAGGTATCGGGGAGCCCATGCGGCCGGACCGATTGGGCTGCGAGTGCCTGTACCACTGCGGCGGGTGTGAGCGCCCTGCCCGAGCCCGGACCGGCCGCGATGGACCGCACGACAGTCCCTCATGGCGCCCGCGTCACCCCATGCCCTGCAACAGGCGAATGATCACCAGGTGCACCGGATAGAACCCATACGCCCAACGGCCCACTCGCCAGGGCGTGACACTGTCCTGGCGCAACAGCCACAGGCCCAGAGGAGCGGAACACGCAGCGGCCGCCAGGATCGCCAGCCCCCAAGGCTCACCCGCATGGGCGCGCAGCCAATCGTCGGTCAGATTGCCCGCCACCGCCAGCATCATGAGCACCACGATGCTCCACCTCCCCGTTCGCAACGCCAGCAGCCAACCGGCCGGCAGCAGCACACCGGCCCATCCGTACATCAACCACGGGCTGGCCAACAGAGCGGTCGACAGCGCCACGGCTCCACCCAGGCGCGCCAGGCGATCATCGACCTGGACGCCATAGGCCACCAGCAGGCCCAACGTCAGCGTCGGCATCACATTGAGCGTCATCGACCCGCTGTCCAGCCAGCGATAGGCGGGCTCCGACGCGGCGCTGAACACCAGCATCCAGGCCAGGTAACGGCCATGGCGACCCGTACGGAAGGTGGCTGGCGTAGCGCGCGCAGCGTGCCAGGCGATGGCCAGGCAGAACAAGGGAAAGGCCAGGCGACCCGGCAGGACGAGCCCCGCCAGGTCAGGCCAGGCATAGCGCAGGTGATCGCCCAGCATGGTCAGCAGCGCCACCCACTTGACCAGGTCCAGCCCCGGGCAGCGGGTGGTCAACCGCCCTGCTCCGCCTGGTCCTGCGAGGCCCAGCGCACCAGAGGCAAGGGCGGTCGCTGCTCGAAGATGCGCTGCCAGACCTGCGCCAGCACGTCGGTGCGCAGCAGCGAGCGCGCACCGCCACCGGGGGCGCGGGTCGGCACGATCGCTTGCCAGTTGCCCTGCGCGTCGCGCTTGGCCATGACGAAGCGGAAGGTGTAGTTGCCGGGCATGCCCATGCGCAGGTCCGTCACCACCAACTGATCGCCGAGGGCGTCGTAGCGCAGCCAGTCGCCGGTGAACCAGCGAAGGCGCTCATGCAGCGGCGTGCCCTGCAGTACGATGGCGAGTTCGAGGTGGCGGGATTGACGCAGCTGCTCAGGTGGATTGCGATCGAACACGCTGCCGATCCCTTCGTAGTACTGGCCGTCGGCGGTCTTGGCCAGAAGACGCCAGACTAGCGAGTTGAACGCCAGCGGCATGGCCTTGACCTCGGTCACGTCGATGCCCTGACGCTGCAGCGACGCCTCGAAACGGTGCTCGGCCGCTACCCTGGCCACCGTGCCTGCGCCCAGGTAGGCCGCCCCGAACAGCACGGTGCCCAGCAACCAGGCCTGGCTGCGTGTCGTCAGCCCTTTGCAGGCTGCATAGATCACCGTCGCCAGCATGGGCAGCGTATAGACCGGGTCGACGATGAACACCGCCGACCAGCTCTGTGGCGTGACGGTGAACGGCCACAGCAGTTGTGTGCCATACACGGTGAAGGCATCCAGCACGGGATGGGTGACCAGCACCAGCCAGAAAGCCAGGAACAGCCGGGGCCAGCGGTAGTGCCTGTCCGGCCAGTAGCGCTGCCCGAGCCAGGCCACCAGCCAGGCGAGCGCCAGGGCAAGGGCCGTGAGCACGAAGAGCGAATGCGAGAAACCGCGGTGGTAGGTCATGCTCGAGACGGGGTCGGCGTAGCGGATCACCACGTCCAGGTCCGGCAAGGTGCCCAGCGCGGCGCCGTAGACCAGCGAACGCCGTCCTTGTATTCGTCCGAGCACCGTTCCTTGAAGCGCGGCGCCGAGTACTGCCTGTGTCAATGAATCCACGGTCGATCCTCTGGAGGAAAGGAGCTGCAAGCTGCAAGCTGCAAGCTGCAAGCTGCAAGCTGCAAGCTGCAAGCTGCAAGCTGCAAGCTGCAAGCTGCAAGCTGCAAGCTGCAAGTCAGTTGGGTGGTCGGGCTTGGGAAAGTTCAGTGCTGGGGTATCAGGACAGCTCCCCAGACCACAGCGCGTCCTTGTTCATCGAGACGGCACGCGCGCGGCGTGAGCTGTTACGCTTGGTTCCATTCATGGCAGACCGCTTGCAGCTTGCAGCTTGCCACTCACCACTTCCCCCCGAAAAGGACCTTCCACATGATCTACCGCGCATTGGGCCACAGTGGCCTGCAGGTGTCCGCCCTGACCTTGGGCAGCATGATGTTCGGCGAACAGACCTCGGACGAGGAGGCAGTGCGCATCATCGACAAGGCCTGGGACCAGGGTGTGAACAGCATCGACACGGCCGACGTCTACAACGGCGGCCGCTCCGAGGGGATCGTGGGCCGTGCGGTAGCACGCCGACGCCAGGACTGGGTGGTCGCCTCCAAGGTCGGCTATGGCGCGGCGGACCGTCCCAATGCCAGCGGCCTGTCGCGCAAGCATGTGTTCAATGCCCTCGAGGCCACGCTGTCGCGCATGGGCACCGACTACCTGGACCTCTACTACCTGCACCGCGAGGATCATCAGGTGCCCTTGGAGGAAACCGTGCGCGCCATGGGCGATCTGCTGCGCCAAGGCAAGATCCGTTACTGGGGCGTCTCCAACTTCCGCGGCTGGCGGATCGCCGAACTGTGTCACGTGGCCGAGCGCCTGGGCGTGGAAAAGCCCGTGGTCAGCCAGCCCTTGTACAACATCGTCAATCGCCAGGCCGAGCCGGAGCAGTTCACCGCCGCCGCGTTTCATGGGCTGGGCATCGTCCCGTTCAGTCCCCTGGCCCGTGGCGTGCTGAGCGGCAAGTACGCGCCTGGCAGCACGCCCGACGCCGGTAGCCGTGCAGGCCGTCAGGACAAGCGCATTCTTGAGGTCGAATGGCGCCAGGAATCGTTGTCCATCGCCCAGCGCATCCAGGCCCATGTCGAGGCCAAGGGCGTGGGTATCGTCGAATTCGCCATTGCCTGGGTGCTGAACAATCGCCTGGTCAGCTCGGCCATCGTCGGGCCACGGACCGAGGCACAGTGGGACACCTATGCCGGGGCACTGGACGTGACCCTCACGGACGACGACGAGGCGTTCATCGATTCGCTGGTCACGCCGGGGCATGCCTCCACCCCTGGTTTCAACGATGTCGCGCATTTCGTCAGTGGGCGCATGGCGCGCTGATAAAGCTTTCCAGAGGCGCTGGAACTAGCAATGTTGCCAGTTTCGACCTTCGGCCTGACTGACTTCATCGAGCTGGTTAATCTCGGTACGGCGCATGAGGGAGACATGCTGGCGCTGGCGCTACCGATTACAGTGGAAGGGAACAGCATTTATTCAAGCCTCGCTGTAGGGCGCTACACGTCGAAACTGACGGCCAAACCGGGGTTTGGAGACAACGGCATTCAATTCGTGCCCCATACCAAGGCCTCCCCGGCCCAGCCTTCGCCTACCTCGACGTCTTCTATTGCCGGGCGCTTGCGGGACGCACGCGAACGCGCTTCGACGAAAGGTGTTTCGCCCTTGAATCTGCCCCGGGCCGCACGGGTAGGCGAAACGATCAAAGTGATTTACCAAGAGACCGAGTCTGATGGGCTGAGTGTTCGCAGTGCGACCACGTACCTGGCTTGTTTCGAGGCCGACTCTGGCAGACCGATCGCGTCCTTCGAGATTGCGATCGAAGCGCCAAGCGCCCACCGTTCGAAGAAGGCAAGCACACAGCCACTGATCGTCCATGACGCGGTCTTTCTCGACGATGGTCGTGTCTTGTTGTTAGGTGATGTGGAGGGCACCACCTACCTGACCTGTCTTACGCACGAAGGCGCGCCTGACCTCACTTTTGGGGTACAAGGGCAGATCGAACTGCCTGGCACAGGCTATTTTGGCATGGCCATGGACGCAAGCCTTCTGCCGACGGCTCGCCACCTGACCTCGCGTACCTGCAAGGCTTGCCGGTACGCGATAGGTACCTTGTGCGTCGTCAATGCAGTCCTCGACTAAGCATTCGTTTGCCTGCTGTTGTCTGACCTCTTGAGTGGCTACGTACAGTGTGCGCTGGCCGTCTCGCCGAAGGAACGTGACCAGACGACAGGGAGACAACAATGAGCGCTGCCGTTTCTGCGCTGCATGCAGGCAATGTATCGATCGAAGTCCGCAATGGCATCGGACACCTCACCTTCAACCGCCCCCAAGGGCTCAACGCCCTGACCCTGAGCATGGTGCGCACCCTGCGGCGCCAGCTCGACACCTGGGCGGACGACCCCCACATCATCGCCGTGATGTTGCGCGGCGCCGGCAGCAAGGGTTTCTGCGCCGGTGGCGACCTGCGCATGCTCTGCGACAGCTACACGGCCGGCGACAGCGTGCACCGCGACTTCTTCCGCGAAGAATATGCCCTGGACCTGGCCATCCACCGCTACCGCAAGCCGGTGGTGGTGCTCATGGACGGTTATACCCTGGGCGCCGGCATGGCCCTGGCCCAGACGGCCGACCTGCGCATCGTCACCGAGCGCAGCCAGATCGGCATGCCGGAAGTGACCCTTGGCGGCTTCCCGGATGCTGGCTCGAGCTACTTCCTGTCACGCCTGCCCGGCGAGCTGGGGACTTACCTGGCGGTCAGCGGTCACACCATCGGCGCGGCCGACGCACTGTTCTGCGGGCTGGCCGATTGGTATCTGGACAGCCGCAAGCTGGCCGCACTGGATGACCGTCTGGATCGCCTGACCTTCGGGTCAGTGCCACTCAAGGATCTGCAAGGCGTGCTGGCGCGCTTCGGCACCCAGATCCTGCCCGATGCACCGCTCAAGGGCCTGCGTCCTGTGATCGACCACTATTTCGGCCTGCCCGACATGCCGAGCATCCTCGAGCAACTGCGTGCAGTGAGCATCGGCGACAGCCATGAATGGGCGCTGAAAACCGCCCGCCGGCTGGAGGCCTGCTCGCCGTCGGCCATGGCGGTCGCGCTCGAACTGATCCGCTACGGACGCGAGCTGTCGCTGGAGACCTGCTTCGCGCTGGAGCTGCACCTGATCGAGCAGTGGTTCGAACAAGGCGATGCGCTCGAGGGCGTGCGCGCCCTGCTGGTGGACAAGGACCGCACGCCCCACTGGAATCCGCCTACCCTGGCCGACCTGCCGCGGCAGCGTGCGCAACGCTTCTTCGAAGGGTTCTCGCCGCAAAGCCGGCCCTGGGCACGGCATGGCGGCTGCTGGTAAGGCGGCAGGCCTACAGCAGCCAGACCAGGATCAGCGGCAGCAGGACGAACGACAAGGCGGTGGAACACATCACCAGGTTGGCGACCTGCTCGGGTGACTGGTTGGCGCGAATCGCCAGCAGGTAGTTGAACACCGCCACGGGCATCGCCGACTGCATCACCAGGACGGCCTGCTCGATCGGTGGCAGCGCCAAGGCCTGCCCGACGCCCCAACCCACCGCCGCGCCCAGCACGATCCGCAACCCGCCCAGCAGCAGCCCACTACCGACCTGGCGCAGACGCAGGCTGGCCAGGGACACGCCCAGGGTCAGCAGCATCAGCGGGATGGTCATGCCGCCGAGCAGGTCGACGGTGTTGGCCAGCCAGCGCGGCAGGTGCAGGTCGAAAAAAATCACCGGCAACGCCAGCACCAGGCTGATCACGATAGGGTTACGCACCAGCGACTTGAACGAGGCGACCCCGCCCGACAGCACGATGCCCAGGGTGAACTGGAAGGTCGACAAGGTGAGAAAGAACGCCACGGCCAGGGCCAGCCCTGGATCGCCGAAGGCATACAGGCTGATCGGCAAGCCCATGTTGCCGGTGTTCGGGAACATGAAAGCCGGCACCAGCACCCGCCAGTGCTGCCCGGTCAGGCGGCTGATCGCCCAGCCGACCCCACCCATGATCGCCAACCCTGCGGTGCACGCCAGCGCCATGCTGGTGAAGGCCTGGGGGTCGAGGTGCGTGCGGCTGAGGGTGGACAGCACCAGGCAGGGCGTACCGATGTTCATCACCAGCCGGGCGACGAATGCCGTGGGGTAGTCGGCACCGCTGCGGATCCAGGCGAAGCCGAGGCCAGCGACGATGAACACGGGCGAGAGGATGGCGATCAGCGAAGCCAGCATGGCAGAGTCTCTTCCTGGAAACCGATCATCCTAGGGCGTGGTCGCCTGCCTCGGCAACCGATTCGCGCCCAGGACATGACAAGACGCTACCTGCGGCATCCGGTCGCACCATGATCGTGCGAAAAACACCCTCTGCCCCATCCCCTTACAGGCGCGATCTGGCCTAGAATCCGCGCACCTTTCCAGCGGCTATCCGCAGCCTTGAATGGCCTCCTCTCGGTCTTCGTCCTGAAGACACCGGGCGCTTCTGGACAGGCGTCTGTCTTGTCTATTTCATTTGAGGTCTGTATGTCTCCGCACCTGCTGGCGATGGCGCTGGCACCGCTGCTCGGGTTGTTCATCGTCGGTCTCGGCTATGGCTTCCTGTCGTCCCTGACCACCCTGCGCCTGGACGCGGCCGGTGAGTCGGCCACCATGATCGGTATCGTCTCGTCGGCCTATTTCGTCGGCCTGACGTTGGGCGCCCTGTTCAACGACCGGCTGATCCTGCGCATCGGGCACATCCGCGCCTACAGCAGCTTCGCCTCGCTGATCGCCGTGACCATCCTGCTGCAAAGCCTGTTCTACGACCCCTGGGCCTGGGCTGCGCTGCGCCTGATCGGCGGCTGGGCCACGGTCGGCGTGTTCCTGGTGATCGAAAGCTGGCTGCTGCTGGCCGCGGCGCCCAAGGTGCGCGGGCGCCTGCTGGCGCTGTACATGATCGCGCTGTATGGCTCGGGCATGCTCGGCCAGGCCAAGCTGGGCGCCCTGGCCGGCTGGGGCGACACCGCGCCGTTCATGGTCGCGGCCATGCTGGCCTCGCTCTCGGTGGTGCCGATCGTGATCCTGCCGCGCGCCTCGCCCCTGCTGGAGAAGGTCGAACCGCTCAAGCCACGCCAACTGCTGAGTGTCACCCCGACCGGGCTGATCGGCTGCTTCGGCTCGGGCGTGGCCATCGCGGCGGTGTATACCCTGCTGCCGCTGTACCTGCAACGCATCGGCCTGGACATCACCGAAGTCGGCCACATGATGGCCAGCGCCATTCTCGGCGCGATGGTGCTGCAATACCCGGTCGGTCGCTGGTCCGACCGCCGTGACCGGCAGACCGTGCTGATCGCCCTGGGCAGCCTGTGCCTGGTGCTGTCGCTGGCGATCCTGGTGATGCCGCCCTCCCCCAAGCTGCTGATGGGCGCGCTGTTCCTGCTCGGCGGGGGCATCTTCGCGATCTATCCGGTGGCTGTGAGCCACGCGGCTGACCGCGCCCCGGCCGAAGAGCTGGTGCCGATGATCCAGGGCCTGCTGCTGATCAACTCGCTGGGCTCGGCGATGAGCCCGCTGGCGATCTCCTCGGTCATGAACCGTGTCGGCGAGGCCGGGTTGTTCTGGGCTTTCGCGGCGATCAATGCCGCGATGGTCGCGTTCTTCCTCTGGCGCCGTACCGAGCGCCCCGCCCCTGCGGCCTCGTCGCCGTTCACGCCAGCGACCACCTCCTCGTTCACCGGTGCCGAATTGCGGGTGACCGAAGACCTGATGCACGCGGCCATGGAGCACAGCGAGCCTGCCAGTGCTGACGAACCGGCAGCACCTGCAGAGGCGCAGGGGTCCGAGCGCGAGACGCGTCGGGAGAACGCCGACCTCGTCAGTTGACCTGAGGTCTTCTCCAGCGCTGGGTTCTTCAGGGGCGACGAATATCCTAGGACGGACGGCGGACGGCACGAAAACTGTCTACCGTATGAGAAACGGGGGCAGGCACGTGCAGCCTGTCCGCCCTACGATCGTCATCGGAGATGTCGCCTTCATGAAACCACTCCTGCAGTCATGTGTGATCGCCTTGACCCTCGCTATCAGCCCTCTCGTTCATGCCGATTCGCTGAACATCAAGTCCGATTCGTTCGACAGCGGCAAGGCGCTGCCCCTGGAGTTGGTGGGCAGGGGGCCGTCGTGCGGCGACGGCGGCAAGGACTGGTCGCCCTCCGTCCGCTGGTACGACCTGCCCGAGGGCACACGCTCGGTCGCCTTGGTGATGGTCGACCCCGACGGCAACAAGGGCCTGGGGGTCGTCCACTGGGTGGCGTACAACATCGACGCAAACATGCGCAAGCTGGATGCCGGCGCGGCGCGGTTTCGCTCGAGCTGGTTGACCGTCGGCCGCAACTCCACCGGCGCCGAAACCTACAAAGGCCCGTGCCCACCCCAGGACGACAACCCGCACCACTACGTGCTGACGCTGATCGCCACCGACCTGCCGCCAACACAGCTACCTTCCGGCCTGGACCGGGAGGGCTTGATGAAGGCACTCAAGGGCCATGCACTGGGGGCGCAGACCCTGGTGGGCACCTACGGCCAGTAAGCGCCAGACAGCTCATGGGCTCAGCGGGTGGCCGCGCTCGTCTCGCCCGGCCCACCCCGCCAGCGCCCTCTCTGGCGAAGGGCCATGCTTCCCTGCTCGACCCCATCCTTGCGCTCGCGTAGGCTGCGCTGTCCTTTTCTACCCCACGCACAAGGAATGCCCATGGCCAACCTCACGTTCAAGCCCGATGCCGACCCTGAATCCATTTCCTCCGACGTGGCCGGCTTCGGCGACCTGCTGGTGACCACCCAGATCCCGACACGCGCCGACGGCAGCCTCGAGCTGGGCAGCATCACCGCCCAGAGCGAGTGCACCCTGCAAGCGTTGAAGGACGCCCTGGAAGGGGCTGGCAGCTCGCTGGGCCGCGTGCTGCACCTGACCATCTACCTCACCGACATGGCCGACCGCGCCGCCTTCAACGAGGTCTACCAGCGATTCTTCAAGAAGCCCTGGCCAGTCCGTGCGGCCGTGGGTGTCGCCGCGCTGGCCGTACCGGGCATGCGCGTCGAAGTCACGGCCATGGCGGCCAAGGGTTGAGTGCACCTGCATTGGCCGTAGCGCCTCTCCGTGCAGTCCCGTCCAGCCCCCTGCCCTGGTCTTCCCTGCTGCTGTGCAGCCTGGCGAGCTGCCTCCAGGCCCAGGCAGCACCGGTCAGCGAACTGGAACCGCTGGTGGTGACCGGCAGTGCCGCGCCGGCCGGCAGTTTCGACCTGCCGTTCTCGGTCGATACCGTGGAGCGCGCCCAGTTCGCCGACGGGCAACTGGGCGTCAACCTGTCCGAAGCCCTGGCGCGTGTACCGGGACTGGTGGTGCAGAACCGGCAGAACTACGCCCAGGACCTGCAGATCTCCTCGCGCGGCTACGGCGCGCGTTCGGCCTTCGGCATTCGCGGACTGAAGCTGATCAGCGACGGTATCCCGGCCAGCACCCCTGATGGCCAAGGGCAAGCCTCGTCGCTCAACCTGGATGTGGCCGAGCGCATCGAAGTCCTGCGCGGTCCGGCCTCGACCCTGTACGGCAGCAACGCTGGCGGCGTGATCCAGATGTTCTCCCGCGACGGTACAGGCCCCGGCACCCTCGGTGCCGAGACCTTGATCGGCAGCGACGGGTTCGCCAAGCAGCACGTGCAGGCCGAAGGCGGCAGCGAGCAGGCTGGGTTCCTGCTCGACGCTTCGCGCATGGACACCGACGGCTACCGTGACCACAGTGCCGCACGCCGTGACCAGACCTTCGCCAAGACGCATTTCAAGCCGGATGCCGACAGCCGCGTGGCGCTGATCTTCAGCAGCCTCGAACAGCACGGTACCCAGGACCCCCTGGGGCAGAGCTGGGCCGGCTACCGACGCGATCCACGTTCGGTCGCCGACCCTGCGCGTCGCTACGACACGCGCAAGAGCATCGACCAACGGCAAGTGGGCCTCAACTACGAGCGCTACATCGGCGACGCCACCGTGCAGGTCAACCTGTACAGCGGCCAGCGCCAGGTGGTCCAGTACCTGTCGATCCCCCCGACCGCGGCGGCCAACCGACGTGGCGGTGGCGTGGTGGACTTCGACCGGGCCTACCACGGCGGCACGCTGCGCTGGATCCAGCCGATCACGACGGCGCCTGGCGCCCTGACCGTCACCGCCGGCCTGGACTACGACCGCAGTCAGGACGACCGCCGCGGCTACCAGAACTTCGTCGGCACCACCCTGGGCCTCAAGGGCGCGCTGCGCCGCGACGAGGTGGACACCGCCACCCGCCTCGACCCGTACCTGCAAGCCCATTGGGACTGGCAGCGCTGGACGCTGGAAGCCGGGGTTCGCTACAGCAGCCTGGACATGGACGTGGCCGATCACTACCTGGCCAATGGCGATGCCAGCGGCTCGCGCCGCTACCAGCGGGCGACGCCCTCGCTGTCGGTGCTGTATGCCTTCACGCCGGACTTGCACGGCTACCTCAGCGTCGGTTCGGCCTTCGAGACGCCGACCCAGGCGGAGATGGCCTATGCACCCGGCCAAGTCGAAGGCTTCAACTTCGATCTGCAGCCAGCCACCAGCCTGCAATACGAAGCCGGGCTCAAGGCGCGGCTGGGCGCGGCCACACGGATCAACGCGGCGCTGTTCGAGATCCGAACCCAGGACGAGGTCGTGGTCGACAGCGCGCAGGAGGGTCGTACCAGCTACCAGAACGCCGGCAAGACCCTGCGCCGGGGTCTGGAACTCAGCGTGCAGAGCGATGTGACTGCACAGTGGCAGGCGCACCTGGCCTATACCCTGTTGCAGGCCACCTACCAGGACGACGTGCTCACCGGCAGCAGCCGGATCGAGCGCGGCAACCGGCTGCCTGGCGTACCGCGCAGCAGCCTGTTCGGCGAACTGGTCTGGAAGCCGAGGTCGGGCGTGAGCCTGGGGATGGAAGGCCAGTACCGCAGCCGGGTCTTCGTCGAGGACAGCAACACCGAGCGCGCAGCGCCAGGCTACACGGTGTTCAACGGCCGGATGAGGCTGGATCAGCAGGTCGGCCCCTGGGCCTTCCATCAGACGGTGCGCCTGGACAACCTGTTGGACCGTCAGTACGTCGGGTCGGTGATCGTGGGTGACGGCAATGGCCGCTACTACGAGGCGGCGCCGGGGCGTTCGTGGTATGCCAGCGCAGGGGTGGCCTACCAGTTCTGAAGAGCGGGCGCAGCGGCGATGACCTGCCGAGCGCCCCGCGGGTTCGCGACTACCCTTCCAGCACCTTGTCCAGGGTCAGCGGGAAGTCGCGCAACCGCTTGCCGGTTGCATGACAGATGGCGTTGGCCACTGCAGCAGCGACACCAACGATGCCGATTTCACCAACCCCCTTGGACCCCAGCGCGTTGACGATCTCGTCCGGTTCATCGACGAAGATCACCTCGATCTCGCCAATGTCGGCATTCACCGGGATATGGTACTCGGCCAGGTTGTGGTTCATGTACCGGCCCAGCGCGTGGTCGGTGTGCGTCTCTTCCTGCAAGGCCATGCCCAGGCCCCATACCACGCCGCCCAGGATCTGGCTGCGCGCGGTCTTGGGGTTGATCACCCGTCCGGCGGCGATGGCGCTGACCACCCGTGTGACGCGGATCGTGCCGAGGTCTTCATCGATCTGCACTTCGACGAAGACTGCCGAATGGCTCGCCGTGGAGAAGCCTTCGCGGCGTGCACTAGGCTCGCTGTCGATCAGTGCCTCGCGGGCGTCTTCCGGCATCTGGCGAAGGACTTCGGTCAAGGCGAAGCGATGCTCGCCCACGCACACCTGCGGGCCGTCGATGACGAACGCCTCGACACCGAATCCGTCCAGTTCCGGATGCTGGTCGCGCACCGCCTGGATGAGCTTGGCGCGCAGCACTTCGCACACCTGGCGCACCGCCGAACCGACCGACGAGACGGTGAACGACCCGCCCTGCAGGGGCGCGGTCGGCAATGAGGAATCGCCCAGCTTGAAGGTGACCTGCTCCGGCGCCAGGCCCATGGCGTCGGCAGCGATCTGGGTCATCACGGTGTAGGTGCCGGTGCCGATGTCGGTGGTGGCGCTGCTGACCGTCAGGTGGCCGTCCAGGTCCAGGCACGCTTTGGCGCTGGCTTTCATCTGCATGGCTTCCCACACGCCGCCAGCCATGCCCCAGCCGATGCGCTGGCCGTTCTCGACGCGGCTGGCCGGACGTGGATCACGCTGGTCCCAGCCAAAGGCCTCGGCCCCCTGGCGATAGCAGTCCAGCAAGGCCTTGCTGGTGTATGGCTTGCCCTCGTTGGCGTTGGTGTCGGTGAAGTTGATGGTCCGCAGCGCGACCGGGTCCATGCCGACCGCAGTGGCCAGCTCGTCCATGGCGCACTCCAGGCCGATCAGCCCCAGGGCGGCGCCCGGTGCGCGCATGTCCAGCGGGGTGTAGACGTCCAGGGGTGCCAGCTTGTAGCCGAAACGCACGTTGTCGCAACGGTAGAGCATGCCGCTCCACTCCACGACGTGCTCGGAGAAGTCTTCGAAGCGCGAGGTCTGCCCGACGGCGTCGTGGGAGATGGCCTGCAGGTGGCCCTGGGCATCGGCCGCCAAACGCAGACGCTGCTGTGTGCGGGGACGGTAACCGAAGGTGAACATCTGCTGACGCGTCAACACGACGCGTACCGAGCGCTTGAGCTGCAACGCCGCCATCACGGCCAGGGGCAGCTGGTACTGTGGTCGCAACCCGGAGCCGAAAGCACCGCCCACGTAGGCGGCCAGTACCCGCAGCTTATCCTCGGGAATGCCGAACACCGTATGCAGGTAAGTGCGGCAGTTCTGCGTGCCCTGGGTCTTGTCGTGCACCTCCAGGCTGCCGTCAGGTTTGTAGATCACCGTGGAGGCATGAGGCTCCATCGGGTTGTGGTGTTCGATGGGGGTGGTATAGGTGGCATCCACTTTGAACGGTGCACTGGCGTAGGCCTGCTCGAAATGACCGCGGGCCTTGGGCAGCTCGGCCGGCGCGTCATGGGCGCGTTCCAGCGCCGAGAGCAGGTCCGTCTCGTGCGCCTCGGCGTCGATCTCGAGACGGATCAGCGAACCGGCGTACCGCGCCAGCTCCAGGCTCTCGGCGACCACCAGCGCCAGCGGTTGGCCACTGTAGAGCACACGGCTGTTGTACAGCGGACGGAACGGCGAGCCGTCGGCGGCGTCGTCATCGCTGTACTGCTCGTCCTCGCCGGCCAGACGGGGCCGGTTACGGTGGTGCAGCACGTCGATCACGCCCGGTACCTTCAAGGCGGCTTCGCAGTCGATGTGTTTGACGCGGCCCCGGGCCACATGGCTGGAGACGACGCTGCCATAGAGCAGCCCCTGCTGTGGGAATTCGGCGGCATACCGGGCCGTGCCGGTGACTTTCGCAGGACCATCGACACGGTCCATCGGGCGGCCGCAGGCCAGTTCGACAGGTTTCATTGGGCGCTCCCCTGGGCAGCGGTGGTCAGTGCGCGGACGATGGCGCGGCGAGCCAGTCCGGTCTTGAAGGCGTTCTGCGACAGCGGCTGGGCACCGGCCAGCACCTGATCGGCCAGGGCCGCGTAGGTCTGCGCAGTAGCAGGCTGACCGCACACGGCGCTTTCCGCCGCCGCTTGGCGCCAGGGCTTGTGGGCCACGCCGCCCAGGGCCACGCGGACGTCCTCGAGCATGCCATCCTTTACTTGCACGGCAGCGGCCACGGCGATCAATGCGAACGCGTAGGACGCGCGGTCGCGTACCTTGACGTAGCTGACGTGCCCGCCGAAGGCCACCGGCGGCAGCTCGATGCCGGTGATCAGCTCACCTGTCTTCAGGTGATTGTCGTACTGCGGCGTATCGCCAGGCAGGCGATGGAAGTCGGCGAAGGCGATCTGCCGCTCGCCTTCGGGACCCTGGACATGGACGACGGCCTCCAAGGCTGCCAGGGCCACACACATGTCGGACGGGTGCACGGCCACGCAGGCTTCGCTGGCGCCGAGGATGGCATGGGCACGATTCAGACCGTCGCGGGCCGGGCAACCGGTGCCGGGCTCGCGCTTGTTGCACGGCACGGCGGTGTCGTAGAAGTAGTAGCAACGGGTGCGCTGCAGCAGGTTGCCGCCGGTGCTGGCCATGTTGCGCAGCTGGGGTGAGGCACCCGCCAGGATCGCCTGGGACAGCAGCGGGTAGCGTTGCTCGATCAGGGGGTGCCAGGCCAGGTCGGCGTTGCTTTCCAGCGCGCCGACCCAAACGCCGCCTGCGGCGGTCTCACGTACGCCGCGCAGCGCGTCCAGGCCGTTGATGTCGACCAGTCGCTCGGGGCGCTCGACGTTTTCCTTCATCAGGTCGACTAGGTTGGTGCCACCGGCGATGTAGCGGCTGTTGGCGTCCGCCAAGCGGACCGCGTGCTCGATGCTGGTGGGTTTCTCGTAAGCGAACGGGATCATGAGGCGCGCCCTCCGTGGATCAACGGCAAGGCCTCGGCGACGGCATCGATGATGTTGCTGTAGGCGCCGCAGCGGCACAGGTTGCCGCTCATGTGCTCCTGGATCTCGGCGCGCGTGCGGACCTTGCCTTCGTGGGCCAGGCCCAGGGCCGAGCAGATCTGCCCAGGCGTGCAGTAGCCGCACTGGAAGGCGTCGTGGCGGATGAACGCTTCTTGCAGCGGATGCAACTGGTCGCCGTCGGCCAGCCCTTCGATGGTGGTCAGCTGGTCGCCGTCACACATCACCGCCAGGGTCAGGCAGGCGTTGACTCGTTTGCCGTTGCGCAACACCGTGCATGCGCCGCACTGGCCGTGGTCACAGCCTTTCTTGCTGCCGACCAGGTCCAGCTGGTCGCGCAGCAGGTCCAGTAGCGTGATCCAGGGTTGCACCTGCAGGTGGTGGGCCTGGCCATTGATGGTCAGGCTGATCGCCTGGCCCGGTGAAGCGGCGTGCGACGCCGGATTGAACTCGCTCATGGGAAACAGTCTCACGGTGGATAGGCGAATGTGCAGTCAGCTGCATCTTCCAGATACGACCGGAGCGTTTGGCCATGTGTTCAGAGCAAATCATCCCCCGAACCGGCGGTTGCGCCGGGCTGGTCCTGGCTGCCGGGTTCGGGCGTCGTTTCGGTGCCGACAAGCGTCGGGCAACGTTGGACGGCGCGCAGACGCTGTTGGCTACCACGCTGGCCCGTGCGGGCGCGGCTTTCGAGGAACTGTGGGTCGTGCTGCGCGAAGAGGACGATGCCCCGGCGCTGGGCGTGCCCGACGACGTCCCGGTCATTCGCAGCCGGCAGGCCGACCAGGGCATGGGTGCCAGCCTGGCAGCGGGCATCGGGCATGTGCTGGCGGTGTCGGAGGCTGACAGCGTGGCGATCCTGCTGGGCGACATGCCCTGGATCGCCCAGACCACCTTGCGCGAGCTGTGCAGCCATGCCGACGTGTCGCGCATCGTGCTGCCCTGGTACGCCGGCGAGCGCGGGCAGCCGGTCATCTTCGGCCGGCAGTTCTGGCCAGCCCTGGCCACGCTGACCGGCGACCAGGGTGGCAAGGCCGTGATCGCCAGGCATGCCCAGGCCTGTGTGTCTGTGCAGGTGAACGACGCGGGGATCGTGCAGGACGTCGATGTGGCGGGCGATCTGCTCCGTCCCATTCCCCCGGACAGGCGCATTCCCTTGTGAACGGCCCCTGCCGGGGCGCCGGACCGGCCGCGATTGGGCGCGCAGGGCCCATGGACAGTGCTGGCATGGCACACCGAGTAGTGGGTTCTGTGGGCCCTGCGGGCCCAATCGCGGCACGGGGGCCGCGCCTACAGGCAGCCGGCGATCAGGGCGTGAAACCTTCGACGATGATCACCTCGGCCTTGGCCACCCCCTGGCGATGCCGGCAGGCCTCCTGATAGGCCTCGGAGCGGTAGCACGCCACGGCTTGCTCGTAGCTGTCGAACTCGATCACCACGCTGCGCTGGGGCGTCGGTCGGCCCTCCAGCGCTTCGCTGCGCCCACCGCGGGCCATGAAACGTCCGCCATAGGCGGCAAAGGCAGCCGGGGCGCGCTGGGTGTACTGTTGGTATTGCTGTGGGTCGGTCACATCGACGTGGGCGATCCAGTAGGCCTTCATGGGTGACGCTCCTGTAGGCGTGTATTTGTGTATGATGGTATACCACAAAAACAACCCCGTGACAGGTGAGCGTGCCCATGGCTTTCAACCGCATCGAAGAGCTGCTCGACGACTACCGACAGGGCAAGATGGTCCTGCTGGTGGATGATGAAGACCGCGAGAACGAAGGTGACTTACTGATCGCCGCCGAGCGCTGCGACGCCTCGGTGATCAATTTCATGGCGCGCGAAGCCCGCGGGCTGATCTGCCTGACCCTGACCGACGAACATTGCCAGCGGCTGGGCCTGGAACAAATGGTGCCCAGCAACGGCAGCGCGTTCAGCACGGCCTTCACCGTGTCCATCGAAGCGGCGCAGGGCGTCACCACCGGGATCTCCGCCGCCGACCGGGCGCGTACCGTGGCCGCCGCGATAGCCCCCGATGCGCGCCCCGAAGACCTGGTGCAGCCTGGGCACATCTTTCCGCTGCGCGCTCGCGAAGGCGGCGTGCTGACCCGCGCCGGACACACCGAGGCGGGCTGCGACCTGGCGCGCCTGGCCGGCTTCAGCCCGGCGTCGGTCATCGTCGAGGTGCTCAACGACGACGGCAGCATGGCACGCCGCCCGGACCTGGACGTGTTCGCCGCGCACCACGGCATCAAGATTGGCACCATCGCCGACCTGATCCACCACCGCCTGAGCACCGAGCACACCATCGAACGCATCGGCGAACGCGAGCTGCCGACCGTACATGGCACCTTCCGCCTGGTGACCTACGAGGACCGTATCGAAGGCGGCGTGCACATGGCCATGGTGATGGGTGAAATCCGTCGCGACCAGCCGACCCTGGTGCGCGTGCACGCCATCGACCCGCTGCGCGACCTGGTCGGCGCCGAGTACGCCAGGCCGGCGAACTGGACACTGTGGGCAGCGCTGGAGCGGGTAGCGGCCGAGGGCGCCGGGGTGGTGGTGGTGCTGGCCAACCACGAATCATCGCAAGCGCTGCTCGAACGCGTGCCGCACCTGACCCAGCCACCTCGCCCCTATCGCCGCGGCCAGGTACCGACCTATTCCGAAGTGGGCACCGGTGCGCAGATCCTGCAGGACCTGGGCGTCGGCAAGCTGCGTCACCTGGGCCCGCCGCTCAAGTACGCGGGATTGGCCGGCTATGAACTGGAAGTCGTACAGAGCATTCCTTTCGCCTGAGCTGCCGGCCTGTCGACGACCGCCCCCCCGAATGATGGCCGGTCGCCAACAAGGCTTGCGAAAAGTTTGGAATACCATAATATGATATCCCGTAGACCTTGAAAGCTCAGGCCGCCGGCCCCGCGTCCCGCTACGGCCCTGCGACACTTTGTCTAGCTGCTCCCCGAATACAGGGCGAGTCACATCGGAACACTCGCCTCGAATAACAAAAGTCACGAGGGTGTAACCATGCTGTTGAGCAAACGTGTAAGCGCAGTGCTGTCCGCCAGCCTGCTGACCCTGGCCTGTCAGGCCGCCGTCGCGGCCGACAGCCTGAACGTCGTCAGTTGGGGTGGCTCCACCCAGGACGCCCAGAAACAGGCCTGGGCCGAACCGTTCGCCAAGGCCACCGGCATCAAGGTCGTGCAGGACGGCCCGACCGATTACGGCAAGCTCAAGGCCATGGTCGAAAGCGGCAACGTGCAGTGGGACGTGGTCGACGTCGAAGCCGATTTCGCCCTGCGTGCCGCCAGCGAAGGCCTGCTCGAGCCGCTGGACTTCATCACCATCAAGCGCGACCGCATCGACCCGCGCTTCGTCTCCGACCATGGCGTCGGCTCGTTCTTCTTCTCCTTCGTGCTCGGCTACAACGAAGGCAAGCTGGGCGCCAGCAAGCCAGTGGACTGGTCGGCGCTGTTCGACACCAAGACCTACCCCGGCAAGCGGGCCCTGTACAAGTGGCCGAGCCCGGGCGTGCTCGAGCTGGCCCTGCTGGCCGATGGCGTGCCGGCCGACCAGCTCTACCCACTGGACCTGGACCGTGCATTCAAGAAGCTCGACACCATCAAGAAAGACATCGTCTGGTGGGGCGGCGGTGCGCAGTCCCAGCAGTTGCTGGCCTCCGGTGAAGCCGCGCTTGGGCAGTTCTGGAACGGCCGCGTCTACGCCCTGCAGCAAGACGGGGCCCCGGTCGGCGTGAGCTGGAAACAGAACCTGGTCATGGCCGACTTCCTGGTGGTGCCCAAGGGCGCCAAGAACAAGGACGCCGCCATGAAGTTCCTGGCCAACGCCAGCGGGGCCGAAGGCCAGGCCGAGTTCGCCAACCTGACCGCCTACGCGCCGGTCAACCTGGACAGCGTCGACAAGCTCGAGCCGGCGCTGGCCCCCAACCTGCCGACCGCCTACGTCAATGACCAGATCACCCTGGACTTCGCCTACTGGGCCAAGAACGGCCAGGCCATCGCCGCCCGTTGGAACGAGTGGCTGGTCAAATGAAAGTCGCCATCAATGCCTTGCAGCGCGCGCCGGGTGCCGACCCCGGCACCGCTGCGCCGGCGGCCCCGCGCCGCCCGCCCCTCGGCCAGCGCTGGCGCGGCAGCCGCAACCTGTTGCCAGCCCTGCTGTTTCTCGGCCTGTTCTTCTTCGCCCCGCTGATCGGCCTGCTGCTGCGCGGCGTGCTGGAGCCGGTGCCGGGCCTGGGCAACTACGAGCAGCTGTTCGCCAACTCGGCCTATGCACGGGTGCTGTTCAACACCTTCTCGGTGGCCGGGCTGGTGACGGTGATCAGTGTCTTGCTGGGCTTCCCGCTGGCCTGGGCGATCACCCTGGTGCCCAAGGGCTGGGGCCGCTGGCTGCTGAACATCGTCCTGCTGTCGATGTGGACCAGTCTGCTGGCACGCACCTACTCCTGGCTGGTGCTGCTGCAGGCCTCGGGGGTGATCAACAAGGCCTTGATGGCCCTGGGCATCATCGATGCGCCGCTGGAGATGGTGCACAACCTCACCGGGGTAGTGATCGGCATGAGCTACATCATGATCCCGTTCATCGTGCTGCCCTTGCAGGCGACCATGCACGCCATCGACCCGATGGTGCTGCAGGCCGGTTCGATCTGTGGCGCCAGCCCGTGGACCAACTTCTTCCGGGTGTTCCTGCCGCTGTGCCGGTCGGGATTGTTCTCCGGGGCACTGATGGTCTTCGTGATGTCGCTGGGTTACTACGTGACCCCCGCCCTGCTGGGCGGCGCGCAGAACATGATGCTGCCCGAGTTCATCATCCAGCAGGTGCAGTCGTTCCTGAACTGGGGGCTGGCCAGCGCCGCCGCCGCACTGCTGGTGCTGATCACCCTGGTGCTGTTCTTCTTCCTGAAGCTGCAACCGGAATCCCCGGTGGGCAATGCGAGGTAAGCCATCATGCTGCTGTCCCCCAATGCCATGGGCCGTCCCCTGCGGGTGGGCCTGTACGCCACCACGGGCCTGATCGCGGCGTTCCTGCTGCTGCCGATCCTGTTCATCGTGCTGCTGTCGTTCGGCTCCTCGCAGTGGCTGGTCTTCCCGCCGCCGGGCTGGACGTTCAAATGGTACGGCCAGTTCTTCTCCAACCCTGAGTGGATGGATGCGGCCTTGGCCAGCCTGAAGGTCGCGGTGCTCACCACCGTCTGTGCGGTGCTGCTCGGCCTGCCGACGGCGTTCGCCCTGGTGCGTGGACGCTTCCCGGGCCGCGAGATGCTCTACGGCCTGTTCACCCTGCCGATGATCGTGCCGCTGGTGATCATCGCGGTGGCGGTCTACGCGCTGTTCCTCAAGCTCGGCTACACCGGCACCCTGGTGTCGTTCGTGGTCAGTCATGTGATCGTCGCGCTACCGTTCACCCTCATCTCGATCATCAACTCGCTCAAGCTGTTCGACCAGTCGGTCGAGGATGCCGCAGTCATCTGCGGCGCCTCGCGGGTGCAGGCGATCGTCAAGGTGACCTTCCCGGCGATTCGCCCCGGGATGATCGCCGGTGCGCTGTTCGCCTTCCTGGTGTCCTGGGACGAGGTGGTGCTCAGCGTGATGATGGCTAGCCCCAACCTGCAGACCCTGCCGGTGAAGATGTGGACCACCCTGCGCCAGGACCTGACCCCGGTGATCGCCGTCGCCTCGACGCTGCTGATCGGCCTGTCGGTCCTGGTCATGGTCATCGCCGCTGCCTTGCGCCGGCGCAACGAAGTCAGCGCCTGAGCGCCCGGAGACAATCCCAATGAGTGCAGTCCGCGACCCATCCGCGCAGCCCAAGACCTTGGTTAGCCTGCGCAACCTGAACAAGCACTACGGCGACTTCACCGCCGTGGACAACCTCGACCTAGAGATCCAAGACGGCGAGTTCCTGACCTTCCTCGGCTCCAGCGGCTCGGGCAAGTCCACCACGCTGTCGATGCTGGCCGGTTTCGAGACGCCCAGCAGCGGCGAGATCCTGGTCGAGGGCCAGTCGTTGGTGAAGGTGCCGCCGCACAAGCGTGACATCGGCATGGTGTTCCAGCGCTATTCGCTGTTCCCGCACCTGTCGGTGCGCGACAACATCGCCTTCCCCCTGGCGATCCGCAAGCTGGGCGCCAGCGAGACGGCCAGACGGGTCGACGCCATGCTCAAGCTGGTGCAGCTGGACAGCTTCGCCCACCGGCGCCCGGCCCAGCTGTCGGGCGGCCAGCAGCAGCGAGTGGCGATCGCCCGTGCGCTGGTATACGAGCCGCGCATCTTGCTGATGGACGAGCCCTTGGGCGCGCTGGACAAGAAGCTGCGCGAGGACCTGCAGGACGAACTGCGCCAGCTGCACCGGCGCCTGGGCATCACCATCGTCTATGTGACCCACGATCAGGAAGAAGCCATGCGCCTGTCCCAGCGCATCGCCATCTTCAGCCACGGCAAGATCGTCGGGCTGGGCAGCGGCTACGACCTGTACCAGAATCCGCCGAATGCGTTCGTCGCCTCGTTCCTGGGGAATTCCAACTTCCTCAGGATCACCACCCACGGCGAAGGCGTCGGCAGCTTCGAAAGCCAACCGCTGGCGATGCGCCTGACCCCCGGGCTGGTCTCGGGTCAGGAGGCGCTGGTGATGGTACGGCCGGAGAAAGCCCTGGCCCTGAGCGACGAGCAGGCACGCCGCGAGCCGTTGCCCGGTGGCTGGAACGAGGTGCAGGCCAAGGTGACCGAGGTGTTGTTCCTGGGCGAGAGCCAGACCTGCCATGTGGTCACGGCCGGTGGTACGGAACTGACGGTCAAGGCGCTGTCGGCCGCAGGCATGCCGATGAAGCCGGGCGACACGGTGAAGGTGCGTTGGGCGGTGGCCGATGCCTGCGTGTACACGCAGTGGTCGCCCAGCGACCTGAGCAAGTCGGCCGGCGCGCACTGACGCCGACACCTGGCGTGTGCCCGGTTGGGGGTACGCGCGCCGGGGCGGATCAGGACATGGCCCGCCCCCGCCTGCCGATTACTCGGTCAGACCCACATAGACGTTCTGCACGTCATCGTGGTTGTCGATGTTCTCGAGGAACGCTTCGACCTCGGCCAAGGCTTCGGCGCTGAGGCTGGCCGCGCTGACCGGGTTCTTCGGCGTGTAGCCGATCTTCGCCGAGGTCACGGTGAAGCCATGCTCGGGCAGCGCCTTCTGGACCGCGTCCAGGTCGGTGGTGTCGGTGATGAACAGGGTGGAGCCCTCTTCCTCACCGTCCTCGAAGTCTTGGGCACCGGCTTCGATCGCAGCCATTTCCGGGTCGGCGTCAGCGTTGTCCGGGGTGGCCTCGAGCAGGCCGACGTGGTTGAAGTCCCAGGCGACCGAACCGCTGGCGCCCAGCTGGCCCTTGCGGAAGGCCACGCGGATTTCGGCGACGGTGCGGTTGACGTTGTCGGTCAGGCACTCGACGATCAGCGGCACGCGGTGCGGCGCGAAGCCTTCGTAGGTGACCGCGGCGTACTGCACGGTGTCGCCGTCCAGGCCGGCACCCTTGCGGATGGCGCGCTCGAGGGTCTCGCGGGTCATCGAGGCCTTCTTGGCCTGATCCACGGCCAGGCGCAGGCGCGGGTTCATGTCCGGGTCGGCGCCATTCTTGGCGGCGATCTGAATTTCCTTGGCCAGCTTGCCCATGATCTTGCCTTTGGCGTTGGCTGCGGCTTCTTTATGCTTGGCTTTCCACTGTGCGCCCATGTCGACTCTCTTCGGTTCAACGGCCGGTTCAGGAAGCGACCGGCAAAGGGGTGCAGTTTATACGCCGTTGGCGGGGGATCGACAAGGAATGGTAAGGATCAAGGGCGTCAGCGCGTGGGGTGACGGCGTCGCGCCGGGACGACGAGCGGGCAGGCTCCTTGGACCTTCAGGCCGAAGACACCCACGCCTGGCCGGCTCACTTCGCGTCCTGCCGCTCCTGCATCAAGCGCACCAAGGCTTCGTTGTCGACCGGCCGACTCAACAGGTACCCCTGCACTTCATGGCAGCGATCTTCCGCCAGCAGCGCCAGCTGCTCGGGCGTCTCGACCCCTTCGGCGGTGACGGTCATGCCCATGGCGTTGCCCAGGTTGATGATCGCCTGTACCACACAGCGATCGCTGCCGCTCTTGCCCAAGGCCTGGGTGAAGCGCTTGTCGATCTTGATGCCGTCGAACGGATACGTGCGCAGGTAGCCCAACGACGAATAGCCTGTCCCGAAATCGTCCATGTTCAGGCGTACGCCGAGCTCCTTGAGCGCCTGCATGGTGTGAAGCGCGCCTTCCACATCATTGAGCATCACGTTCTCGGTGATCTCCAGTTCCAGCCGTCGAGCCGGCAGCCCAGTGGCCCTGAGCGCCGCGTGCACATCGCGCACCACATCGCTGCGACGAAACTGCGCAGGCGACAGGTTCACCGAGACCGTGGCCTCGAGCGGCCAGGCACGGGCGCGCTCGCACGCCTCGTGCATCACCCAGTTGCCTAACAGCACGATCAGATCGGATTGCTCGGCCAGTGGGATGAACGCGTCGGGCGCCTGCAGGCCACGTACCGGATGCTGCCAGCGCACCAGCGCCTCGACCGCAGCGAGCGTGACGCCATCCACGCGAAAGCGCGGCTGGTAATGCAGGCGCAACTCGCCCCGCGCGATCCCCTCGCGCAGCTCTTGCTGCAACGTGCGCTTGTCCAGCAACGCGGTGCTCATGGCGCCGGAGAAGTACCGCCAGGTGTTGTGGCCTTCGCGCTTGGCGGTGTCCAGGGCGATGTCGGCATAGCGCAGCAGCTCCAAAGGCGTGCCCCCATGCTCGCTCGACAGCGCCACCCCCAGGCTGGCACCGACCTGTATGGAGCGGCCCTCGAACGCGATCGGCTGGCGCACGCTGTCGATGATCCGCGTACAGAAGCGATCCAGCTCCGGCCGCTGGCCTGGCTTGACCAGCACGAGGACGAATTCGTCACCGTCGAGCCGGGCGATGAGGTCACCGTCACGCGTCGCCTGCAACAGGCGCGCGGTCACCTCCAGCAACACGGCATCGCCTGCCGGATGGCCGATGCCTTCATTGACGAGCTTGAACTGCTCCAGGTCCAGCATCACCACGGCCAGCTCGGGCGGTTCGTTGTGCGTCAGGGACTCGAGATGACGATACAGCTTGTTGCGGTTGGGCAGGTTGGTCAGGACATCGTGAAGGGACAAGTGCTGAATCTGTGCATGGGCGGCCACTTCGTCGGTGATGTCGGTGGTCGTGCCGCGAAACCCCTGGCACTGGTCGATGGCAGGGATGGCCCGTGCCGCGACCCGGCAAATGCGCTGTGCTCCGGAATGGTCGCGGTAGCCGCAGCGCAGCACCCCAGGTTCGCCGGAACTGCCCAGCGCGCGTAGCCAGGCGTCCAGCTCGCCCGTGCTGCAGGCGAGCAGTTCGGTGATCGGCCGGCCCAGCCACTGCGCCGTGTCCAGGCCGGTCAACTCGGTGAACCGGCTGGACAGGTAGATCAGCCGCAGGCTCGGGTCGGTCTCCCAGATCCAGTCGGACGTGGACTCGGCGATGGCCTTGAAGCGCGCCTCGCTGGTTTCCAGCGCCGCCTTCGACGCGGCCAATCGCCGCTGACCCCGATCGATGCTGGCGCTGACGCGCAGGGCATACCGGCCCAGTACCGCAACGATCAGGGCAATCGCCAGAATGGACAGGACCAGCGGGATGCCCACGGCACGTACGAGCGCCTCCCCAGGCCGAGCGACCTGCCAGGTCAACCAATGACCACTGCCAGGCAGGGGCAGCCTGTCAGCGGTCGATGCTTCAGGGGGGCGCGTCGACAGCGAGACACCCTCGAGGCCGGCCGAGCGACCGAGCGAGGCCAGCAGCTCGTCATCCAGGACACGAATGAAGGTCAGCACGGTGCTGGGTGGCGGCGGATCGACCGCCACCGGGGGGCGGATCACCGACGCGGTGAACAGGGCAGCACGCCCCTCGTACAACAGGTAACCCGTCGCGGCCTCTTCCTCCAGCGCCGCCTGACGGGCCGCCGCCAGAATCGCCGGTGCCTGGGCACTGCGCTGCGACAGCCCGTCTTCGCTCAACTGCCCGTCGACCACGGCATAGCGGGTGCCGCCGTCATCCAGCACGTACACCCCTTCGTAGCCGTCTTCGCTGAAGAGCGTGGCACCGACGTTGTCTTCATCGAAGGCCCAGCGCGTGTCCACGGTGCGTGACAGATGCTCATAGGCCGCCTGCCAGACCGCATGACCCGTGACATAGGAACGCTCCGCCTTTTCGAACTGGGCCAGCGTCGACTCGGCGTGAAAGCGGCTGGTCTGGGTTTCGCGTTCGTCCAACGAGCCTGCCAGGCGATACAGCGATGTCAGTACGACCAGCAACATCACGATCAACAAGCTGGAGAACGCCAGCATCAGCCGGCGAATCACCTGGTTGCGAGTGGACAGGCCCTTGTCACGGATGCGATCCATTCGATCTCTCGTCTCGCCACGGAGTATGCAGCATAGACCGGCTGCAGAGCAGGATGATCGTAGCAGATGACGACCGGGCGTGGACATGTGAGCCGCTGTCACGGGCCCGGTCTAGACTCTGGAGCGACGTCAATGAGGAGATACCTATGCCTAGAACCACCCTGTTCGACCTGGATGGCAAGATCGCTCTGGTGTCGGGAGCCAGCCGCGGCATCGGTGAGGCCATCGCCCACCTGTTGGCAGCGCAAGGCGCCGAGGTCATCGTGTCCAGCCGACGCCTGGACGCCTGCCAGCAGGTTGCCGAGGCGATCGTGGCGGCGGGAGGACGTGCCACCGCGCTGGCCTGCCACATCGGTGAGCCCGAGCAGATCCGCCATACCTTGGCCCAGGTACGCGAGCGGTTCGGCCGGCTCGACATCCTGGTCAACAACGCTGCCACCAACCCACAGATGTGCAACGTGCTGGACACCGACCTCGGTGCCTTCCAGAAGACCGTGGACGTCAACGTCCGTGGGTATTTTTTCATGTCCGTGGAAGCGGGCAAGCTGATGCGTGAGCATGGCGCAGGCAGCATCATCAACGTCGCCTCGATCAACGGCGTCTCGCCCGGCCCCTTCCAGGGCGTCTATTCCATGACCAAGGCGGCAGTGATCAACATGACCAAGGTCTTCGCCACCGAATGTGCGGGCTTCGGCATCCGCTGCAACGCGCTGCTGCCAGGGCTCACCGACACGCGCTTCGCGTCGGCGCTGGTCAATACGCCGGCCATCCTCGACGGCGCCTTGCAGCGTATCCCGCTCAAGCGCGTGGCCGCTCCGCGCGAAATGGCCGGCGCAGTGCTGTACCTGGCCAGCGAAGCCTCCAGCTACACCACGGGTGCGGTGCTGAACGTCGACGGAGGATACCTGGCGTGAGGGCAGGCAGGACAAGGGCGCGCGCCGCGCCGCTGGCGCTCGGTCCATTGCACTGCGTCAATGCCAAGGCGGCCTTGCGCTGACACACTACGCGCATTGCCGGTTGCCGGTGTCCGGGATTCCCTGCGTCGATGAATCACGAACTGTTGAACGTCATGGGCCTGCTGGCGATCATGATCGGCTTGTTCCTGGCCAATCGGCCGCGCATGGACGTGGTCGCGCTGCTGGCGATGATGGCCTTGCCCCTGACCGGCGTGCTGAGCGTCGAACAGACCCTGGCCGGCTTCGGCGATCCGAACGTCGTGCTGATCGCAGCGCTGTTCGTGATCGGCGAGGGCCTGGTCAGGACCGGCGTCGCCTACCGGATCGGGGTCTGGATGAGCGAACGTGCCGGTCGCAGCGAGGCCCGCCTGCTGACGCTGCTGATGCTGGCGGTGGCAGGCCTGGGTTCGGTGATGAGCTCGACGGGCGTGGTCGCGCTCTTCATCCCCGTGGTCCTGAGCCTGTGCGCGCGGCTCGGGCTGGCGCCAGGCCGGCTGATGATGCCACTGAGCTTCGCCGGCCTGATCAGCGGCATGCTCAGCCTGGTGGCGACACCGCCGAACGTGGTGGTGCACAGCGAGCTGGTTCGCCAAGGCCATGCCGGATTCGGGTTCTTCGCCATCACGCCTTTCGGACTGGTGATCCTGCTGATCGGCATCGGCTACCTACTGTGGGCGCGCCGCTTTCTGAGCGTACCGGAGCTGTCGGACCAAGGCGCGCCAGGCACGCGCACCCTGCTCGACCTGGTGCGCGACTATGGGTTGAGCGGCCGAGAGCGTCGCTTGCGTGTCGCCCAGGACTCGCCCCTGATCGGGCATACGCTGGGCGAGCTGCAGTTGCGGACCCGGCATGGCGCCAACGTGATCGGCATCGAGCGTCAGCAGCACTTGACCACGCGGATCAAGGCCGCAGACTCCACCACCCGCATCGAACCCGGCGACGTCCTGCTGCTTGACCTGTTCGGTTCCGCCCAAGCCCTGGCCGCCTTGTGCCGGACGCAGCGCCTCGAACCGCTGCGCTTCAAGGCGGCTTATTTCATCGATCAGTCCCAGGACATCGGCATGGCCGAAGTGCTCCTGCCGCCCGGCTCTAACCTGATCGACCAGAGCGTGCTGAGCGTTGGCTTTCGCAGCCGATTCGGGCTGCATGTGACGGGCCTGCGGCGCGAGCACGCCGCGCTCACCGAGCAGCTGCTCGAGTGCCCTTTGCGCATGGGCGATACGCTGCTGGTGGTCGGCCCCTGGAAAGCGATTCGACGGTTGCAGACCCAGCCTGGGGATTTTCTGGTGCTGAGCCTGCCCAGCGAGATCGAGCAGGTGGCCCCTGCCCGTGCACGCGCCCCGCAGGCCTTGTTCAGCCTGACGGTGATGGTGCTGCTGATGGTCAGTGGGTGGGTGCCCAACGTGCTGGCCGCCTTGATCGGTTGCCTGCTGATGGGCGCCGGGCGCTGCATCGACCTGAACAGTGCCTACCGGGCGATTCACTGGCCGAGCCTGGTCCTGATCGTCGGCCTGTTGCCCTTCGCCACGGCCCTGCAGAAAACCGGCGGCATCGATCTGGCCGTCAATGGCCTGGTCGATGTACTCGGCAATGCCAGCCCTCGCGTGCTGCTGGCCTGCCTGTTCGCCTTGACGGCGACCATCGGCCTGTTCATCTCCAATACCGCGACTGCCGTGTTGATGGCGCCGGTGGCGGTCAGCATGGCGACGGCGCTCGGGCTGGCGCCACAGCCGTTCGCGATGACCGTGGCGCTGGCAGCCTCGGCAGCGTTCATGACCCCGGTGTCCTCGCCAGTCAACACCCTGGTGATGGGACCAGGCGGCTATCGCTTCATCGACTTCGTCAGGCTGGGGGTCCCTTTCACCCTGCTGGTGATGGGCGTGACCGTCCTGATGGTACCTTGGTTGTTCGCGTTCGAGCCGGTACTTTCCCCCTGAGCACCGGGCCGATCGATCAATAATATCCAATTGACATCAGTCAAGAGGTTGCACACACTCCCCAGCACGCCGTCCCAAGCGCCTGCCCTTGAGGCTTGGGCGCGGACTTTCGTTTGCCGGACACGCCCATGGTGCCTCCAGCCTTCTCACGCCTGCTTCCCTACCCGGCCCTCACGGCGCTGACGTTCGTCCTGACCCTCGCGGGCATTCTCGCTCGCCCGATCGAGTCGCTGTCGTTGTTCTGGCCGGTGAATGCCGTGCTGATCGGTATCCTCCTGCGCTATCCACGACCGGCGACCCCCGTCGGGTTTGCCTTGATGTACGCCGCCATGGTCGCCGCCGACCTGGTCTGTGGCAGCCCCTGGCTACCGGCAGCCTGGTACAACCTGTGCAACCTGGGCGCGGTTCTGACTGGCTGGGCCCTTCTCACACGCGTGGCCCGGGCGCATCGCAAACTCGGCACCCCCTACGCCGTATTGAATCTCTGCGGCGCCAGCGCGGCAGCGGCAGCGGTGGCCGCCAGCCTGGCCTGCCTCTCGGCCATCGTCTGGTTCGACCAACCGCTGCGCAGCACATGGCTGGACTGGTTCAGCGAGCAGTTTTCCACGGCCATCCTGTTGATGCCGGCACTGCTCACCTGGCCGACCGGCGACTGGATACGGCGTGCGGACAGCCCCCCGGTACGGCTGATGCCGCTGGCCCTGTTGCTGGCGTCGCTGGCCGTTGGCATTCTGGTCGGCGGGCCGGGCGCCATCGCTTTCCCAATCGCTGCGCTGCTGTGGTGCGCATTGATCTATTCGCCCTTTCTGGTCGCCCTGCTGACGCTGATGGCAGGCAGCACCATGATCATCGCGGTGGCTCAGGCCCTGCTGCACTACGGCTACCCCGGTCGCGAGGCGGCGGTCAACACCTTGGTGTCGGCGCGTCTGGGGATCGCCATGCTGGTGCTGGGCCCCCTGGTGGTCGCGTGCGTCAATCATGCCAACCGGGGTCTGCTCGCGCGACTGCAACGGCAGGCGACCCTGGACCACCTGACCGGCGCCCTGTCGCGCAGTGCCTTCACCGAGCGCGCCACGCGCCTGCTCGAGGAGCGTCGGCGCCATGCCCACGCGTCACCGATCACTTTGATGATGCTGGACATCGACCACTTCAAGTCGATCAACGATCAACACGGCCATGCCGCCGGCGACTGTGTGCTGAGACTGTTCACACAAGTGCTTCAAGAGCAGCTACGCGAGCAGGACATCCTGGCCAGGCTTGGCGGCGAAGAGTTCGTCATCGCCCTGCCCGGCCTGTCGCCCGAACAGGCCAGGTTCACTGCCGAGCGCTTGCTGCGCACGGTACGAGCGATGCCCGTGCACCATGCGGGCAAGCAATTGCACATCACGGTGAGCATCGGCTACGACGGCTGTACGGTCGGCGAGGTGTCGCCGACCCTGGATCAGTTGCTGGACCAGGCCGATCATGCGCTCTACCGCGCCAAAGCCTTGGGCCGCAATCGCACCGAGCGCGCTCGGCAAGCGACGGAGTCGCTCCTCTGAGCCTGCGATGAACCGGTTTGGCATCGAAGAAAGGCACGCCTGGTGTCAGACGTGCACCCCCACGCAATTGATCAAATTCTGCTCAAACTGACAGAGACCGCGTGGGGCTTAGCTTACAAGGCGTTATCCACAGACCTACCCACGTTTTCTGTGGACAGATTCCAATCAAATGAACGACTTGTCGCACAGGGTTAACGTGAATACGCGACAGCCTGTGCACGAGACACGTGATCGTCCGGCCTCGGCTCAACCCGGCGGGATCGTGCCCAACAGGCCGATCAACAGTGTCAGGATCAGAAAACCGCCCAGAAACAGCGCAAGCTTGCCCATGGTGACCTCTACGATAGGTATCGAAACGAAAAGGCCGGATGAGCTGCAGACTGGGTCGACGCTATGGCCTGGCTCATTCGGTGCAGGGTCATTATCCGGCGCGAACTGATACGGTTACAGATTCAGGTCACGGTGAAAAAACCATATCAGATAAACCGGGGGCGACAGCTGCGTGACGTGCGATTGGACGAACCGCACCCTTGCGCCCCGCATCAGGGGCAGAGGGTGCAAGGGTCATGCAGGGAAAGGTGGGAGCGTCTGCCGACGCTCAGGTGCGTTCGGGCTTGTCGCCTTCACGGCGACCCGTTTGTTGCGCGGTGGTCTTGCCGTCGTCCGATTCGCTGGTGCCGGAACGCGAGGCGTCGTTGTCGCGTTCGACTTCGCCCGGTTTACGCTGCGGGTGGGTACTGCCGGTCTGCTTGTCCATGGTGCTCAGCCTCCAAGGGATACGAAACCTTGGAGTGCAGACGGCGTCGACTGGTTCACCCGTACCGGACCGGCACAGGCCTGCTGCAAAGCCAGTTGACGCGCCTTGGCGACTGCGCTGGCCAACGCACGGGTCATCGATTGGCCTGGACGTTCGTCATGTGCCTCTTCATGCAGCGCCATGCCGGATGCAGCGTAGATTCCCATGAATACTTGCGTGACGCCGCTCCGTGACAACCGTACCTGGATGTCGATGGTGGTCCCATCGCTCAAGGTCTCGGGGTGTGTTCGATGATGGAGCGTCGGATCGGCCCACGACCAGAAGAGGTCCCCGCGAATTCTCATGCCAGCGCTCCTGCGACGTTCGTTGTATGGGGCTTGCCAATACCCCACACAGTAGCGCAAGCCGCGTGACAGGCCACGGACAAAGCCTGCGTTTGGCGAAAAATTCGGACAGCCGGTTGAACCAACTCGAAAACCGGGAGTCGCCCGTCCAGGTTCGCGCTGGACGGGTGGCCAATGCCGCGACGATCAGGCGCGCTTTGCGGTGTCCGGCAAGAACCAGTTGAGGATCACGGCACACAGTCCGCCAGTCGCCACCCCGGACTCCAGCACGTCCCGCAAGGCCGCCGGCATGTGCGCGAGAAATTCCGGGACCTGCGCCACGCCCAGACCCAAGGCCAGGGAGACGGCGATGATCAGCAATGCTCGACGGTCCAGCGAAAGGCTGGCCAGGATGTTGATGCCCGAGGCGGCGACTGCGCCGAACATCACCATGGCGGCGCCACCGAGCACAGGCTCCGGCACGGCCTGGATGACCCCGGCCACGCTGGGGAACAGTCCCAGCAGTACCAGCATCGCGGCGATCCACAGCCCGACATGGCGGCTGGCGATTCCGGTCAGCTGGATCACGCCGTTGTTCTGGGCGAAGATGGAACTGGGAAACGTATTGAACAAGCCTGCCAGCAACGAATTGGCGCCGTTGACCAGCACGCCGCCCTTAATCCGCTGCATCCAGATCGGACCGTCCACGGGTTGACGCGAGACCTTGCTCGTCGCCGTCACATCGCCGATGGCCTCGAGCGAGGTCACCAGGTAGATCACCAGCATCGGGATGAACAGCGCCCAGGAGAAGCCCAGCCCAAAATGCAGCGGCATCGGCACCTGGATCCAGGCCGCCTCGTGCATGCCGGTGAAGTCCAGCCGCCCCAGGTAGCCGGCCAATGCATAGCCGGTGGCGAGCGCGATGACAATGGCGCAACTGCGCATCCAGACCACCGGCACGCGGTTGAGCAGTACGATGATCGCCAGCACGGTACCGGACAGCAGCAGGTTCTCGCCATTGGCGAAGGTGCCGTTGCCCATGGCCGTGAAACCACCGCCCATGCTGATCAAGCCCACCTTGATCAGAGTCAGCCCGATCATCAGCACCACGATCCCCGTGACCAACGGCGTGATCAGCCGCTTGATGAACGGCAGAATGCGCGACACGCCCATTTCGATGAAGGAGCCGGCGATCACCACCCCGAAGATCGCCGCCATCACCCCTTCCACCGGGGTGCCTTGCTTGACCATCAATGCCCCTCCGGCGATCAGGGGGCCGACGAAGTTGAAACTGGTGCCCTGCACGATCAGCAACCCGGCACCGAACGGGCCGAACCGCCGGCATTGCACGAAGGTGGCGATGCCCGAGATGATCAGCGACATCGAGACGATGAGGTTGGTGTCCCGCGCCGGAACGCCCAAGGCCTGGCAGATGAGCAGGCCAGGCGTCACGATCGGCACGATGATCGCCAACAGATGTTGCAAGGCCGCCAGCAAGCTGATCAGCGGCCTGGGCTTGTCGTCCAGCCCCAGCACCAGCTCATCGTTGTCGTGAGGGCGCGAACCCGTGGCTGACCTGCGCTCGATGGAACTCATGGAAACACTCTGCCCGTGGAAAAGAGGCGCGCATTCTACGGCCAGAGGTGCCATTGGGGTAGGGAAAATCGGACGGTGCGCCAAGGTATGAACGACGTCGTCCCGCCGCAAGCGCCGACGCACCCTGGCAAACCTCACACATGACGAAGGGGCGCTAGGCGCCCCTTCGTTAGGTGGTGCAACAGCGTGCGGGGAGGGATCAGTCGTCGCTGCTCATGATGCCGAACAGCTGAAGCAGGCTGACGAACAGGTTGTAGATGGAGACGTACAGACTGATGGTCGCCATGATGTAGTTACGCTCACCGCCATGGATGATCGCGCTGGTCTGGAACAGGATACACACCGACGAGAACAGCACGAAGCCGGCGCTGATCGCCAGTTGCAGGCCGCTGATCTGGAAGAAGAAGCTCGCGATCACGGCGCCCATCAGGACGAAGAAGCCGGCGGTGATGAAGCCGCTGAGGAAGCTCATGTCCTTGCGGGTGGTCAGCACGTAGGCCGACAGGCCACCGAAGACCAACGCGGTCATGGCGAATGCGGAGCTGACGACTTCGGCGCCCCCGCTCATGCCGAGGTAGCGGTTGAGGATGGGCCCGAGGATGAAGCCCATGAAACCGGTCAGGGCGAAGGTCGAGACCAGGCCCCAGGCCGAATCACGCAGCTTGGCGGTGAGGAAGAACAGCCCGTAGAACCCGATCAGCACGACGAAGATGTTCGGGTAGCCGACGCGCATCTGCTGGGCGACGAAGGCCATGACACCGCTGAAGGCCAAGGTGAGGGCCAACAGACCGTACGTATTGCGCAGGACGCGGCTGACTTCCTGCTGCTCGACCTGCTGGCCGTGGTTGACGGCATAATCCTGTTCGCGCATGGCGACGCTCCTGTGATGAATGGTCCAAGGTTTGACACATTTGGATGCAGGCAGCATACCAGAGCCTCTGCCCAGGTCGACAGAGAGAGTTTGACAGCTTGTTTCATTCGGGTATGATTGCCGCCGCTGTATACGGAAGCGTGGCCGAGTGGTTTAAGGCAACGGTCTTGAAAACCGTCGATGGGCAACTATCCTAGAGTTCGAATCTCTACGCTTCCGCCATCCTCAAAGCCCTGATCATTCAGGGCTTTTTTCGTTTCTGGCGGGGCTGATCCGGGCCTTGGGAAGCGCCGAAACGCCTACCCTTTCCGACACCATTATGGTGCCACCCAGCTCTGAATGGCGACCTCGCCAATACCTGCGTCACACGGTCTGTGGTTCACTCTTGCGAGCGCTGCTGTTTATAGTCGGCAATATCCTCGGGGGTTACGTCCTTTCTATAGCACATCGGCGATTCACCTCCCGGCTTGCTGTAGGCGCTTCGCTTTCCACAAGCGCTGCCGTTTCGAGTCGTGTTGAAGGGGCAGGCGCACGATCCAGAATAGGAAGCAATCGACTCAGCGATGATTCGCTTCGCGATTTCATCGTCGGACAGCGCGTCCTGCCTGGCCTCGACTCCACATGCCATGAACAAGATGCTGAGCGCCAGGCTGCCCAAGACACGCATACCTACCCTCCCTATCATGCCTAGGGGTCAGCGCCACTGGCGCCCCTTATCTGTCTAGACGAGGAACTATCAATTCGCCACTATCTTTTGCGAACGGAAGCCTTCTTCGAGAGATACCTGCACCATTGCTCATCCCGTTGCGCTTCAGGACAACCTGAAGACGCTGGCCTTCGACGAGGCTGAAAAGGACTCGCAGGAGCACTACCGCGCGGCGTTCGTGCTGTACGCCAAGCAATCGGTTCGCCTGTCCATGGACTTCTTCGAGTCTGCAGGGCCACAGGCGTCGATCGTGCCGTTCGAGAAAAGCCTGGGCAAGGTCACGCAGATGACCGAAGGCTGGCACCAGCAGAACATTACCAAGCCCCCAGGCTGCACTGCCCTGCTGAGCCGCATGAATGTCTTCGTTTCATCGGACCGACGTCAGCTCGCTCTCCTTGAGATTGGCGATCGGCCCCAGGATCGAGGTGTCGAACTCGTCCAATGGCTCTGCATTGGCGAGCTTCTTCGGCAGATCCGGATTGGCCAAGGCCGCCTTGCCGATCGCGATGACGTCGGCGCCCTCTTTCAACGCGGTGCCAGCATGCGTTGACGAGTGCAGCCCGCCATTGGCAATCAGTGACACCGCCGGTGCATAGCGTCGCGCCAACGCGACCAGACTCTGACGACCGCCAGAAAATGCCGGTTTCCAGGCTTCGAATTCGGTGACGTGGATGAAGTCGACACCCGCATCGCTCAAAGAACCGAAGATCACCTCCGCAGCCTGCTCCCCCTCGACCCATTTATGGCCGTAGTCGTTGACCTTGCCCTGCGAGATGCGTACGCCTACAGGCAGCACGCCAACGGCCTGCCTGACTGCCTTGACCACGTCCACGATGAGGCGGACGCGTGCCTGCACGGAGCCACCCCAGTGATCGTTTCGATGGTTCGTGTAATCGGTGAGGAACTGGTCCAGCAAGTAGCCGTTAGCGCCGTGGATCTCGATTCCATCGAAGCCAGCCTGCTTGCTGGCCAGGGTAGCGGCCCGGGCGAACCCTGCGATGGCATCGGCGATGTCCTCATCGGTCATGGCCTGCGGGATGGCGTACTGGCCCGAGCCGTAGTAGAACTTCATTTGCTCGCCTTTCGGGCGCAGTGCCGAGGGTGCTGCCGAAACGTCGGTGAAACGGTTGCCTTGGCTAAGGGCACCTGCATGCATCACCTGAGCGAAGACTTTGCCTTCATGGGCATGAATGGCATCGGTCACCCTTCGCCAGGCGTGGGCCTGGCTCTCGTCCGTCATTCCTGGCTGATGACAGTAGCCTTGTGAATACTGCCGATCCGTGTAGATACCCTCGGTGATGACCAGACCAAACCCTCCCTGAGCGAACCGCTCGTAGTATCGCGCCATTTCCTTGGTGGCGCTGCCTGTCTCGGTGGCGCTCACACGAGTCATGGGCGCGACGGCCAAACGGTTTTTCAGCGGGCATCGCGCAATATCATGATGCGTTAGAATCTTGGAATTCAAAGGCATGGGTATGTTCTCCATTGGTTTTCGAAGTTGCCTGATCCTTCGATGGTAGACGCCAATGGCAAGGGGGAGAATGAGGCGTTTTGGATAGGGCGCTTTAACGAAAGGAGATATGACGGTGAATATAGCGGATGTCGAAGTGTTCGCGGCCATTGCTGAAAGCGGCAACCTGTCGGCGGCGGCCCGGCGGCTCGGGTTGTCGCCCATGACCGTTTCACGGCGGCTGGTATCGCTTGAGGAGGAGCTAGGAGTTCGCTTGGTGCACCGCACCACGCGCTCGGTATCACTGACCCCTGAAGGAGACGTCTTCCTGCCATTCACCAAGACGCTTCTTGGCGCAAGCGAAGCGGCAAAAGTTACCCTGAAGGCACATGCAGGCACTGCCAGTGGCACCCTGAAGATCACTGCGCCGACTGTCTTCGGTCAGTCCGTCATCATGCCGTTGATTCCAGACCTGCTGACGGAGCACCCCGCCTTGCAGGTGGATTTGCTGGCATCGGACAGCATCGTGGACATCGTCAGCCTGGGGATCGACGTGGGGATCCGTATCGCGCCGCTTCGTGACTCCGAGCTGATCGCTCGCTCCCTGGCGCCCAACCCTCGCGTGCTGTGCGCAAGCCCTGGCTACCTGACACGACACGGCGCGCCTCGTGTGCTGGCCGACCTGCACCAGCACCGCTGCCTTTTCCTGCACGGTATGCCCCACTGGCCATTCATGCGTGACGGTGAACAGGTCGGTTTCAAGGGTGATAGCGTCTTCTCTGCCAATAGTGTCGAGGCCGTACGTATGGCGAGCAAACAGGGTCTGGGGCTGGCGATGCTCACTTACTGGGATATTCGCGATGATGTCGCACAGGGGGCGCTGCATGTGGTGGAGCTAGAGGACGCGATGCCTGAGCGACTGTTCATCACGGCCATGCTGCCTACCCGACGTCAGGTGCCACACCGTGTCCGGGTGTTCCTCGATCGGTTGGAAGTGGCGCTGCGCAACGTCGACGTCGAGCGTCCGCTGCCGGCCGAAGACTAAAGACCTTCGGCCCATGACACGCGCACGTCAACTGCCGAGGCAGTGTCCCGCCCTCTGGGCGCATCACGACCTTCAGCGCGACTTCATTGTCAGGCGGGAAGACAAGACTGCCATTCTCTTCAGGCTGGAGAGAGAAACTACCGATGAATACTCCATCGCACGCATGACTCATAGGCCGCTGCTGAACCGCTGAATGTGAGTGCGAGCGGCAATGCGATGAATGAAGCAAGCGACAGGCCGATGTTTGCGGTGGTAAAACGCTTTCAGGCTGTAACAGACCACCTGCCCGCCCATCCAGCCTGGATGCAAAGCCAGTAACCAAGCCTCTCAGCTTGTAGTAGCGTCGCCCCCTCAACGAACGGCCCGGCCCGTCATCGTCAGCCCAGGGACCGGGCGATTGCGACCAGGAGGTAACATGCAACCGGTGGTAGGCCAAGACGCACTCGATTCGGCATTGATCGCGTTCGCGCGGTACAAGATCGGGGAAACGAAATTTTCCGCGCTGGAGCGTGCGATGAGTTTCGAGGTCGGCGAGGCGCTTTCCAGGAGCGAATGGGTGAGGTTCTCGATCTCGAAACTGCCGTCGGGTCGTTACCGCATCGCGGACGAGGGGGAAAACGCCATCACGGAGGCAGGCCGCACGCACCTCGCAGCGCTTCGAGCCTCGCAGTCTCACCCTGAGGTCCAGCCGGCTTCACACGGCGTGACGCCCTCGCCCCCCCTGCACAGGCCTGAGCCATGAACGGAAGCTGTGCCTGCGGCGCCGTCGCCTACGCGATCGACTGCATTGACATGCCGATCAGTCACTGCCACGGTTCGGCCAGGCCACCAGGCGTCCTATGGTGGAATAAACTCACTGGATCGCCTTAGTGCCGTTGGTGATGCTGGCGGGCGCCCTCTCCTCTACGAGCCCTTGTCAGCAGTCGCCCGAAACGGGCCAGCCCTTGGCGCGCGAACCCTGATCGGCGACTATTGTCCGATCGCTGGACCGCGCGCCGCTTGCGGTGGAAATACCAATGCCTCACGTTGCATAGATCGCTGACGGATACGTCAGCCGACCAGATTCCGGAGCTTCCTTCAATGCCTTCTTCACACCTGCAGCCTCATGACTACCTGTCCCCCGAAGAGCGCTCGGCGATCGCCGAGATCGAGGCGACGACCAGCATCCTGCGGCTGGTCACCCGGTTGACCGGCATGCGCTTCGCCGGGATCGCCAAGTTCACCGACACCGAGTGGATCACCTGCATGGTGCATGACGTGGGTGAACTGGGGATCGAGGAAGGCGACTGTGAACCGCTGGAAGTCACGCTGTGCAGCGAATTCAAGCGCGATCCGCGAGCATTGCTGGTGCCCAAGATCAGCGCGGACGAACGTTTCGCCACCCGGCCGGTGGTCAAGCGCTTCGACCTGGAAAGCTACGCCGGCGTGCCGATCTTCATGCCCGATGGCCGCTTGTATGGTGCGCTCTGTGCGCTGGACTCCAAGCCCACGCTTTTCGACAACCCGGACCTGGCCGAGACGCTGGACCTGTTCGCGCGTCTGATCGGATGCATCTTCTTCGCCAACCTGACCAGCCTGCCAGTGCCTTCCGAGACCCAGCCGGCCTGAGACCAGCCTCCTTCGAACCGGGCAGATGACACTGCCCATCGGGGCCTGAAGTTCAGCGCGAATGACCTGCGGTAGCGATTATTTCGTACCCGACGAACTGCTCCAAAAAAACTGAATCCTGCTCGTGGCGCCTCAGTCAAGAATCATGAACGCAGTCAATCTGACGAGGTAACAGCCATGACCATCGAAGCAGAGACACTCGTACAACTGACCGAGGCCCTTCAGGAACGCGGCTTGACGCTGGTCTCGGACATCCACTTCACCCGTGCGCCCTACCGGCACAACAACCGTTGGATCTGCATGGTCGAATATTCGGCGCAGGCATGATCCGCGCGTCACAGCGACGGCCTGTCGCTGACCCGATGCACCTGGCGCCGCGTCGCCAGGATGCAGGGGACGCGTAAAAGTACGGTACGCCAGGTTTTGCTTTATCATGGCAGCAGTTACCAGACAGAGCCTTCCATGAGATTCGCCATCGCGGTTTTTTCCCCCGCCCATGCGCCCTCCTCGCGCCGTGCCCTGCGCTTCGCCGACGCGCTCCTGGCCGGCGGGCATCAGATCGAGCGCTTGTTCTTCTACCAGGACGGTGTCCACAGCGCCTCGGGCAACATCGTCGCGCCGCAGGACGAATGCGACATCGCCGCCCAGTGGCGCCAGTTCATCACCGCGCATCGACTCGATGCGGTGGTCTGCATCGCCGCGGCCTTGCGCCGGGGCGTACTCGACGCCTCGGAAGCCAGCCGTTACCAGCGTGACGCTGCCAACCTGCCTGCACCCTGGGTGCTGTCGGGCCTGGGCCAGCTGCACGAAGCGGCACAATCGGCCGACCGGCTGGTCTGCTTCGGAGGCGACTGACATGAGCCGATCCCTGCTGATCATCAGCCGCCAGACACCTGGAACGGGCCTCGGCGCACGCGAAGCGCTGGACATCGCGCTGGCGGGCGGCGCCTTCGATCTGCCGCTGGGCCTGCTCTTTCTGGACGATGGCGTCTTCCAACTGCTCGACCGGCAACGGCCCGCGCACCTGGAGCAGAAGAGCCTGGCCGCCAACCTGCAGGCGCTGCCGCTGTTTGGTGTCGAGCAACTGTACGCCTGCGCTGCCAGCCTCGACAGCCGTGGCCTGGCCGACGCGACCTTGGCCCTGCCGGTCGAGACGCTCGATGAACGGGGGCTGCGCGCCCTGCTTGCCCGCTTCGACCAGGTGATGACCCTATGAGCACCACATTGCATGTGATCGCCCATTCGCCGTTCGGCGATGAGCGTCTGTCCAGTTGCCTGCGCCTGCTGGGCGCCGATGACAGCCTGTTGCTGTGCGGCGAGGCGGTCCAGGCCCTGCGCCACGGCACTGCGCCTCAGGCTCAGTTGCGCGAGGCCGGGTTGCAGGGGCGACTGTTCGCCTTGGCCGAAGATCTGGAGGCGCGTGACCTGGCAGGCGAGCTGGCCGAGCGTGTCGATTACCCTGGCTTCGTCGACCTCACCCTGCGCCATGACAAGGTCAACACCTGGCTATGAACACACTGACGCTGAACGATCGCCAGGTGCCCCTGGATCAGGACGGTTTCCTGGCCGACCTGCAGGATTGGTCACGTGAAGTGGCCGAGGCGCTGGCGCTGAACGAAGGCATACCGCTGACGCCCGAACATTGGGAGATCCTCGTACTACTGCGCCGCTTCCACGAGCAGTATGCGCTGTCACCGGCTACCCGACCCCTGGTCAAGTACGTGGCGCTGAACCTTGGCGCCGACAAAGGCAATAGCGCTTACCTCAATCGCCTGTTCAACGGCACTCCCGCCAAACTGGCCGCCAAGCTGGCAGGCCTGCCCAAGCCGACCAATTGCATATGACTTCGAACGTTCCCCTGCTCCTCGAGACCCCCGAGGAACATCCCTTCGCGACTTTCGTGCGAATTCTGGGCAAAGGCAAGCGCGGTGCCCGTGGGCTCTCGCGTGAAGAAGCACGCCAGGCCATGGCCATGATCCTGAGCGGCGACGTCGAGGAGGCGCAACTGGGCGCCTTTCTGATGCTGCTGCGGCACAAGGAAGAAACGCCCGAAGAGCTGGCGGGCTTCACCGAGGCGGTCCGCAAGGCGCTGACGGCCCCTGCCTTGGCCGTGGACCTGGACTGGCCCAGCTACGCCGGCAAGCGCCGTCACCTGCCGTGGTACCTGCTGGCGGCCAAGTGCCTGGCCGCCAACGGCGTGCGCATCTTCATGCATGGTGCGGGTGCCCACACTGCAGGCCGCCTGTACACCGAGCAACTGCTCGACCTGCTGCAGATTCCGCTGTGCCGGGACTGGGCGGCAGTGGGGGCGGCGCTCGATGAGCACGGCCTGGCCTTCCACCCGCTGCAGGACTGGGCGCCACGTCTGCAGTACCTGATCGACCTGCGCAACGTACTCGGCCTGCGCTCGCCGATCCACTCGCTGGCCCGTGTACTGAACCCCTTGAAGGCCCGGTGCGCCCTGCAAAGCATCTTCCACCCGGGCTACCAGGCGGTGCACCGCGAAGCCAGCCGACTGCTGGGCGACCATGCCATCGTGGTCAAGGGTGACGGCGGCGAGATCGAGATCAACCCGGACGTCGTCAGCCACCTGTATGGCACGACCGACGGCCAGGCGTGGGATGACGAATGGCCCGCCTTGAGCGCGCAACGTCACGTCAAACCGGCCGTCCTCGACCCGAGCCTGCTGCTGGCGGTCTGGCGCGGCGAGCAGTCGGACAGCTATGGCGAACTGGCCGTGATCGCCACCATGGCCTTGGCACTGCGTGGTCTCGGCCAGCCCCAGGATGCAGCCTTCGCACAGGCTCGCCAGTATTGGGACGCCCGCACGGCAACGGCCTGAGCGACAGACCGTCGGCCACCGGCGAACGACCGCCCCTGCGTCAGGCTCCAAGCTGAACGAGCCTGACGAAGGAGCCTGAACATGGGTCTGTTGATCGACGGTCAGTGGCATGACCAGTGGTACGAAAATGGCAAGGACGGTGCTTTCAAGCGTGAGGAAGCGCAGCGCCGCGACACCTCGCTGAGCGCCGAAGCAGGACGCTACCACCTGTACGTGTCGCTGGCCTGCCCGTGGGCGCACCGGGCCCTCATCCTGCGCAGCCTGAAAGGACTGGAGCCGATCATCGGCGTCTCGGTGGTCAGTTGGCTGATGGGCGAGCGAGGCTGGACGTTCGACCGTGATCACGGGTCCACGGGCGATGCCCTCGACGGCCTGCAGTACCTGTATGAGCGCTATACCCAGGACGACCCTCGTTATACCGGACGCGTGACCGTGCCGGTGCTCTGGGACCGACAGGCGCAACGCATCGTCAATAACGAGTCGGCGGACATCGTGCGACTTTTCAACCACGCCTTCGACACGCTGACGGGCAATGATCTGGACCTGTATCCTGCGGCACTGCAATCGACCATCGACGGCCTGAATGCGCGCATCTACCCAGCCGTCAACAATGGCGTCTACCGCGCCGGTTTCGCCACCACGCAGCAGGCCTACGAAGAAGCCTTCGATGCCCTGTTCGCCGAACTCGATCAGCTGGAGCAGTTGCTCGAGCAACAGCGCTACCTGGCTGGGGCCTATCTCACCGAAGCCGACATTCGTCTGTTCACCACGCTGGTACGGTTCGATGCCGTCTACCATGGCCACTTCAAGTGCAACCTGCGCCGTATGGTGGACTCCCCGAACCTGTCCAACTGGCTGCGCGAGCTGTACCAGTGGCCCGGCGTGGCAGCGACCGTGGACCTGTGGCACATCCAGCATCATTACTATCGAAGCCACCCCACCATCAACCCGACCGGTATCGTGCCCAAGGGGCCGCACCTGGACTTCGAGCGCCCTCACGACCGCGAACGCCTGCCCGGCCAGGGCATCTGGCGCCGTACTCAGGCCTGACATGACAACGCCGCGACACCCTGCCAGGGTATCGCGGCGTTGTTACCTGTCGGAGGGCTCAGTCGTGCTGCGCGCCTTCGAACCAGGCCAGCTTGTCGCGTAGCTGCACCACTTCACCCACGATGACCAGGGTCGGCGCGTGCACCTCGTGACGCGCGACCAGGTCGGGCAGGTCGGCCAGGGTGCCGACGAACACCCGTTGATTGCGTGTGGTGCCCTGCTGGACCAGGGCCGCAGGCGTACTGGCAGCACGACCATGGCGAATCAACTCCGCACAGATGGTCGGCAAGCCCACCAGGCCCATGTAGAACACCAGGGTCTGTGCAGGCGCCACCAGATCGGACCAGGGCAGGTTGCTGCTGCCGTCCTTCAGGTGACCGGTAATGAAGCGCACCGACTGAGCATGGTCGCGGTGGGTGAGGGGAATCCCTGCGTAGGACGAGCAACCACTGGCCGCCGTGATGCCCGGCACCACCTGGAAGGGGATGCCCTCCTCGGCCAGTTCCTCGATCTCCTCGCCACCCCGGCCGAAGATGAACGGATCCCCCCCCTTGAGCCGCAGCACACGCTTGCCCTGACGGGCCAGCTCGACCAGCAGCCGATTGATCTGTTCCTGCGGCACCGAGTGCTCCGCACGGCGCTTGCCCACGTAGATGCGTTCGGCGTCGCGGCGGCACATGTCGATGATGGCCGGGGCCACCAGTCGGTCGTAGAGCACCACGTCCGCCTGCTGCATCAGGCGCAGGGCACGGAACGTCAGCAGGTCGGGATCGCCAGGACCGGCGCCGACCAGGTAGACCTCACCGCCCTGCTGTATCGGCGCGCCATCGACCATGGCCTGCAGCAGACGCTCGGCCTCGCCCCCCTGGCCGGCCAACTGGCGCTCGGCGATCGGCCCCTGGAAGACAGCCTCCCAGAAACCGCGACGCTGGTTGACGTCCGGGTACAGCGATTTGACCTGATGGCGAAAACGCGCGGCCAGGCCGGCCAGCTCGCCATAGGCCGCCGGGATCCAGGCTTCAAGCCGCGCCCTGATCAACCGCGCCAGCACGGGCGCATCGCCGCCGCTGGAGACGGCCACCACCAAGGGTGAGCGGTCGACGATGGCCGGGAAGATCACCGTGCACAGAGCAGGCGCATCCACCACGTTGACTGGCAGGCTGCGCAGCTGGGCATCGGCCGAGACCTGGGCGTTGAGACCCGGATCATCGGTGGCGGCGATCACCAGCCGGCAACCGTCCAGGTCGCTGGTCTGGTAACCGCGCACCTGGACTTCGCCGCCGCCTTCGCGCGCCATGGCCGCCAGTTGCCCGTCGACCTCCGGCGCCACCACGCGCAGCGCCGCGCCGGCATCGGCCAGCAGGCGGGCCTTGCGCAGCGCGATCTCGCCACCGCCGACCACCAGCACCCGGGCGCCGTGCAGCTTGTGGAACAGAGGCAGGTAATCCATTTAGCGGATGACCTCGACGCCACCCATGTACGGCTTGAGCACCTCGGGCACACGGATCGAGCCATCGGCCTGCTGGTAGTTCTCCAGCACCGCGACCAGGGTACGGCCCACGGCCAGCCCCGAACCGTTGAGGGTGTGCACCAGCTCCGGCTTGCCGGTTTCCGGGTTGCGCCAGCGGGCTTGCATGCGACGCGCCTGGAAGTCACCGCAGTTGGAGCAGGAGCTGATCTCGCGGTACTTGTCCTGGCTTGGCACCCAGACTTCCAGATCGTAGGTCTTGACCGCGCTGAAGCCCATGTCGCCGGTGCACAAGGCCAGCACGCGGTACGGCAGCTCGAGGGCCTGCAGCACGCGCTCGGCGTTGGCAGTCAGGCTTTCCAGCGCGTCCATGGACCTGGACGGCTCCACCACCTGGACCATCTCGACCTTGTCGAACTGGTGCTGGCGGATCATGCCACGGGTGTCACGCCCCGACGCACCGGCCTCGCTGCGGAAGCACGGCGTATGGGCGACGAACTTGACCGGCAGCTGCTTGGCGTCGAGGATCGAATCGGCCACCAGGTTGGTCAGCGACACTTCGGCGGTCGGGATCAGGTAGAAGTCGGCCTCGCCTTCGCGGCTGATCTTGAACAGGTCTTCCTCGAACTTCGGCAACTGGCCGGTGCCCTGCAGCGCCGGAGCCTGGACCAGGTAAGGCGTGTAGGCCTCCTCGTAGCCGTGCTCGGCGGTGTGCAGGTTGATCATGAACTGCGCCAGCGCACGGTGCAGGCGTGCGATCGGGCCACGCAACACGGCGAAGCGTGCACCGGACAGCTTGGCGGCGGCCTCGAAGTCCAGCTTGCCGCTCAGCTCGCCCAGGGCCACGTGGTCCTGAATCGGGAAGTCGAACACGCGAGGCGTGCCCCAGCGGCGCACTTCGACGTTCTCGTCTTCATCGGCGCCGACCGGCACGCTGGCGTCCGGCAGGTTGGGAATCGTCAGCAGGATGGCATCGAGCTCGGCCTGGATCTGCTCCAGTTCGACCTTGCCGGCGGCCAGCTCGGTGGCCATGCGGTCGACGTCGGCCTTCAGCGGCTCGATGTCTTCACCCTTGGCCTTGGCCTGGCCGATGGACTTGGAAATACGGTTGCGGTCGGCCTGCAGCTGCTCGGTACGCGTCTGTACCGACTTGCGGCGCTCTTCCAGTGACTCGATGCGCGCGACATCCAGGGTGAAGCCACGGGAGGCCAGGCGACCTGCCACTTCCTGAAGTTGGCCACGTAGCAGTTTGGAATCGAGCATATCGTTCTCTCGTTATAGGTGTGTGGTGTTCAGATTCGGGTCAGGGACAGGCCCGCCCAGGTGGCGAGCAGCCCGCCGAGGACGCTCGCCGCAGCATACCCGAAGGCCAGGGGCGCTTGCCCGTTTTCGAGCAGGCGGATGGTGTCCAGGGAAAACGACGAAAAGGTGGTCAGGCCGCCAACGAAGCCGACCAGCAGACCGACACGCACTTCGGCCGGAACGCTGGGGCGGGTCAGGAACAGGCCATAGAGGACGCCGATGATCAGGCAGCCGACCAGATTCACGGCCAGCGTGGCCAGGTAGTAGTGTCGAGGGTGATGGGCAGCGACCCAGTTGCCCAGGGCGAACCGTAGCAGCGTGCCGACGATGCCGGCCAGGCTCACCGAGGCGATCATGCCGATCATGTGGGCCTCCGGCGTACGGGACTGTGCCGATCGAGCTCGGCCAGGTGTCGAAGCTTCTCGCCGATCTTCAGTTCGAGACCGCGCGGCACGGGTTGGTAGTAGGCGCGAGGCGCGAGGGCCTCGGGGAAGTAGTCTTCGCCTGCCGCATAACCTTCGGGTTCGTCGTGGGCGTAGCGGTAGTCGTCGCCGTAGCCCAATTGCTTCATCAGCTTGGTCGGCGCGTTGCGCAGGTGCAGCGGCACGTCGAGCGAGCCGTGCTCAGCCGCCTCGCGCATGGCGCGCTTGAAGCCCATGTACACGGCGTTGCTCTTCGGCGCGCAGGCCAGGTAGGTGATGGCCTGGGCCACCGCCAGCTCGCCCTCGGGGCTGCCCAGGCGCTCCTGCACGTCCCAGGCGGCCAGGCACAGGTTCAGCGCACGCGGGTCGGCGTTGCCGATGTCCTCACTGGCCATGCGCACCACGCGCCGGGCGATGTACAGGGGGTCGCAACCGCCGTCGAGCATACGGGCGTACCAGTACAACGCTGCATCCGGGTTGGAACCGCGCACGGACTTGTGCAGCGCGGAAATCTGGTCGTAGAAGGCCTCGCCACCCTTGTCGAAGCGACGGCGGCTGTCACCCAGCAGGCTCTGCAACAGCTCGACGCCGATGTCGCCGCCGTCCTCGGCCAGGTCCGAAGCGTTTTCGAGGAAGTTCAGCATGCGCCTACCGTCGCCATCGGCCGCGGCCACCAGCATCTTGAAGGCGTCATCGCCGACCGTCAGGCGGCGACTGCCCAGGCCACGTTCCTCGCTGAGGGCACGGTCGACCAGCTTGCGCAGGGCCGCCTCGTCCAGGCTCTTGAGCACATACACCCGCGCCCGCGACAGCAGCGCGTTGTTGAGCTCGAAGGAGGGGTTCTCGGTGGTCGCACCGATGAACAGCAAGGTGCCATCTTCTACGTACGGCAGGAAGGCATCTTGCTGCGACTTGTTGAAGCGGTGGACCTCATCGACGAACAGGATGGTGCGCCGCCCATACTGCCCGGCCTGCTGCCGCGCCACCTCCACCGCCTGGCGGATTTCCTTGACGCCGGCCAGCACCGCCGACACCGTTTCGAAGTGCGCGTCGCAGAACTGCGCCAGCAGCCGCGCCAGGGTGGTCTTGCCCACCCCGGGCGGGCCCCAGAAGATCATCGAATGGAGGGCACCCTGTTCCAGGGCCTCGCGCAGGGGCTTGCCACGGGCCAGCAGGTGCTCCTGGCCGACGTACTCGTCCAGGTTGGAAGGCCGCAGGCGGGCGGCCAGGGGCTGGGCGACGGGTTCGCTTCGAAACAGGTCCATACGGGTGACGACAGCCTCTATTCCTGGATCACGTCAGCACCAGCCGGGATCTTGAACTGGAACTTGCCTGGGGCGACCGGCTGGTTGGCCTTCACCCCGTTGAACAGGATGTTGGTGCGCTGGCCGACGCTGTCGATCAGTTGCATGTCGTTGATCAGACCACGCCGGAACGACACGCGCAGCGAGTCGAACAGGGTGTCCTTGGTCTTGGGCGTCAGGGTGAAGTCCATGACCTCGCCCTGCTCCTTGGAGGCGATGTCGAAGCTCTGGCTGATCTTCGACACATCGCCCGACAGCAGCAGCGCAGGCGTCTGGCTCAGACGCACGTCGAGCTTCTTGACCGTGGCCTGCTCGAGGTCCGGGTCCCAGAGGGTGACCTTCTGGCCGTCGGACACCACCACCTGCTCCTGCGGCGCGTCGGTGTGCCAGTAGAACAGGCCAGGGCGCTTGACGGCCATCTGCCCGGTGGTTTCCTGCAGGCTGGTGCCGCTGGCATCCAGGGTCAGTTGCGAAAAGCCCGCCTCGAGGGTCTGGGACTTCTCCAGCAGCTGGGTCAGCCGCGCCACGTCTTTGTCATCGGCATGGGCCGGCAGGGTCGCCAGGGCCAGGGCAGAAACCAACAGCATGCGAATTGCGCGCATGGGAATCCTCATCGAACGGTGGGTGGGCCGGTCGGCCAGGGGGCAGACCGGCGAAGTGTTCATCACTCGCGTGGGCCGCCGGGGGCGATCACTTCCCGCGAGCCGTTGCTGTTCATCGGTGTGACCACACCGGCCATCTCCATCGACTCGATCATCCGCGCCGCGCGGTTATAGCCGATCTTGAGCTTGCGCTGGACGGCCGAAATCGAGGCGCGTCGGCTTTCGAGCACGAACTGCACGGCTTCATCGTACAGGGCATCGGCCTCCGGGTCTTCCCCGTCGCCACCGCTCGAGCCGCCGTCGAAGCCGCTGCCGGCTTCTTCGACGCCGTTGAGGATGTCGTCGTTGTAGTCCGGGGCGCCACGCAGCTTCCAGGCCTCGACGACCCGGTGCACCTCATCGTCGGACACGAACGCGCCGTGGACACGGATCGGCAGGCTGGTGCCTGGCGGCATGTAGAGCATGTCGCCGTGGCCGAGCAACTGCTCGGCGCCGCCCTGGTCGATGATGGTCCGCGAGTCGATCTTGCTCGACACCTGGAACGCCATGCGCGTGGGGATGTTGGCCTTGATCAGGCCAGTGATGACGTCCACCGACGGCCGCTGGGTGGCCAGGATCAGGTGGATGCCCGCTGCACGGGCCTTCTGCGCGATCCGTGCGATCAGCTCTTCGACCTTCTTGCCGACGATCATCATCATGTCGGCGAATTCGTCGACGACCACCACGATGGTCGGCAAGGTGTTCAGCACCGGCACGTCGTCGTCCATGCTCTCGCGGCGGAACAACGGGTCGGCGATGGTCTCGCCAGCGGCCTCGGCGTCCTTGACCTTGCGGTTGAAGCCCGCCAGGTTACGCACGCCCATGGCCGCCATCAGCTTGTAGCGGCGCTCCATCTCGGCCACGCTCCAGCGCAGCGCGTTGGCGGCGTCCTTCATGTCGGTGACCACCGGGCAGAGCAGGTGCGGGATGCCCTCGTAGATCGACAGTTCGAGCATCTTCGGGTCGATCATGATCAGCCGCGCGTCTTCAGGGCTGGACTTGAACAGGATCGACAGGATCATCGCGTTGACCCCCACCGACTTGCCGGAACCGGTGGTACCGGCGACCAGCAGGTGCGGCATCTTGGCGAGGTCCGTGATGACCGGCTTGCCACCGATGTCATGCCCCAGCGCCAGGGTGACCGGGGACGTGGCGTCCTCGTACGGCGCCGACGACAGTACCTCGGAGAAGCGCACCATCTGGCGGTTCTCGTTGGGAATCTCGATGCCGACGGTGGTCTTGCCGGGAATGACCTCGACCACCCGCACGCTGGTCACGGCCAGCGAACGCGCCAGGTCCTTGGCCAGGTTGGAAATACGGCTGACCTTGACCCCGGCGGCAGGCTGGATCTCGTAGCGGGTGATCACCGGGCCGGGATGGATCGAGTCCACCGTCACCTCGACGCCGAACTCCTTGAGCTTGAGTTCCAGCAGCTGACCGACGCCGGCCAACGATTCGGGCGAATACTCGATCTTCTTTTCCTCGGCAGGGTCGAGGATGGAAACCGAGGGCAAGGTACCTTCGACGGCACTGTCGACGAAGGTCGCGACAGGCTTGGGCTTGGGTACCGGACGCGCCGGTTCGACGGCCCGGGGTGGGGTCGGCGTCGGCAGGATCACGGGTGCGGCCAAGGGGGTGATGGGCACTTCACGCGGTGCCGGTGCTGGCGGCTGAACCGCCACAGGTTCGCGCTCGATGACCCGCTCGCGCGGCTTGGGCTGTTCGCGCTTGTCGGTCACGCTTGGCGTGCTCGGTGCCGGGCTGACCGGTGCAGCACTGGGTGCCACGGGCCGCGCGGCAGTCGGCATCGGGGCGGCAGGCCTCGCGGCGTCCGGCTTGGCGACGGGCGCGCTACGCAGGACCGGTTCGTCGACTTCACGCAATTGCGCCACCAGGCGTTTGCGCTCGTTGCGCGCCTCCCACCAGCGGCTGGCCGCGCCACGCACCAGCTCGACCACGTCGAGCGTGAGCTTGCCGGTCATGTCCATCACCTTGAACCAGGACAGGTCGGTGAACACCGTCAGCCCGAACAGGAACAGCGCGATGAACGCCAAGGTACTGCCTTGCACGTTGAGCAGGCTGCGGCCCAGCTCGCCCAGGCCTTCGCCCAGGGCGCCGCCGGCGGAAAACGGCAGGCTGGCCGGCGGATGGAAATGGATGTGCGCCAGGGCTGCGCCGGAAAGCACCAGAAAGACCAGCCCGATCAGGCGCCAGGAGAACAGCCAGCCGCTCCACTGCCAGGGCTGGTGCCGCTCGCGGAAGATCTGCCAGGTCTTGATGCCCAGCAGCAGCGGGAAGATGTAGGCGAAATAGCCCAACACCATGAACAGCACATCGGCGCAGTAGGCACCGGCACGGCCTGCGGCATTCTGCACCTGGTCGACGTTGCTGGTGTGGGTGAAGCCTGGGTCGGCGGTGTCGTAGGTCAACAGCGCCATCCACAGGTACAGGCACAGCGCGCCGACGGCGATCAGCGCACCCTCCTTGAGTCGGTAATGCAACTGTTGCCGCCACAGGGGTACCGGCAAGGGAGTCGGAGATGCGGTGGATTTCTTCAAAACGCGTTTATTCCTGCGCATGGTGCGCGTCCAAGAGTGATCGACCCACGTGAACAGTCTGTTAGTCACTGCCTTCAACAGTGGCGCCTGCCCATCGCCAGGGTGGCAAGCCTGAAACAGGTCTGGGTCCTGCACCCGTAATTTGAGCACGCATTTTGTTCTGTGACAAAGGCTTATGCTGTGTTTTTGCACAGGTGTGACAGCAAGGCGCCGTATTAGTTGCCGCCCGGGCCCAGGCGCCGAGCGCACCGCCTGGGCAAATACCCGTCGGCTTGCCAACGCCCTGCGTTGACCTGCCGGCGCCAGGTCGCCATGCTGGGCGCTCCCCTCCCCTGCCGGCACAGAATGCCCATGCTGACTTGGCTGAACCGCGACGCCCTGACCTTTCCGCCCTTGAACACCGCCTTGCAGGAACCCAATGGCCTGCTGGCGGCCGGTGGCGATCTGCGACCCGAGCGCCTGATCCAGGCTTACCGTCATGGCTGTTTCCCCTGGTACCAGGAGGGGCAGCCGATCCTGTGGTGGTCGCCGGACCCACGCACCGTGCTGTTTCCCGCCGAACTGCACGTGTCGCGTTCGCTGGCCAAGCTGATGCGCCAGCAGCGCTACCAAGTGAGCTTCGACCAGGACTTCGCAGCCGTGGTCGCCGCCTGCGCCGCGCCTAGAACCTACGCCGACGGCACCTGGATCACCGAGTCCATGCAGGCTGCCTACTGCGAACTGCATCGACAGGGCGTCGCCCATTCGGTCGAAGTGCGCGAGAACGGCGTGCTGGTCGGCGGGCTCTACGGGCTGGCCATCGGCCGATTGTTTTTCGGCGAGTCCATGTTCAGCCGGGCGGACAATGCCTCAAAGGTCGGCTTCGTGACCCTGGTCAAGCGCCTCGAACAGGCAGGTTTCGCGCTGATCGACTGCCAGATGCCTACCGATCACCTGCATAGTCTTGGCGCACGGGCGATTTCGCGCGTTGCGTTCGCCGAAGCCCTGGCGCGCCACCTGGACACGCCCCCGACCCTGGAATGGCTCGGCTAGGCGCGCTGGCCTGGCTGGCTTACACTTAGGGCAACGTTTCGCAAGGGGTCACCCATGACAGAGCTGGCACACCTGAAGTTCTTCGCCACTCAGCCCCATGACTGCAGCTACCTGCCGGAGCAACAGGCGACCACCCTGTTTCTCGATCCCAGCCAGCCGATGGACGTACACGTTTACGCCGACCTGTCGGAGATGGGGTTCCGTCGCAGTGGCGATCATCTGTACCGCCCGCATTGCCAGCAGTGCAGCGCCTGCGTGCCCGCGCGCATTCCGGCAGCGCGTTTCATCCCCAATCGCCAGCAGCGGCGCATCCTCAAGCGCAACGCGGCACTGGAAGTCACGGCCGCACGGCCGGCGTTCACCGAAGAGTATTTCGACCTGTACCGCCGCTACATCGAGCAGCGCCATGCCGACGGCGACATGTACCCGCCGAGCCGCGAGCAGTTCTCGACGTTCCTGGTGCGTGACCTGCCGTTCTGCTGGTTCTATGAATTTCGCCTGCAGGGCCGGCTGCTGGCGATCGCGGTGTGCGACCTGCTGCCCAATGGCCTGTCTGCGGTCTACACCTTCTACGAGCCCGAGGAGGAACGGCGCAGCCTCGGTCGCTACGCCATCCTGTGGCAGATCGGCGAGACGCTGCGCCGCAACCTGGATGCGGTGTACCTGGGCTATTGGATCAAGAACTGCCAGAAGATGAGCTACAAGACCCAGTATCGGCCCATCGAACTGCTGATCAACCAGCGCTGGGTCAGCGTCAACTGAAACCATTGGCTTGAGAAGCGATTTTCGGGCATAATCCACGCCACTTTTTTGCCTGATGCAGGGTTGTATCGGGCGATCTTTGGATTATCGAGGACTCAACTGCATGTCGAAAGAAGACAGCTTCGAAATGGAAGGTACTGTCGTCGACACCCTGCCCAACACCATGTTCCGCGTGGAGTTGGAAAACGGGCACGTCGTAACCGCGCACATCTCCGGAAAGATGCGCAAGAACTACATCCGAATCCTGACCGGTGACAAGGTCCGCGTCGAACTGACGCCCTACGACCTGAGCAAGGGCCGCATCACCTACCGCGCCCGTTAACCGCTCCACCTGCGTCAACGAAAAAGCCCGGCCTTGGCGCCGGGCTTTTTCGTTTCGAGCTACAAGCTACAAGCTACAAGCTACAAGCTACAAGCTACAAGCTACAAGCTACAAGCTGATCGTAGCGTGGCTTTGAAAACCGGCTACATCAGCTTGCCGCCAGGCGCCTGGGCCGTCAGGCTACCTCTGCCGTGGTCTCGAACTCGAAGACCAGTTCGCCATCGCGCAAGTCGACGTGAACGATGCCACCGTGCTCTGCCAGCTCGCCGAACAGGATCTCTTCGGCCAGGGGCCGCTTGATCTTGTCCTGGATGAGGCGCGCCATGGGACGCGCGCCCATCTGCACGTCGTAGCCGCTGGCAGCGAGCCAGCCACGTGCGGCGTCGCTGACTTCCAGCTGCACGTGCTTGTCTTCCAGCTGCGCCTGGAGTTCGATGAGGAACTTGTCGACGATGCTCTTGATCGTCTCGTGGCTCAGGCGACCGAACTGGATGATGGTGTCCAGACGGTTGCGGAACTCCGGCGTGAAGCTCTTGCGAATGACTTCCATGGCGTCGGAGGCATGATCCTGGTGCGTGAAGCCGATCGAGGCCCGCGACGCGGTTTCTGCGCCGGCGTTGGTGGTCATGATCAGGATCACGTTGCGGAAGTCCGCCTTGCGCCCATTGTTGTCGGTCAGGGTACCGTGGTCCATCACCTGCAGCAGCAGGTTGAAGACTTCCGGGTGGGCCTTCTCGATCTCATCGAGCAGCAGCACGCAATGGGGCTGCTTGGTGATCGCCTCGGTCAACAGGCCGCCCTGGTCGAAGCCGACGTAGCCGGGCGGCGCGCCGATCAACCGGGACACGGTGTGACGCTCCATGTACTCGGACATGTCGAAGCGCACCAGCTCCACGCCCAGCGCCTTGGACAGCTGACGAGCAGCCTCGGTCTTGCCGACGCCGGTAGGCCCTGCGAACAGGAACGAACCGACCGGCTTGTCCGGCGCCTTGAGCCCGGCGCGCGACAGCTTGATGGCGGTCGCCAGCGAGTCGATGGCCGCATCCTGGCCGAACACCGTGAGCTTGAGGTCGCGCTCCAGGTTGCGCAGCAACTCCTTGTCGGAACTGCTGACATGCTTCGGCGGAATGCGCGCGATCTTGGCGACGATGTCCTCGACCTGCTGCACGTCGATACGCTTGAGACGATTGGCCGGTGGCTGCAGGCGCTGGTAGGCGCCTGCTTCATCGATCACGTCGATGGCCTTGTCGGGCATGTGGCGGTCATTGATGTAGCGCGCAGCCAGTTCGGCAGCGGCACGCAGGGCCTCGTCGCTGTACTCGATGTCGTGGTGCGACTCGAAGCGCCCCTTCAGGCCGCGCAGGATGCCGACGGTGTCTTCGACCGACGGCTCCGAGACGTCCACCTTCTGGAAGCGTCGAGCCAGCGCTCGATCCTTCTCGAAGATGCCACGGAATTCCTGGAAGGTCGTCGAGCCGATGCAACGGATCTCGCCGGACGACAGCAGCGGCTTGAGCAGGTTGGAGGCGTCCATGACGCCACCGGACGCAGCCCCGGCACCGATGATGGTGTGGATCTCGTCGATGAACAGGATCGCGTGCGGCCGTTTGCGCAGCTCGCCCAGCAGCGCCTTGAAGCGCTTCTCGAAATCGCCGCGGTACTTGGTACCGGCCAGCAGCGCGCCCAGGTCCAGCGAGTAGACCACGCTCTGCGCCAGCAAGTCGGGCACTTGGCCGTCGACGATGCGCTTGGCCAGACCTTCGGCGATGGCGGTCTTGCCGACGCCAGCCTCACCGACCAGCAGCGGGTTGTTCTTGCGGCGACGCGCCAGGATCTGCGCCACGCGCTCGACCTCCTGCTCGCGACCGACCAACGGGTCGATACGCCCTTGGCGTGCCTGATCGTTCAGGTTACTGGCGTAGGCATCGAGTGGATTGCTGGAGGACGACGATTCACCACCCTCTTCATCCTGCATGTCTTGTTCGCCCTCGGTGCTGGGCCCATGGCCAGGCACCTTGGAAATGCCGTGGGCGATGTAGTTGACCACATCGATGCGTGCCACGCTCTGCTGCTTGAGCAGGAACACGGCCTGGCTCTCCTGCTCGCTGAAGATCGCGACCAGCACGTTGGCACCGGTGACCTCGCGCTTGCCGGAGCTCTGCACATGGAACACGGCACGCTGCAGAACCCGCTGGAAGCCCAGGGTCGGCTGGGTTTCGCGGTCTTCGTCGTGCACCGGGATCAGAGGCGTGGTGGAGTCGATGAACTCTTGCAGGTCGTGCTTGAGCTTGTCGAGATTGGCGCCACAGGCGCGCAGAACGGTCGCGGCGGCCTCGTTGTCCAGGAGCGCCAGCAGCAAGTGCTCGACGGTCATGAATTCATGGCGCTTCGACCGGGCCTCCTTGAAGGCCAGATTGAGGGTGACTTCGAGCTCGCGGTTTAACATGGCTTCACCTCATACCCAAGTGGTCGGCGTTTAACCGTCCTTCTCGATTTCACAGAGTAGCGGATGCTGGCTTTCTCTCGCGTATTGATTGACCTGCGTGGCCTTGGTCTCGGCAATGTCGCGGGTGAACAATCCGCAGACTGCCCGTCCTTCGGTGTGGACGGTCAGCATGATCTTGGTCGCCAGCTCGCGGTTCAGATTGAAGAACGTTTCGAGCACCTCGACGACGAAATCCATCGGCGTGTAGTCATCATTGAACAGTACCACCTTGTACATGGGTGGCGCCTGCAGGGCGGGCTTGGCTTCCTGAGTCGCCAGACCGGCGCCGTCGTCGTCATGCGACTGCTGGCGATCCTGATTGAATGTTAGTCGAATCTGGCTGGTTGCATGCATGGAAAGAATTTCATCACATCGACAGGTTAAGGTAGTGGGTCGGATCGCGCAGGCCTGCGACGCTGCAGCCGCCACGTGACCTTGACTATCGGCGAATCGGTGTTACAACCAATATAGAGCCCACCGTGGTCAATAAAGATCCGCGCAGTCAACCCGATTTTTTCGCAGGTTCGTATGCGGATGACGTCGATGATACTCCAGTGATGGAGCCTTTGCAGAGGGACATGAGGATGACCAGCGGTAAAGTCAAGTGGTTCAACAATGCCAAGGGCTACGGCTTCGTGAACAAGGACGATTCGACCGAAGACCTGTTCGCCCATTATTCGGCGGTCAAGATAGACGGCTACAAGACCTTGAAGGCTGGCCAGCGAGTCGTGTTCGACATCGTTCAGGGCCCCAAGGGCCTGCATGCCATCAACATCACTCCGGCACCGGCCACGGTCGAAGACGCTTCACTGGAGGCTCCGGAGCTGGCGCACACCCGCTAGCCTCCATGCTCCCCACCTTCCCACCGGTCGTTTCGACGAGCGATCGGTGTACTCGCGCCTGCGCGCCACCCCGCCTTTTACTACATCTTTGGTCGTAGAAACGAATCGATATCATGCCCGCCTTGCCGATTTTGATGCCGTGTTTGTTATACTCCGGCCCTGACCGTAGGGTCACCGGGCGAACCCATGGAAAGACACGGCTCGCCCACCGGCCTTGACGGCCAACCTGCCCGACGTGCCTGGCACGTCAGGCCCATGACGCTCGACTGATGCATCCACCATCACCGCTTCGCTGCCGCTCGAGCCGTCCACGCCCAGGCCTGGACGTAGCGCCCACACAGCGCCTCTCGAGACCGGGCACGCTCGGCAAAACAGAGAGTTAACCCGCCTATGCCCTCCCGTTCCAAGATCATCTACACCTTCACCGACGAAGCCCCTGCCCTCGCCACCTATTCACTGCTGCCTGTCATCGAAGCGTTCACCGCGTCGGCCGACATCGCCGTCGAAACGCGCGACATCTCGCTGGCCGGCCGTATCCTGGCCGCCTTCCCCGAGCAGCTTGGCGCCGAGAAGCAGGTAGGCGATCACCTGGCGGAACTGGGTCAACTGGCGACCACCCCTGAAGCGAACATCATCAAGCTGCCCAACATCAGCGCCTCGGTCCCGCAGCTCAAGGCCGCGATCAAGGAGCTGCAAGCCCAGGGCTACGCCATTCCCGACTACGCCGACGAACCGGCCACGGACGCCGAGAAAGAGTCCCGCGCCCGCTACGACCGCATCAAGGGCAGCGCCGTCAACCCCGTGCTGCGTGAAGGCAACTCGGACCGTCGTGCACCGCTGTCGGTGAAGAACTACGCACGCAAGCACCCGCACAAGATGGGCGCCTGGAGCGCCGAGTCGCGCTCGCACGTCGCGCACATGGACAACGGCGACTTCTACGGCAGCGAGAAAGCCGCGCTGATCGAAGCCGACGGCAGCCTGCGCATCGAGCTGGTGGGCAAAGACGGCAACAGCACCGTGCTGAAGGAAAAGACCGCGGTCAATGCGGGTGAGGTGGTCGATTGCGCCGTCATGAGCCGCAAGGCGCTCAAGGCCTTCATCGCGCAGCAGATCGAAGACGCCAAGGCGTCGGGCGTGCTGTTCTCGGTGCACCTGAAAGCCACCATGATGAAAGTCTCCGACCCGATCATGTTCGGCATCATCGTCGAAGCCTTCTATGGCGACGTGCTCAACCGCCACGCTGACGCCCTGGCCAAGGCCGGCTTCAATGCCAACAACGGCATCGGTGACCTGTATGCGCGCCTCAAGGACCTGCCGGCCGACCAGCAGGCCGCCATCGAAGGCGAGATTCAGGCCCTGTACGCCGAGCGTCCGGCCCTGGCCATGGTCAACTCCGATAAGGGCATCACCAACCTGCACGTGCCGAGCGACGTCATCGTCGACGCTTCGATGCCGGCCATGATCCGTGACTCGGGCAAGATGTGGAACGCCGCCGGCGAGCTGCAGGATGCCAAAGCGATCATCCCGGACCGTTGCTACGCCGGCATCTACCAGGCCGTGATCGAAGACTGCAAGGCCAATGGCGCCTTCGACCCGACCACCATGGGCAGCGTGCCGAACGTGGGCCTGATGGCGCAGAAAGCCGAAGAGTACGGCTCCCACGACAAGACCTTCCAGATCAAGGCCGACGGCGTGGTCCGCGTGTCGGACAGCCAGGGCAAGGTGCTGATGGAGCAGGCCGTCGAGACCGGTGACATCTTCCGCATGTGCCAGACCAAGGACGCGCCGATCCAGGATTGGGTCAAGCTGGCCGTCAACCGCGCACGCCTGAGCAATACGCCGGCCGTGTTCTGGCTGGACCCGGCCCGTGCCCACGACGCCGTGATGATCGAGAAGGTCCAGACCTACCTCAAGGATCACGACACCAACGGCCTGGACATCCGCGTCATGGCGCCGGTCGACGCGATCAAGTTCTCCCTGGACCGCATCCGCAAGGGCGAGGACACCATCTCGGTGACCGGCAACGTGCTGCGCGATTACCTGACCGACCTGTTCCCGATCATGGAGCTGGGCACCAGCGCCAAGATGCTGTCGATCGTCCCGCTGATGAACGGTGGGGGCCTGTTCGAAACCGGCGCTGGCGGTTCGGCCCCCAAGCACGTGCAACAGCTGGTGGAAGAGAACTTCCTGCGCTGGGATTCGCTGGGCGAGTTCCTGGCCTTGGCCGCCTCGCTGGAGCACCTGGGCGAAGTCTACGACAACCCCAAAGCCAAGGTGCTGGCAGCCACGCTGGACAAGGCCACCGGCCAGTTCCTCGACACCAACAAGTCGCCGGCGCGCAAGGTCGGCGGCATCGACAACCGCGGCAGCCACTTCTACCTGACCCTGTACTGGGCCCAGGCCCTGGCCGCGCAGAACGACGACACCGAGCTGCAAGCGCGCTTCGCCCCGCTGGCCAAGGCCTTGACCGAGAACGAAGCGACCATCGTCGCCGAGCTCAACGACGTTCAGGGCAAGCCGGCCGACATCGGTGGCTACTACGCGCCGAACCCTGAACTGACCGCCAAGGTGATGCGCCCTAGCACCACCTTCAACAGCGCCCTCGCGGCCCTGTAAGCCACCTGGCGATCGGCAAGAACCCCGGCCACGCACCGGGGTTCTTGCTTTTTGAGTGACAAGCGGCAAGCGGCAAGCGGCAAGCGGCAAGCGGCAAGCGGCAAGCGGCAAGCGAGAGCGTCAGCGCCGTCTCGACGTCCTGTCAACACCTGACTCACCGCACTACCGTCCGCTTGTAGCTTGTAGCTTGTAGCTTGTAGCTTGTAGCTTGTAGCTTGTAGCTTGTAACTTGCCACTCCCCCCTAAGGAGCCCCCATGCCCTGGCACCCCCACATCACCGTCGCCACGGTCATCGAAGATCAAGGCCGATTCCTGATGGTCGAGGAATTCAAGGCCGGCAAGCACGTGTTCAACCAGCCCGCCGGGCACCTCGAACCGAACGAGACGCTATGCCAGGCGGCCCTGCGCGAAACACTCGAAGAGACGGCCTGGGAGGTCGAGCTGACCGGCGTGGTCGGTATCTACCTCTATACGGCGCCCAGCAACGGCGTGACCTACCAGCGCATCTGCTTCGCCGCACGCGCCGTACGCCATCATCCACAACGCGCACTGGACGCCGACATCGTCCGGGCGGTATGGCTGAGCCGGGAAGCCTTGCTGGCCGAGCCGGATCGCTGGCGCAGCGAGCTGGTGCCACGCTGCATCGACGATTACCTGGCCGGCCCACTGCACAGCCTTGCACTGCTGCGCGACTGACGTTCGCGAAGCGGCCTGCTAGAATCGGCGTTTTTCCCAGATACACACCGGTAGCCATGACCAGCCCAGCACTCAAAGACCCCGCCCAGACCCGTGTCATCGTCGGCATGTCCGGCGGCGTGGACTCTTCCGTCTCCGCCCAGCTCCTGATCGAGCAGGGCTACCAGGTGGAAGGCCTGTTCATGAAGAACTGGGAAGAGGACGATGGAACCGACTACTGCACCGCCCGCGAAGACCTGGCCGATGCCCAGGCTGTGTGCGATCGCATCGGCATCACCCTGCACACCGCCAACTTCGCCGCCGAATACTGGGACAACGTGTTCGAGCACTTCCTCGAGGAGTACAAGGCCGGTCGCACGCCCAACCCCGACATCCTCTGCAACCGCGAGATCAAGTTCAAGGCCTTCCTGGACTACGCCCTGTCGCTGGGCGCCGACCTGATCGCCACCGGCCACTACGTGCGTCGACGCGACACCGAGACCGAAACGCAACTGCTCAAGGGGTTGGACCCAAACAAGGACCAGAGCTACTTCCTGCACGCCGTGGGCGGCCAGGAAATCGCACGGACGCTGTTTCCGGTCGGTGAGCTGGAAAAGCCCCAGGTCCGCGCCATCGCCGAACGGCATGGCCTGGCCACGGCCAAGAAGAAGGATTCGACCGGCATCTGCTTCATCGGCGAACGCCGCTTCAGCGACTTCCTCAAGCAGTACCTGCCGGCCCAGCCCGGCGACATCGAAACCACCGACGGCGACGTCATCGGTCGTCACCACGGCCTGATGTACCACACCATCGGCCAACGCCAGGGGCTGGGTATCGGCGGCATGAAGGATGCCGGTGACGAACCCTGGTACGTGCTCGAGAAGGACCTCGTTCGCAACGTGCTGGTGGTCGGCCAGGGCAACGATCACCCCTGGCTGTTCGCCCGCGCGCTGCTGGCCTCGGAGATCTTCTGGGTCAACCCGGTCGACCTGTCCACCCCACGCCGGCTCACGGCCAAGGTCCGTTACCGGCAGGGTGACCAGGGCTGCGTACTGGAGCGCACTGAAGACGGTTACCGCGCCGTGTTCGATGAAGCCCAGCGTGCCGTCACGCCCGGGCAATCGGTGGTGTTCTACGACGGCGAGATCTGCCTGGGCGGTGGTGTGATCGAGACGGCAGAGCCGTGGAGCCCGCGCGCATGAACACGACCCAGGAGCAACTGGTCGCACTGGGCGCCGTGTTCCAGGCGGCCGTGCTGGTCGACCGTATCGCACGCACCGGTCAGGCCGGCGAGGCCGAGCTGGGGTGCATGCTCGGCAGCCTGTTGGTGCGTGACCCCGACACCACGCTGCAGGTCTTCGGCGGCAGCGACCTGCACCTGCGCGACGGTTACCGCGCGCTGGCCGGCGCGCTCGAGCGCGACCCCAGCAGCCTGCAGCGCGAGCCCCTGCGCTATGCGCTGTCCATGCTTGGCCTGGAGCGTCACCTGGGCAAGCGTGATGACCTGCTGGGCATCATCGGCCAACGCTTACCGCAGATTCAGGCCCAGGCCGACCACTTCGGCCTGGTGCACGACAACGTGATCGCCTCGTGCGGGGCCTTGTACCAGGACACCCTGAGCACCTTGCGCCAGCGCATTCAGGTGCATGGCGATACCCGCTTCCTGCAACAGGCGAGCAATGCCTCGAAGATCCGTGCCATCCTGTTGGCGGGCATCCGTGCCGCGCGGCTGTGGCGCCAGGTGGGCGGGCATCGCTGGCAGCTGGTGTTCAGCCGACGCAAGCTGCTCAACGAGCTGTACGGGATGATGCGCACCTGACGACAAGGGCCTGCGGTCGCGGTGTCGGCCCAAGGGTACGGGTGCCACGCGGCGCACCGACGGACGGCGGAATGTTCGCATTCACGGCGCGGCACTTGGGCCCAAGCCGGCTGTCCGAGACCGATGGTGTGCAGTGCGCGACGCAAGGTCGCGCTTTTCATGTATGATATGCGCCCTCCAAAAGCCTGACTGTCCGAGAATACGCCATGCAGCTTTCCTCGCTCACCGCGGTTTCCCCCGTAGACGGCCGCTACGCCGGCAAAACCCAGGCCTTGCGCCCGATCTTCAGTGAATACGGTCTGATCCGTTTCCGGGCCCTGGTCGAAGTCCGCTGGCTGCAACGCCTGGCCGCCCACCCGCAGATCGAGGAAGTGCCAGCCTTCTCCGCGCAGGCCAATGCCCTGCTCGACCGCCTGGCCACCGATTTCCAGCTCGAGCATGCCGAGCGTGTGAAGGAAATCGAGCGCACCACCAACCATGACGTCAAGGCCATCGAGTACCTGCTCAAGGAGCAGGCGGCGCAACTGCCGGAGCTGGACAAGGTCAGCGAGTTCATCCACTTTGCCTGCACCAGCGAAGACATCAACAACCTGTCCCACGCCTTGATGCTGCGCGCCGGCCGCGACGACGTGCTGCTGCCGCTGATGCGCCAGATCGCCGACGCCATCCGCGCCCTGGCCCACCTGCACGCCGACGTGCCGATGCTGTCGCGCACCCATGGCCAGCCGGCCTCGCCGACGACCTTGGGCAAGGAACTGGCCAACGTGGTGTACCGCCTGGAGCGCCAGATCGCCCAGGTGGCTGCCGTGCCGCTGCTGGGCAAGATCAACGGCGCCGTGGGCAACTACAACGCGCACCTGTCGGCCTACTCGCAGATCGACTGGGAAGCCAATGCCCGCGCCTTCATCGAAGACGAACTGGGCCTGGTGTTCAACCCCTACACCACCCAGATCGAGCCGCACGACTACATTGCCGAGCTGTTCGATGCCATCGCGCGCTTCAACACCATCCTCATCGACTTCGACCGTGATGTCTGGGGCTACATCTCGCTGGGCTACTTCAAGCAGAAGACCGTCGCGGGCGAAATCGGCTCCTCGACCATGCCGCACAAGGTCAACCCGATCGACTTCGAGAACTCCGAAGGCAACCTGGGCATCGCCAACGCGCTGTTCCAGCACCTGGCGAGCAAGCTGCCGATCTCCCGCTGGCAGCGTGACCTGACCGACTCCACCGTGCTGCGCAACCTGGGCGTGGGCTTTGCGCACAGCGTGATCGCCTACGAAGCCAGCCTCAAGGGCATCGGCAAGCTGGAAATCAACACCCAGCGCATCGCCGCCGACCTCGACGCCTGCTGGGAAGTGCTCGCCGAGCCGATCCAGACGGTGATGCGCCGCTTCAACATCGAGAACCCCTACGAGAAGCTCAAGGAGCTGACCCGTGGCAAGGGCATCACCCCCGAGGCGCTGCTGACCTTCATCGACGGCCTGGACATGCCGGCCGAGGCCAAGGCCGAGCTGAAGGCGCTGACCCCGGCGCGCTACATCGGCAATGCCGCCGAGCAGGCCAGACGCATCTGATCGACGCCTTGCGTGCGACGCCCGGCCTGGCCGGGCGTTTTTATTCGCGACCCCAAATCCAGTTTTATCAATAGGTTGAGCATGAATCCTGATACCCCACTTCAGCTGCTGGGCGGCCTGACGGCACGCGAGTTCCTGCGCGATTACTGGCAGAAGAAGCCGTTGCTGGTGCGCAAGGCCTTCACCGACTTCGAGAGCCCGATCGACGCCGACGAACTGGCCGGCCTGGCCCTGGAAGACGAAGTCGAATCGCGCCTGGTGCTGGAGCATGGCGAGCGCCCTTGGGAACTGCGCCGCGGCCCCTTCACCGAGGAGACGTTCGCCGAGCTGCCCGCGCGCGACTGGACGCTGCTGGTGCAGGCGGTCGATCAGTTCGTCCCGGAAGTGGCCGAACTGCTGGAGCACTTCCGCTTCCTGCCCAGCTGGCGCATCGATGATGTGATGATCAGCTTCGCCACGCCGGGCGGCAGCGTCGGTCCGCACTTCGACAATTACGATGTGTTCCTGCTGCAGGGCATGGGCAAGCGCAATTGGAAGATCGGCCAGGTGTGCGACAGCGACAGCCCGCTGATCGCCCATGCCGACCTGCGCATCCTCGCCGACTTCGAGCAGAGCGACGAGTGGACGCTCGAGCCTGGCGACATGCTGTACCTGCCACCTCGCCTGGCGCACTACGGCGTGGCCGAAGACGATTGCCTGACCTATTCGGTCGGTTTCCGTGCACCGAGCGCGGCCGAAGTGCTGACCCACTTCACCGACTTCCTCAGCCAGTTCCTGCCGGACGAAGAGCGCTACAGCGATGCCGACGCCGAGCCGGTGCGCGACCCGCACCAGATCCAGCGTGATTCGCTCGACCGCCTCAAGGCCCTGCTGAGCGAGCACATGGGCGACGAGCGCCTGCTGCTGACCTGGTTCGGCCAGTTCATGACAGAACCACGCTACCCTGAGCTGGTGAGCGGTGAAGAACTGACCGAAGAGGACCTGATCGACAGCCTCGAGCAAGGCGCCATCCTGATTCGCAACCCGAGTGCGCGGATGGCCTGGTCGGAAGTCGACGATGACCTGCTGCTGTTCGCCAGCGGCCAGAGCCGCCTGCTGCCGGGGCATTTGCGCGAGCTGCTCAAGCTGGTCTGCGCCGCCGACGCCCTGCACATCGAGAACCTGGCACCGTGGCTGGAAGACGAAGACGGCCTGACCGTGGTCTGCCAGTTGGTCAAGCAAGGCAGCCTGGGCTTCGCCGATGAATAAGGTACGCGTGCGCCTGGCCGACTGGCACAAGGACAACGCGGCCATCCGCTGCATCCGCGAGGCCGTGTTCGTGGCCGAGCAGCACGTGCCGCCCGAGCTGGAATGGGATGCCGAGGATGCTACGGCGCTGCACTTCCTGGCGCTCGAAGGGGATTATCCGGTCGGCACCGCACGCCTGTTGCGCGACGGTACCATCGGCCGGGTCTCGGTGCTCAAGGACTGGCGCGGCCTGAAGGTGGGCCACCTGTTGCTCGAGGCGGTGATCCAGGAAGCCGAACAGCAAGGCCTGACGCAGCAGACGCTCAGCGCCCAGGTGCACGCGACGGCGTTCTACGAGCAGTTCGGGTTTCGCGTGGTGAGCGAAGAGTTCCTCGAGGCAGGGATTCCGCACGTGGACATGGTGCGCGAAGCCTGATTTGACTGACCTGCGGGACGGTGGCGAGGCTGCTACCGTCATCGCGGGCAAGCCCGCTCCCACACAGATCTCTGCAGACTGTAGTTGCAGGCATGGCTGCGCAAGCCGTTTGTGGAGCGGGCTTGCCCGCGATGACCTGCAGAGTCCTTCGGGCAATCACCCTGATACCTTGTGCAACTGGCCACTGCTTCCCCGCTCACCTGTACATCCGTACAGATAACGCTTGCCTCCCGCCCCGATTTTCCCCATCCTGACAGGCCTCGACCCTTCACGAAGCGTTTGCGCCCCATGCGCCTGTTCCTCTGCGAAAAACCCTCCCAAGCCAAGGACATCGCCAGCGTCCTGGGCGCCCGTCGGCGAGGTGACGGTTGCTGGCAGGGCACTGACGTCTGCGTCACTTGGTGCATTGGCCATCTGCTGGAGACCGCCCCACCGGACAGTTATGACGAGCGCTACAAGCGCTGGGTGTTGAGCGATCTGCCGATCATCCCGCCCGCCTGGAAGATGCTGGTCAAGCCCAAGACGGCAAGCCAGTTCAAGGTGGTCAAGCGCCTGCTCGGTGAAGCTCGCGAATTGGTGATCGCCACCGACGCCGACCGCGAGGGTGAGATGATCGCCCGTGAACTGGTCGAGCACTGCCGCTACCGCGGCCCGATCCAGCGGCTGTGGCTGTCGGCGCTGGACGAAGCCTCGATCCGCAAGGCGCTCGGGCAACTACGGCCTGGCCAGGAAACCTTCACGCTCTACCATTCGGCGCTGGGGCGCTCGCGCGCCGACTGGCTGATCGGCATGAACATGAGCCGTCTGTTCACCCTGCTCGGGCGCCAGTCCGGCTATCAAGGGGTGCTGCCCGTCGGGCGCGTGCAGACGCCCACCTTGCGCCTGATCGTCGATCGCGATCACAGCATCGAGGCGTTCGTCCCCATGCCCTATTGGGCCATCGAAGCACAGCTCGACCATGCCGGCACCTCCTTTACCGCCCACTGGCGTGTGCCGGAGGACCAGAGCGACGATCAGGGTCGCTGCCTGAAGCGCGAGGTCGCCGAGCAAGCGGCACAGGCGATGTGTGCCGCAGGCGCAGCGACGGTGTTCGAGGTGGCCACCGAGCGTGTGCGTGAGGTCGCGCCCCTGCCGTTCGATCTTGGCACCCTGCAGGAGGTGTGCTCGAAGAAGCTGGGCCTGGGCGCACAGGAAACGCTGGACATCGCCCAGTCGCTGTACGAGACGCACAAGCTGATCACCTACCCGCGCAGCGACTGCGGCTACCTGCCGCTGAGCCAGCATGGCGAGGCGGCCAGCATCCTGTCGGCCCTGCAACGCGCCGACGCACGCCTGGCCTCGCTGCAACCGTACCTGCAGCCACAGCGCCGCTCGCGTGCCTGGAACGATGCCAAGGTCACCGCGCACCACGGCATCATTCCGACGGCTGCCGCCAGCGACCCGGAACGCCTGCCCCGCACGGCCAAGGCGGTGTACACATTGATTCGAGCGCGTTATCTGGCGCAGTTCCTGCCTCACCACGAGTACGACCGCACCCAGGCCGAGCTCGACAGCGCCGGCCACGCCCTGCGTGCGGTGGGCAAGCAGATCGTCGAACCCGGCTGGCGCCGCGCCCTGCCGGAAGCGTTGACGCCTGCCAAGGGCCGTGAAGCCCCGCCTGCCCAGGTGCTGCCTGCGCTGAGCCAGGGCGTGGTCTGCCGGATGCTTGATGTACTGCTCAAGGACCTGTGGACGCAACCGCCCAAACCGTTCACCGAAGGTGACCTGATCAAGGCCATGAAGAACGTGGCCAAGTGGGTCGAGGATCCACGACTCAAACAGAAGCTCAAGGAAACCACCGGCATCGGCACCGAGGCGACCCGGGCCAACATCATCCAGGGGCTGCTCGACCGAGGCTACCTGGTCAAGAACGGCAAGGCCCTGGTCGCCACGCCGGCCGCCCGCAGCCTGATCGCCGCCGTGCCCAAGGCCATCGCCGACCCTGGAACCACGGCGATCTGGGAGCAGGCGCTGGACATGGTGCAAAGTGGCGAGATGACCTTGGAGGAGTTCGTCACGCGGCAGTCGGCCTGGGTGGGCAAACTGGTGGAACGCTGTGCGGGCATGCGCCTGACCATCACGGGCCCCGCTACGCCGGCGGGCCGAGCAGGCACGCCCTGGAAGAAGAAGCGTAAACCCAGTGCAGCCCGTTCGGGCGAAGGGACCACGGCCAAAAATACCACTGGCAAGGCGGCATCGGGGGCACCCCGGCAGCGGCGAGCACGCAAGGCAGATTGACGGCCTGCTTTCATCTGCCTTGTTTTCACACAGCCCCATGAGGCGCTGAGCCCAGAGGCTGGACAGGCAGGCGTTTCGAGGCTGACAGGACCGTCCGTTGCTGGTTACCATGGGGCGGTTGAAGGGCAATACGCGTGGCAGGCAGTGACGAGCGGGAAACAGACGCCCGTGCGCCTGGCGCGCCCCTCAACACTGCAGACCAAGAACAGGGATGCGCGATCGACAGGGGCGTCGGCTTGACAGCGATGAACCCACCTTGCTGCAGAACCTGACCTCCCCCACCCTTCAAGCGCGCCTTGCCCCATGCCTTTCGAACTCACCGTAGAACCTCTCACCCTGCTGATCCTCATCGGCGTCGCCTTTCTCGCCGGCTTCATCGACGCCATCGCAGGCGGCGGCGGGCTGCTGACCGTGCCTGCCTTGCTGACCGCCGGCATGCCACCCCACCTGGTACTGGGCACCAACAAGCTCAGCTCCACCTTCGGCTCGGCCACCGCCACCCTCACCTACTACCGGCGCAAGCTGTTCCACCCGGCGCACTGGCGCCTGGCGATCGGCGGCACCCTGGTCGGTGCGCTGCTGGGCGCCATCGTCGCTCACTACCTGCCGGCCGAATGGCTGAACAAGATGCTGCCGGTCATGGTCTTCGCCTGTGGCCTGTACCTGCTGTTCGGCGGTACGCCGAAAGCCCCTGCCGAGGCCGACGCGCCGATCCGCAAGACCTGGCAATTGCCCCAGGGCCTGTCGCTGGGCTTCTATGATGGTGTCGCCGGTCCCGGCACTGGCGCGTTCTGGACGGTAAGCACTCTGCTGCTCTACCCGGTCGACCTGGTACGCGCCAGCGGCGTGGCGCGCAGCATGAACTTCGTCAGCAACGCGGCGGCACTGTCGGTGTTCGTCTTCTCTGGTCAGGTCGACTGGATCGTCGGCCTGGCCATGGGGCTGTCGGTGATGGGCGGCGCCTTCTTCGGCGCCCGTACGGCCATCAGCGGTGGTAGCAAGTTCATTCGCCCGGTGTTCATCACCGTGGTGCTGGCCCTGACCGTGCGCCTAGCCTGGCAGCACTGGTTCGGGCAGGCCTAGACGCTGCGCCACATAGAGGTCGATCAGGTGGCGCGCGATCGAACGCGTGGCCGGCAGTGGCGGCAGGTCGTGGATGTCGAACCAGCGGGCATCCTCGATCTCCTCCGGTTGCATGACGATCTCGCCCCCGGCGTACTCGGCATGAAAGCCCAGCATCATGGAATGCGGAAACGGCCAGCACTGGCTGCCGACATAGCGAATGTCGCGCACCTGCACCGCCACTTCCTCGCGCACCTCGCGCACCAGGCAGTCCTCGGCCGACTCGCCCGGCTCGGCGAAACCGGCCAGGGTGCTGTAGACCCCGGTCACGAAGCGCGGCGAACGCGCCAGCAGGACCTCGTCGCCTCGGGTCACCAGCACGATCATGCTGGGTGAAATCCGTGGATAGCTGCGCAGGCCGCACGCGGCGCAGTGCATCGCCCGCTCCCAGCGCACCTGGGTGGTCGGCTGGCCGCAACTGCCGCAAAAACGGTGCTCGCGCGCCCAGGTGCCGATTTGCGCGGCGTAGCCCAGTACTTGGTAGACGGTGTAGTCGCCTTCCAGCATGAAGGTGCGCAGCCCTTGCCAGCGGTGACCCGGCACGCTGGCGGTATGGCGCAGCTCGAGCAGGAACAGCGGTTGTCCCTCGAGATGCCCGATGCCATGCTCACCTAGGACGTCCAGCCCTTGGCGCTTGAGCCAGCCTCGGTCGAACACCGGGCCCCGTTCGCCGACCAGGAAGCCCTCCGGCCCACGGGCGACGGCCAATCCACCGGGCAGGGCCGGATCCAGTACCGCAGTGCTCCAACGTGACGACATTCGAGGGTTCCTTGAGCAGTGCCGACCATCGTCAGTCGGCGAAATCAGGTGTCTGTCTGTTCGTGTGCGCCAGCAGGGCCACGCGCACATCCTGCGATTGCAGCATCGCCGCGTTCCAGGTGGCGACGTATTCCAACCCATCGGCCACGCTGTGGTCGCGCATGTAGCTGATCATGCGTTTGGTTCCGGCCACGGCCAGCGGCGACTTGGCAGCGATCTGCGCAGCGATCTCGAACACACCCTGCAACAACGCGGGCGTGTCGCCATAGATGCGGTTGACCAGCCCGATACGCAAGGCTTCCTGCGCCTCGACCGCGCGCCCGGTGTAGGCCAGCTCGCGCAGCAGGCCATCGCCGATGATCCGGGGCAGGCGTTGCAAGGTTCCGACATCGGCGGCCATGCCAAGGTCGATTTCCTTGATCGAGAAATGCGCATCGGCGCTGCAATAGCGCATGTCGCAGGCCGAGACCAGGTCGATGGCCCCGCCGAGGCAATAGCCCTGGATGGCCGCCAGCACCGGTTTGCGGCACTGATCGACCGCCTCGAACGAAGCTTGCAGGCGCAGGATGGTACGGCGCAGCGTGCGTGCATTGCGGCCGACGTCAGGCCCCAGCTGGCCGGCCACCGAGGCCAGCAGGCTCAGGTCGATGCCGGCGGAAAAGTGTTTGCCTGCGCCGCTGAGCACCACCACGCGCACGGCATCGGTCTCGTCGGCCCAGCGAAAGACCTCGACGATCTCCTCCCAGAACGCCGCATGCATGGCGTTGACCTTGTCGGCACGGTCGATCTGGATGTGGGCGATGTGGTCGGTCAGTTCGACCTTGAAGGCGGTGTAGGGATTCACGCGACACTCCTGCGAAGAATGAGCCAGAGCCCGGACTATACCTCAGCCCGGTGCCCTGTCGTCATGGCAGGGCCTGGCGTCACGTCGCCCGCGTCGGTGGACAGACTGCGTGTTCGATGATCGGGCCGGGCCGCCCGAACAGATAGCCTTGCAGGTGCGAGCAGCCTTCATCCGCCAGGCGCAGCATCTGCTCACGCGACTCCACGCCTTCGGCAGTAGTCTTGATCAGCAGGCTGCTGCTCAAACCGGTGATGGCGCGGATGATCGACAGCGCCTCGCGGCTCTCGCCCATCTCGTGAACGAACGACTTGTCGATCTTGATCCGGTCGAACGGGAACGAACGCAGGTAGCCGAGCGAGGAATACCCAGTGCCGAAGTCGTCCAGGGAAATGCCGACACCCATCTGCTTGAGCGCACGCAGGGTACGGATGTTCTCCTCGCTGTTCTCCAATAGCACCGACTCGGTGATCTCCAGCTCCAGGCGCTGCGCCGGCAAGCCCGAGTCCGACAATGCCAGGGCCACGTCCTCCACCAGGTGGCTGTTCTTGAACTGTTTGGGTGACAGGTTGACCGCGATCGTCTGCTCGCCGCTCCAGCGAGCAGCTTCGCGACAGGCCAGGTTGAGCACGCGACTGCCGACCTCGTGGATCAGCCCGGACTCCTCGGCGATGGGGATGAAGTCCATGGGCATGATCAGGCCCATGCTGGGATGGTCCCAGCGCACCAGCGCTTCGTAGCCGGTGACCACTTCGCCGGTGCGGTCGACGATCGGCTGGTAATGCAGGTGCAATTGCCCCAGGTGCAAGGCTGCGCGCAGGTCGGTCTCGACCAGCCGTCGCTTGCGCGCGGCGGCATCGAGGGCAACGTGAAAGCTTTCGTGGCGGTTGCGGCCTCGACGCTTGGCCTCGTACAGCGCCATGTCGGCATAGCCAAGCAGCTGCTCGGCCTGGTAATGGTCGGCCGGGGCGAAGGCGATGCCGATGCTCAAGCCCAACGAGAAACGGTGACCTTCGATGTGGAACGGAGGGACGACCGCGTCGATCAGCCGCTGGGCGGTGGTTTGCGCCAGCGTCGGGGATGCCAGGTCGCAGAGCACCACCGCAAACTCATCGCCCCCCAGACGCGCCAGGGTGTCCTGGTCGCGCAACTCACGGCGCAGGCGCCCGCTCAAGGCGCGCAACAGCTTGTCGCCGAAGGCATGGCCCAGGGCATCGTTGACGTTCTTGAAGTTGTCCAGGTCCAGGCACAGGGTCGCGGTGACCCGGCCATTGGCACCGTCACGTTCGAGGGCCTTGCGCAGGTGCTCGTTGAACAGCGTGCGGTTAGGCAGCCCGGTCAACGCATCGTGGTGGGCCATGTGCTGGATCCGCGCATGGGCGGCGCGCTCTTCCGTGACGTCCTCGGCGATGAACAAGACGTAACTGTCGGTGGCGACATCGTTTTCGCAGCGCAAGACGCGGCTGCGCAGGGTGCGCGTGCCCAGCAGGGTCGGCACGCGAACCTCGCTGACCTGTGCCTGGGCACGCTCGGCCCCCCAGGCCAACTGCTGGCGCAGGTAGTGCGCGGTTTCCGGTGCCAGCGTGTCCTCCGGAAGGCGTCCGACCATGCCACCGAGCGCGCCGCAGAAGAGCTGCTCGGCCTGTGGGTTGGCCAGCAGGATGCGCTGGCTATGGATGTCCTGGACGACGATGCTGGCGGGAATGTGTGCGATCACCGAGTCCAGGAACCGCGACAGCACTTGCATCTCGTGGCTGTAGCTCTCCGCCAGCTCCTTGGCCGCCAGCAGCTCCAGTTCGTGTTGGCGCCGCTCGCTGATGTCCCGGGTGATCTTGGCAAAGCCGATCAGCTCGCCGGCCTCGTCATGCACGGCATCGATCACCACATGGGCCCAGAACGTGGAGCCATCCTGGCGCTGGCGCCAGCCCTGGTCCTCGAAACGCCCTTCCTGGCGCGCCCGGTCGAGGTTGCGTTGCGCGACGCCTGCCTTGCGCTCCGATTCGGTGTAGAAGACCGAATAGTGTCGTCCGATGATCTCCTCGGCGGCATATCCCTTAGCCCGCTGTGCACCCGTGTTCCAGTTGGCGACCACGCCCTCAGGCGTCAGCATGTAGATGGCATAGTCGATGACGCCCTGGACAAGCAGGCGGTACATCGTGTCGGAACTGGCAGTGGGCAACATCGCGGACGACCTCATGACACACGCCGACCCCCCGCGGAATCGGCGTTGAAATGTGGCCACTATGCCATTTTTGGATCCACCCGTCTGCCTAGCCGACGTGCGCGCCTTCGCCGACCGGCGACCACCGCACCACGGGCTCCTCAGCACAATGGGCCCGATCGCGCACGGGACACGACGAACGGTGCAGGTTCAGGGCCGTGTTGATGATGCCGATGTGACTGAACGCCTGCGGAAAGTTGCCCAGCATGCGCTGGCTCACCGGATCGTACTGCTCGGCCAGCAAGCCGACCTCGTTGCACAGCCCGGTCAGCCGTTGGTACAGGGTCAGCGCATCGTCCCGACGGCCGAGCAGCACGTAGACGTCGGCCAGCCAGAACGAACAGACCAGGAACGTCCCCTCGCCCGTCGACAGTCCATCGGATGCGCTTTCGGTGTCGTAGCGCAGCAACAGGCCGTTGTGCAGCAACCGCTGCTCGATCTGTTCCAGCGTGCGCAGGAAGCGGGGATCGTCCGCTGGCAGAAAGCCTGTCAAGGCGATCTGCAGCAGACTGGCGTCGGTTTCGCTCGAGCCATAGGCCTGCACGAAGTGCTGGCCCGTCGGGTCCAGCCCGCGCTCGCAGACCTCACGGTGGATCTGGTCGGCGACCTGTCGGTAGTGCACGCCCCGTTCATGATCCTCGGGAGTATCCACGGCCAGGCTGGCGACGCGGTCGAAGGCCACCCAGGCCATGACCTTGGAATGCACGAAGTGCTGGCTGCCGCCGCGGACTTCCCAGATGCCCTCGTCCGGCTCACGCCAGATGCGCTCCACATGCGGCATGATCAAGCGAGCGATGGAGGCGCTGCGCGGGTGGGTCGGCAAGCCGCCCTTGACCGCTTGCGTCATGGCGTCGGCGACCTCGCCATAGATGTCCAGCTGGTGTTGCCCGGCTGCGCCGTTGCCGACACGGACGGGTTGCGAGTGCTCGTAGCCGGCCAGCCACGGCAAGGTGTATTCCTGAAGATCCCGCTCGCCGGCCAGGCCGTACATGATCTGCATCTGTTCAGGGTTCCCCGCTACCGAACGCAACAACCACTCGCGCCAGGCCTGGGCCTCTTCGAAATAGCCCAGGTTCATGAACGCCAGCAGGGTCATGGTGGCATCGCGCAACCAGCAGAACCGGTAGTCCCAGTTACGTTCGCCACCGATGCGCTCGGGCAGCGACGTGGTCGCCGCCGCGACGATGCCTCCGGTCGGCGCATAGGTCAGGGCCTTGAGCGTCAGCAGGGAACGGCGCACCAGTGGCGTCCATTCCCCGACGTCAGGGCAACGTGCGGCGAAGGCTTGCCACTGTTCGATGCTGTGCCGTACAGCGTCTTCGACGTCTACGGGCGCTTCCGGCGGCAGGTGCGACGGTTGATGGGTCAGGCTGAAGACCTGGCGTTCGCCGGCCGCCACGCGAAAACGACAGACACTGTGGTGGTCCATGCCATGGGTCTCGACGGTGCTGCGCAGGATCAACCGATCCGGTCCGGCCACGGCGCTGACGGTCAACGGGTCGAGCTTCTCGACCCAGGGCACGCTGCGGCCATAGTCGAAGCGCAGCACCAGGTCCATCTCGAAAGCGGTCTCGCCAACCAGTCCTTCGATGATCCGCACCACCGTATTGTGCTCGCCCATGGGCATGCAGTCGCTGACACGGGCACGGCCACCGGCGGTCACGTAGGTGGTCTGCAAGACCAGCGTGTCTTCCAGGTAAGCGCGTTCGACCGTCTCGACCGGGTCCGTGGGGGCGATGCGCCAGCGGCCGTTCTCCTCGTTGCCCAGCAGCGCGGCGAACACGGCCGGCGCATCGAAACGCGGCAGGCACAGCCAGTCCATGGACCCGTCGCGGTTCACCAGGGTTGCACTGCGGCAGTTGCCCAGCAGGGCATAGTCTTCGATCAAAGCTGGCATGTCTTCTCCAGAACAGATCGATCAACCCAGCGGGTGCCATTCGCGTTTGTCACGGCTCAGCAGTTCCTTGCCCGCCTCGGGGCCGTCCTCGCCGGCCGCGTAGGTGTGCACCTCGCCTCCGGCCGCCCAGGCATCGAGGAACGGCTGCACCGCACGCCAGCCATTCTCGATGTTGTCGGCCCGCTGGAACAGGGTCTGGTCACCGGTCAGGCAGTCGTAGATCAAGGTTTCGTAACCGGTGGCCGGGGTCATCTTGAAGAAGTCCTTGTAGGCGAAGCCCAGTTCGACGTTCTCCATGATCAGCTCAGGCCCCGGGCGCTTGGCCTGCAGGTCGAACCACATGCCTTCGTTGGGCTGGATCTGGATCTTCAGGTAATTCGGCTTGGGCCGCTCGGCTTCCGACTCACGAAATTGCGCGTAGGGCGCCGGCTTGAAGCAGATGGCGATCTCGGTGTCGCGCACGCTCATGCGCTTGCCGGTGCGCAGGTAGAACGGCACGCCGACCCAGCGCCAGTTGTCGATCATCACCTTGAGCGCCACGTAGGTCTCGGTCTGGCTGTCGGGATCGACATTGGCCTCATCGCGATAGCCCGGCAGCGGCTTTTCGCCCGCCGAGGCGACGTATTGGCCGCGTACCGAGTTCTTCAATGCCATCTTCGGCGACCATGGACGGATCGCCCCGATGACCTTGGCCTTTTCGCTGCGCACGGCATCGGCGGCGAAGGCGGCCGGCGGCTCCATGGCGACCATCGCCAGCAACTGGAACAGGTGATTGGGCACCATGTCACGCAGGGCCCCGGTGGTGTCGTAGAAGGCGCCGCGGGTCTCCACACCCACGGTCTCGGCGGCAGTGATCTGCACGTGGTCGATGTAATGGTTGTTCCAGAACGATTCGAACAGGCCATTGGAGAAGCGACTGACCAGGATGTTCTGCACCGTCTCTTTACCCAGATAATGGTCGATGCGGTAGATCTGCCGCTCGCCCATGACCTTCAGCAAGGATGCGTTGAGTGCCTCGGCGCTGGCCAGGTCGGTGCCGAACGGTTTTTCGATGACCAGACGCCGGAAGCCGCCCTGGCTTTCGTCCAACAGACCGGCCTGACCCAGGCGCTGCGCGACCTCAGGGAAGAAGCGCGGTGCGGTGGCCAGATAGAAGACTGCATTGCCGTGCGTGGTCTGCCCGATGCGCTCGGCAATGGCCGTGTAGGTGTCGACCGACATGAAATCGCCGGTCTGGTACTCCAGACGCTCGGCAAGGCTGGACCACAGGGTTTCGTCAAGCTGGGTGGCGCCCTCCCCGCCCGTGTCGCGCTCACGCATGAAGGTCAGCAGGCGGTCGCCGAATTCAGCGGCGGTGGAGGTGTTGTGGTCCACGCCGACGATGCGCAGGTCGGGGTCGAGCAGACCGTCGCGGGCCAGGTTGTACAGCGCTGGCATCAGCAGGCGCTTGACCAGGTCGCCGCTGGCGCCGAACAGGAACAAGGTGCAGGCGGGGGCGGCAGGGATCGAGTCTGTCTTCATTCGGGTTTCTCGACATGGCCACCAAAGCCCAGGCGCATGGCCGACAGCAGCTTGTCGCCGTAGGTGCCCTGCTGCTGACGCGAGCGGAATCGGGCGAACAGCGCGCTGGACAGTACGGGCACGGGCACGGCCTGTTCGACGGCGGCATCGATGGTCCAGCGCCCTTCGCCACTGTCACCGACCGCACCGTTGAAGTGTGCCAACTGAGGGTCGGCCACCAGGGCGTCGGCCGTCAGGTCGAGCAGCCATGAACTGACCACGCTGCCACGTCGCCAGACTTCGGCGATCTCACCCGTGTCGAGGTCGAAGCGATGTTCCGGCGCCAGGTGCTCTGAGCCCTTGCTGCGCAGCAGGTCGAAGCCTTCGGCATAGGCCTGCATCAAGCCGTACTCGATGCCGTTGTGCACCATCTTGACGTAGTGCCCGGCACCGGGTGGGCCCGCATGGATGTAGCCCTGCTCGGCACGGCCAGGCTCGCCTTCACGGCCCTGGGTACGGGGAATGTCGCCGACGCCGGGAGCCAGCGCCTTGAACAAGGGCTCCAGGCGCTCGAACGCGTCCTTCTCGCCGCCGATCATCATGCAGTAGCCGCGGTCCAGGCCCCAGACACCGCCCGAAGTGCCGACGTCCAGGTAGTGCAGGCCGCGCTCGGCGAGCATCGCGGCGCGGCGGACATCGTCCTTGTAGAACGTGTTGCCGCCGTCGATGATCGCGTCACCTGGCTCGAGCAGTTCGGCCAGCTTCTGGATGGTCTGCTCGGTGGGTTCACCGGCCGGCAGCATCACCCACACCGCCCGTGGCGTGTCGAGCGCCTTGACCAGCGCTTCCAGGTCGTGGGCACCGGTGCTGCCCTCCTGCACCAATGTGCCGACCGCCTCGTTGTTGCGGTCGTGGACCACGGTGGCATGACCGGCGCGCATCAGGCGCCTTGCGATATTGCCGCCCATGCGGCCCAACCCGACGATTCCCAGTTGCATGTATGGCTCCTTTCCAGAACGAATGACAGGACACGTGCCGTTTCAGGTTAGTCCAGCGGCGTGGCCCAGGGTTCAGCATCCGCCTGGCAGGGTCGGCGAGATTCATGTGGGCTAGCCCTACTGGAGTGCTGGGTGCAAATGAGTGAGCACGCAGACGTCTGCATGCCCCATGCTGGGGCAGGGTTTTGGGTGAAGGGTTCCATGAACGGTCCTGTCAAGAAGGTAGATTTCGTGGCTTCGCGTGTTGACGAGCAGATCGCTATCTGGGGCAGGCTTGCCTGGCACAGCAGGGAGACTGGTTTCGTGGGCCCGTTGGGTTCTTGAAGATGTATCAGGCGCTGCGCCCTTGTCACTGACCGTCGCGCACAAGGCACAAGAGTTGCAACCCCCTAGGCGTCTAGGGTCGAAACGGTGTCTGAAAGCCATCTAATGGGGCTACGAGACGACTTGTTACAAAACTGAATAAGCCTGTCACTCACGAAAAGTGACCGACGGGTCACAACTTTGTCACGTTGTCTCCTACACTCGGAGGGCTGGCCATGAACCACTTGGAATTTATGACGAAAACAAGTCGAACTTTCCGAGATCGGCACAGGTCAGCACTTAAGCACGCTGCGGAAAAAGGCATCACCTTTGCCGGGCCTGCCCACCCCTGAACAGACCAAGCGCCTGGCGGCTGGATCGCCGCACTGTGCCGTGTCTGTAAGCCACTCACCGGGGCATGGATTGCAAGACGTACACGCGCATTCAGAGAGACCAACGCTTGAGACAACACCGCGAGTGCAGGGCGCTCGTTTAGGGACGGAGAGAAGTATGATCAGTGCCGCTGTCGAACCCCATGTAACCACCTTCACCCAGGACGCTCACGAAGTGCCGCGCAAGGACATCGTGACGGCAGCCAAGGCACCTGGCGCGCAGCGCCAGCACAACCCCAACAAACGCAAGGTTCTCTTCGTTACCTCGGAAATCGCCGACCTGGTGAAGACCGGCGGCCTGGGCGATGTGTCAGCCGCCCTGCCACGCGCGCTGAGCCACTTGCATGACGTGCGCATCCTCATCCCTGGCTATCCTCAGGTAATGAACAGCAACAACCCCATTCACATCGTCGGTCAGCTGGGCGGCCATGCTGCCTTGCCGCCGTGCCAGATCGGCCGCATGGACCTGGCCGATGGACTGGTCATCTATGTGCTGATCTGCCCCGAACTGTACGAGCGTGAAGGTACGCCCTATGGCGACAACGAAGGTCGCGACTGGGCCGACAACCATATTCGCTTCGCTCGTCTGAGCCTGGCCGCTGCCGAAATGGCTGCTGGCGAAGGCATGACCCATTGGCGCCCAGAACTGGTGCACGCCCATGACTGGCCGACCGGCCTGGCACCGGCGTACATGCACTGGCGTGGCGTGAACGTGCCGACCCTGTTCACCATCCACAACCTGGCCTATCAGGGCGTCTACAGCCTGGGCAGCTGCCCGGAGCTGGGGATTCCCGACCACGCGCTGCAACAGGAAGGCATGGAGTTCTACGGCAAGCTGTCCTACCTGAAGGCAGGCCTGGCGTACTCCAGCCATATCACCACGGTCAGCGCGACCTATGCTCGCGAAATCACCACCCCGGCCTTCGGCTGCGGGCTGGATGGCTTCCTGGCCAGCAAGGCCGAGATGGGCCTGCTCGGCGGCATCCCCAACGGCATCGACGAAAGCTGGGATGCCGCCACCGACAGCCACCTGCAACACAACTTCAGCATCAACGACTGGGAAGGCAAGGCACGCAACGCCGATGAGGTCCGCGCCCTCTTCGAGCTCGATGCCTGCGAAGGCCCTTTGTTCGCCGTGGTCTCGCGCCTGGTCTACCAGAAGGGCCTGGACCTGACGCTGGCCGTGGCCGAGTATATCGTCGAGCAAGGCGGCCAGATCGCGATCATCGGCCGAGGCGAGCCCGAAGAAGAGCAGGCCATGCGCGAGTTGGCCAAGCGCCACCCAGGGCGCATCGGCGTACGCATCGGCTTCAACGAGACCGATGCCCGGCGCATGTTCGCCGGCAGCGATTTCCTGCTGATGCCGTCGCGCTATGAGCCTTGCGGTCTGAGCCAGATGTACGCGCAGCGCTTCGGCTCCCTGCCGGTCGCACGCAACACCGGCGGCCTGGCCGACACCATCGAAGATGGCGTCACCGGCTTCCTGTTCGATGAATCCACCGCCGACAGCTACCGCGAAGCGCTGAGCCGTGCCTTCTACGTCTACGAGAAGAAGGACCTGCTCAATGCCATGCGCTGCCTGTCGATGACTCAGCCCTTCAACTGGTGCCAGGCGGTCGAACCCTACGCCCGTCTGTACGAAGAACTGGTGCACCAGACACAGACCGCTCACTACTGATTCGAGGAGTCGAAGATGCACAGGCATGGCGTACATTTCTTGGACGCCACGTCGGCGCGCTTCGCCCTCTGGGCGCCAAACGCGCGTGACGTGAGCGTCGTCATTGGACAGCAGGCGTTCGCGCTGCGGTCCGAGGCGGACGGCTGGTTCATCGGTGAGGTCGCGTGCCAGCCAGGCGACCACTACCTCTATCGCTTCACCAATGCCCAAGGCGAAAGCCAGGACGTTCCCGATCCGGCTTCGCGGTATCAGCCTGACGGCGTGCACGGTCCCAGTCAGGCAGTCGACACCGGTGCCTTCGAATGGCAACACGACACCTGGACGGGGCGCGCCTGGCACGAAGCGGTGATCCATGAGCAGCACGTCGGTGTGCATGGCGGCTATGCCGGCGTGGCAGCACAATTGCCACGCTTGGCGGAGCTGGGGATCACGGCCATCGAGTTGATGCCTGTCGCCCAGTTCCCCGGCAAGCGCAACTGGGGGTACGACGGCGTCCTGCCCTTCGCCCCACAGAACAGCTATGGCAAACCTGAAGAACTGGCGCGCCTGGTTGACCAGGCGCATGGCCTGGGGCTGTCGGTCATGCTCGACGTGGTCTATAACCACTTCGGCCCCGATGGCAACTACCTGCACAGCTACGCCGACGATTTCTTCGACGAAGGCAAGCAGACGCCCTGGGGCGCCAGCATCGACTTCAAGCGCCCTGAGGTCCGTGAGTTCTTCATCCAGAACGCCTTGATGTGGGTCTGCGAATACCGCTTCGACGGCCTGCGTCTGGACGCCGTGCATGCCATCGACAACCCGGACTTCCTCAAGGAGCTGGCCCGCCGGGTGCGCGCCGCCGTCGAGCCGGGTCGCAAGGTCTGGCTGGTGCTGGAAAACGAGCACAACCAGGCATTCCTGCTCGAAGAAGGCTTCGATGCCCAATGGAACGACGATGGCCATAACGCCCTGCACGTGCTGCTCACGGGCGAGACCGAAGGGTACTACCAGGACTACGAAGACCAGCCGATCCAGAAACTGGCGCGTTGCCTGGGTGAGGGTTTCGTCTTCCAGGGCCAGCAGAACCGTCATGGCAAGGCGCGTGGCGAGCCGAGCGGCCACCTGCCGCCCAGCGCGTTCGTCCTGTTCCTGCAGAACCACGACCAAGTCGGCAACCGCGCCCTGGGTGAACGCCTGACCCGGCTGTGCGCGCCTGAAGCATTGCGCGCGGCCACGACCCTGCTGCTGCTGTCGCCAATGATTCCGCTGTTGTTCATGGGCGACGAGCAAGGCAGCCGCAGCCCGTTCCTGTTCTTCACCGACCACCATGACGAACTGGCCGACGCCGTGCGCGAAGGCCGGCGCGCGGAGTTCAAGGGCTTCGCCGCCTTCGAGTCGTCCGAGGACCGTGAGCAGATTCCCGACCCCAATAGCCCGAAGACCTTCGAGGCGTCTCGTCCCTTGACCGATACCCCCGCCGCCGAAGAGTGGCAGGCGCTGTACCGGACCCTGCTGGAATTGCGCCGCAAGCATGTGGTGCCCTCCCTGCCTGGTATCAGATCCGAAGGCGTCACGGTGCTCGCTGACAAGGCGCTGAGCGCACGCTGGCGCCTGGAGAACGGCGATCTGCTGCGCATCGACCTCAATCTGGGCGAGACGCCGTGCGATGTCGACCTGCCTGATGCGGCCTTCTGGCTGTATGACAGCTCACGCAGTAACACCCAGGCCGGGCAACTGGCACCGGCCAGCTGTGTCGCCAGCTTGATGCCTGCTGACGAGGGCACCGTATGAGCCTTCAGCCCCTGCACGATCTGGCTGCACGTGCCGGCATCGCCCGTGACTGGACCGATGCCAACGGCAACCCCCAGCAGGTGAGCGATGAGGTCCTGCGCAAGGTCCTGGCGGGCCTGGGTCATCCGGCAGACGACGACACCGCCGTCGTTGCCAGCCTCCAGGCGTTTGACGAGCACGTTCGCCAGCACGCCCTGCCACCCTTGATGAGCGTGACCGTGGGCGACACGATCGAAGTGGGTCAACGCTTTGCCGGAATGTCCGTACGCCTCGAACGCGAGGACGGCATCGTCCACGAGGCTCAGGTGGAGGCCGATGGCAACGTCTCACTCGACTTGCCTGTCGGTTATCACCAACTCAATGTCGAGCAGCACACCCTGACCCTGGCCGTGGCCCCCGTACGCTGCTACGGCCTGCAGGATGCGGTCGAACCGCCGCCCCGCTGCTGGGGCATCGCCGTGCAGCTCTACAGCCTGCGCCGCGACGACGGCTGCGGCTATGGCGACTGCCAGGCGCTCGAGGACCTGGTCCGCAGCGCGGCCGAGCGCGGCGCCGATGCCGTGGCCATCAGCCCTATCCATGCCTTGTCCATGGCCGAGCAGAGCCACTTCAGCCCCTACTCGCCCTCCAGCCGCCTGTTGCTCAACATCCTGTACGCCAGCCCGGCCATTCTGCTGGGCGAGCACGCGGTGCAAAAGGCCATCGAGACCTGTGGCCTGACCGCCACCTTGCGTGGGCTGGAAGCACACTCGCTCGTCGACTGGCCCGCTGCTGCCGAAGCGCGCTTGCAGGTCTTGCGCGCGCTGCACAAGGATTTCGTCAGCGAGCAGGCGCAGGAACACGAGGTGGACGAACGCGGCCTGCGCCAGGATTTCGAGGCGTTTCGCCAGGAGGCCGGGCAAGCGCTCGAGCTGCATTGCCGCTTTGAGGTGCTGCAGGCCCAGACCATGGCCGAAGGTCACGGCGCCGACTGGCGTCAATGGCCTGTCCAGTGGCAAGACCCGTCCAGCCCTGCCGTGGAAGAGGTGACCGCCTCCCAACCTCAGGAGCTGGACTTCCATGCCTTCTGCCAATGGTTGACCGAACGCAGCCTGCAGCGGGTGCAGCAGGTGGCCTGTGAAGGGAAGATGGCCGTCGGCCTGATCGCCGACCTGGCCGTGGGCGCCGACGGTGGCGGCAGTCAGGCCTGGAGCCGTCAGGACGAGCTGCTGGCCGACCTTACCGTGGGTGCGCCGCCTGACATCCTCAACCGTACCGGGCAGGACTGGGGCATCAGCGCCTTCTCGCCCGAAGGCCTCAAACGCAACGGCTTTCGCGCCTTCATCGAGATGCTGCAGGCCAATTTCCGCCACGCCGGTGGCCTGCGCATCGACCACGTGATGGGGCTGCGTCGACTGTGGCTGATCCCCAAGGGGGCCAAGCCCAACGAAGGCGCCTATGTCGAGCTGCCCGTGCAGGACATGCTGCGACTGCTGGCGCTGGAATCGCACAGACACGAAGCGATCGTGCTCGGCGAAGACCTGGGCACGGTGCCCGATGGCCTGCGCGAGGACCTGGCCGAGAAAGCCATCCTGGGCATGCGTGTGCTGCAATTCGAGCAGGATCCTCCGGGGCACTTCCTGCCCGTCGAGCAATGGCCTGACGACGCACTGGCCACCACCGGCACCCATGACCTGCCGACGATGGCCGGCTGGCTCAAGGGGCGGGACATCGATTGGCAGAAAGAACTGGGGCTGATCGATGAGGCAAAAGAAAAGGAATGGCGGGCCTCGCGACAGGTCGAACTGACAGGTCTGCACAGCAGCCTTGAACGTGAATATGGCCCTCTTCAGGACAACGACACCATGATCGACGCCGCCATTCGCTACATCGGCCATACCCAGGCACCGCTCGTCTTGCTTCCCCTGGAAGACCTGCTGGGCAACGAAGAGCAACCCAACCTGCCCGGCACCACCGAGGGCCACCCCAACTGGCGTCGTCGCTTCGACGCAAAGGCCCGCGAGGTGCTTGACGATCCGCATGCCGCGCGGCGCCTCGAGATCATCGCGCAGTCCCGCGAACAAGCCTGGGAGCGCGACCAGTGAAGCCCTTGACCGCGACCATTCGCTTGCAGCTGCACAGTGACTTCACCCTCGACGACGCGACCCCTCTGGTGCCCTACTTCGCACGTCTGGGCATCAGTCACGTCTACGCTTCGCCGATCCTTACCGCCCGCGCCGGCTCCCGGCACGGCTACGACGTGGTGGACCCGACCCGGGTGAACCCGGAACTGGGTGGCGAGGCGGCCCTGGAACGCTTGGTGGCCGCCCTGCGCAAGCACGACATGGGGCTGCTGCTCGACACCGTATCCAACCACATGGCCGTGGGCGGTGCCGACAACCCTTGGTGGCAGAGCCTGCTGGCCTGGGGCCGACGCAGCCCCTACTCGGAATTCTTCGACATCCAATGGCACTCCAGCGACCCGCTGATGGAAGGCCAGCTGTTGCTGCCGTTTCTCGGCAACGATTATGGCAAGGCGCTTCAGGACGGCGAAATTCCGCTGACCTTCGATGCCAAGCATGGCGTGCTGGAGATCGAACACTACGAACACCGCTTCCCGATCTGTCCGCTGGATTACGGTCGGGTACTGGGCCATAGCTCGTCGGCCGAGTTGCAGACGCTGGGTGAGCGCTTCGCGGCGCTGCGTGACAGCACCGACCCCTTGGCCGAGGCCGCGCCCTTGCACCAGGCGCTGGCTGAAGCGGTCCGTAACGGCGTCACGCTCGACGAGACCCTAGCCGTCTTCGACAGCCGTACCGACGCTGGCTTCCAGCGCCTGCACGCCTTGCTCGAACGCCAGACCTATCGCCTGGCCAGCTGGCGCACGGCAGCCGACGACATCAACTGGCGGCGGTTCTTCGACATCAACGAGCTGGGCGGCCTGCGGGTCGAGCGCGCGACCGTATTCGAAGCGACCCACGCCAAGCTGTTCGAGTTGATCGAGCGTGGGTTGGTCGACGGCCTGCGCATCGACCACATCGATGGCCTGGCCGATCCTCGGGGTTATTGCCGCAAGCTACGCCGTCGTGTCGAGGGCCTGCTGGCGACACGTCCTGCCGAGGCCACACTGGATCATTTCCCGATCTACGTCGAGAAGATCCTTGGCAGCGGCGAGCACGTTCACACGGACTGGCAGGTGGATGGCACCACTGGCTACGAATTCATGAACCAGGTCTCGCTGTTGCAGCATGACCCTGCCGGAGAAGCGCCGCTCACCGAGTTGTGGCACCGCGTCAGCGAGCGCCCGGCGTTCGAGGAAGAGGTTCGTCAAGCGCGCAACCTGGTGCTCAATGGCACCCTGGCCGGCGACTTCGAATCGGTCGCCCAGGCCTTGCTGGCCGTGGCGCGCGACGACCTGATGACCCGCGACCTGACCCTGGGCGCCATTCGCCGCACGCTGATGGCGCTGGTCGAGCACTACCCGGTCTACCGGACCTATATCAACGCCTTGGGCCGTCCGGCCGAAGACGAGCCGTTCTTCCAGCAGGCTGTGAACGGCGCCCGGGAAAGCCTCAGTGAAAACGACTGGCCCATGCTCGAGCAGCTGCAGCGCTGGCTGGGCGGCCAGCGCTGGCGCAGCCTGCCGCCAGGTCGTGCGCGCAAACGCTTGCGCCACGCCTGCGTGCGCTTCCAGCAGTTGACTGCACCGAGCGCGGCCAAGGCGGTCGAGGACACGGCGTTCTATCGCTCGGCGCGGCTGCTGTCGCGCAACGACGTGGGTTTCGAGGCGGACATCTTCAGCGCCGACCCTGCTCACTTCAACGACGAAGCCCAGCGGCGCCTGCGTGATTTTCCGGACAACTTGCTGACCACGGCGACCCATGACCACAAGCGTGGCGAAGACTGCCGGGCACGCCTGGCCGTGGTGAGCGAACGTGGCGAGTGGTTCGCCCAGTGTGTCGAGCAGTGGCGCACGCTGGCCGCACCCTTGCGTCAGGACCTCGACGATGGACCGGCGCCCAGCCCGGGCGATGAGATGCTGCTGTTCCAGACCCTGCTCGCCAGCTGGCCGCTGGAACTGGCCTTCGACGACCAGCCGGCGCTCGAACAGTACGCCGAGCGGTTGCGTCAATGGCAGCAGAAGGCCCTGCGCGAAGCCAAGCTGCGCAGCAGCTGGAGTGCGGCAAACGAGACCTACGAAGGCCTCTGCGCGGCCTACATCGATGCCCTGCTGCTCGATGCCGGACAAACGGCTCTGCGCCAGGCCATCGCGGACGCTGCGCACTCGATCGACAGCGCGGGCGCACTCAATGGCCTGGTGCAGACGTTGCTGCGCATGACCGTGCCGGGCGTACCGGACCTGTATCAGGGCAACGAATACTGGGACCTCACGCTGGTCGACCCGGACAACCGTCGCCCCGTGGACTACCCCGCCCGGGAGGCGTCGCTCGAACAGCAGACGCCGTTGCCGACCCTGCTGGAGCATTGGCGGGACGGGCACATCAAGCAGACCCTGATCGCACGCGTGCTGGACTGCCGACGCCGTCATCCGCAGCTGTTCGCACGCGGTGACTACGTGCCGCTGGCCGTCGAAGGCCGGCATGCCGACCGCGTCTTGGCCTTTGCCCGAGTGGGCGACGAGGCACGCGCGATCGTGGTCATGCCGCGTCTGGCCAGCCCGCTGCTGGAGGAGGCGACGATACCGTGGATCTCGAAAGAGCAATGGGGCGACACGCGGGTCAGTCTGCCGTTCGACCTGACCGCTGGCAATTGCACGGGACTTTTTGCCGGTGATGTGGTCAGCCAATCAAGGGAGCTGATGTTGAGCGCAGTACTGGCAGAGTTTCCGGTCAACCTGTTGATTGAACACTTTTGAACACCAGGAGCGTCGTGATGAGTGTCGATGAAAAACGTATCCGTGAATTCGCCTACCAGATCTGGGAGTCGGAGGGCAAACCCGAGGGCCGTGAAGACGAACACTGGACCAAGGCCCGCAAGCTGGCCGAGGCCGAGTCCAAGGCGCCAAAGGAAGCACCACGCAAGAAGCCGGCGCCTGCCAAGTCGAAGCTAGCGGCCGAGGCGCTCGAGTCGGCGCAGGCTGGCAAGACCGCATCGAATGCGGCAAAGCCTGCCAAGCCCGCGAAATCGGCAAAGCCTGCCAAGGCACCGGCTCCCAAGCCTGAGGCGTCGGCCAAGCCCGCTGCCCCCAAGAAGCCTCGCGCTGCCAAGAAGCCCGAGGCTGGCTAAGTCGGCAGCACCCGGCTCGATTGACCCAGGCGTGCACCACGCGCCTGGTTTCCACTGAACCCCCACTGTGTTTTTCACGGCTCCTGCTGAGCTGCGGTGCGCCTGTGCGCGCATCACGGTGCTCAACCGTTTCATGAGGTCTGTGTGGGGTTTCAAGGCGCAGGGAGGCGCTCACAACTGCTGTCACTCGCCTGATGTCAGATCACTCGACCTGCCGAAGGGCTTCAGTCACACGCTTCCACTGCAATGTTCGGTCGAATGAGAGAACGCCATGTCTTCGCAAACGCAAAAAAAGAAGTCCAACCGCTCCGTCGCGCCTACGCGCATCCGTGAAGGCCTGCCATTCCCGCTGGGTGCCACCTGGGATGGCGTAGGCGTCAACTTCGCGCTGTTCTCGGCCAATGCCACCAAGGTCGAGCTGTGCATCTTCGACTCCACGGGCGAGCACGAGCTCGAGCGCATCGAACTGCCGGAATACACCGACGAGATCTACCACGGGTACCTACCCGACGCGCACCCTGGCATGGTCTACGGGTACCGCGTGTACGGTCCGTACGAGCCACAGAACGGTCACCGTTTCAACCACAACAAACTGCTGATCGACCCCTATGCCAAGCAACTGGTCGGCGAGCTGAAATGGTCCGAAGCGCTGTTCGGTTATACCCTGGGTCACCCCGATGGCGACCTGAGCTTCGACGAGCGCGACAGCGCGCCGTTCGTGCCCAAGTGCAAGGTCATCGATCCGGCGTTCACCTGGGGGCGTGATGAGCGTGTGCAGATCCCGTGGGAGCGCACCATCGTCTACGAGGCCCACGCCCGTGGCCTGAGCATGCGTCACCCGGACGTGCCGGAGAAAGACCGTGGCACCTTCGCCGGCCTGGGCAACGACCAGTTGCTCAAGCACATCAAGGACCTGGGCGTCTCGTCCATCGAGCTGCTGCCCATCCATGCCTACGTCAACGACCAGCACCTGCTGGACAAGGGCCTGAACAACTACTGGGGCTACAACAGCATCGCGTTCTTCGCACCGCACCCCGAATACCTGGCCAGCGGCAAGATCGCCGAGTTCAAGGAAATGGTCGGGCGCGTGCACAAGGCCGGCCTGGAAGTCATCCTGGACGTGGTCTACAACCACACCGCCGAAGGCAACGAGCAAGGCCCGACGCTGTCCATGCGCGGCATCGACAACGCCTCTTACTACCGCCTGATGCCGGACGACAAGCGTTACTACATCAACGATTCGGGCACCGGCAACACCCTCGACCTCAGCCACCCTTGCGTGCTGCAGCTGGTGACCGACTCGCTGCGCTACTGGGCGGCCGAGATGCACGTCGATGGCTTCCGCTTCGACCTGGCGACCATTCTGGGTCGTTATCACGACGGCTTCGACGAACGCCACAGCTTCCTGGTCGCCTGCCGCCAGGACCCCCTGCTGCGCCAAGTCAAGCTGATCGCCGAACCGTGGGACTGTGGTCCGGGCGGCTACCAGGTCGGTCACTTCGCACCAGGCTGGGCCGAGTGGAACGACAAGTTCCGCGACACTGTACGGGCGTTCTGGAAAGGTGACGAAGGCCAGTTGGCCGACTTCGCCGCTCGCTTGACCGCCTCGGGCGACATGTTCAACAACCGTGGGCGCCGTCCTTACGCATCGGTCAACTTCATCACCGCCCACGACGGCTTCACCTTGCGCGACCTGGTGTCGTACAACGACAAGCACAACGAGGCCAACGAGGAGAACAACCAGGACGGCACCAGCAACAACATTTCCTGGAACTGTGGTGCCGAAGGCGAGACCGACGATCCAGAGATCAAGGCGCTGCGCATGCGCCAGATGCGCAACTTCTTCTCGACCCTGCTGCTGTCGCAAGGCACGCCGATGATCGTGGCAGGCGACGAGTTCAGCCGCACCCAGGGCGGCAACAACAACGCCTACTGCCAGGACAGCGAGATCGGCTGGATCAACTGGGAGCTGGACGAGGAAGGCACCGAGCTGCTGGCCTTCGTCAAGCGCCTGACCAAGCTGCGCCGTGCCTACCCGATCCTGTGCCGCTCGCGCTTCCTGGTGGGTGAGTACAACGAAGCTATCGGGGTCAAGGACGTCACCTGGCTCGCACCGGATGGCAACGAGATGTCGGTTGAGCAATGGGAAGACCCGAACGGCCGTTGCCTGGGCATGCTGATGGACGGGCGTGCCCAGGTCAGTGACATCGCGCGCCCCGGCTCGGACGCCACCCTGCTGCTGATCGTCAACGCCCATCACGATGTCGTGCCCTTCCAGCTGCCTGAAGTGCCCGAGGGCGGATACTGGAACTGCCTGATCGACACTGATCGTCCGACGCTACGCAAGAAGGAGCGCCTGGAGTTCGGCTCGACGTTCGACGTGACGGGTCGCTCCCTGCTGCTGCTGGAGCTGCAACGCGACGAGGAATGATGGACGGCGTCGCCTGGCGAAGGGATCGCCAGGCGACGCGCCTTTCAGTCTTCCAGCGGTTTTGGCGGCTTGGCAGGTGCGGCGGGTTTAGCCGGCTTGCCTGCCTTGGCGTCCTTTGTGGCCGCTTCGGCTGCACTGGCCACCGGCTCGGGCGTCGAGACTGCCTTCTCACTGGCCGGCAACTCATCCACTGCCTTGAACACCGCCTGCGCATCGATCGCATCGGTCGTCTGCTCGTCCTTGAGCATGTGCTGCTGTCCATCCTTCCCGATCAGAATGACCTTGGTACCCTTGCTGGCGCTCAGCTTCAGCTCGCGGATCAATGCCATGGTCGCTTGCTGTTCGAGGAACTTGTCGTCCCGCTTGCCCACCAGGCCGGCGACGCTGAACAGCACCAGGCTACGCTCCTTGAACCCTGCCTGGGTTTCGGGTGCATTCAAGGCCTCGGTCAGCTGCTTGAGCGTCGGGTCGGCGGTACTCGGTGCAATCACCACCAGCGGCCTCGACTTACCCAGCTCACTGGTCAAGGGTCCATCGTTGTTGGCCGCCCATAGCGGTCCGGCAACGGCGAGCAACGTGGCGAAGGTCAATGACCGCGCGAGCATGGGTCTCTCCTTATGTATCCGTGACTACAGTTCAAAACGAAATATCTGTCATGAAAGCCTAAACCATCTGGCCGCTCGGCTCACGCCGAAACCTGTAATGGATGATCTCGGGCGTCTTGAGCGCCTCGGCCTGCCCTGCTTCCCTGAGCATAGCCCATGGCCACCCGCTGACGGTCGAGACCGGCGCCTTAGCCTATGACAGAACGCCGTCAGAACAACGGCATCTGCTGTCCGGTCAGCGCCGTGAAGTCATCGTCCACGAACGGCAGGATGGCATCGGCGATGGGCTTGAGCTGGCGCGACACGTAATGCTCGTAGTCGATCGGCGACGGATGATGGTCCAGGGGCTCAGGCCCGGACAGCGTGATCAGGTAGCTGATCCAGCCACCTTTCTTGTAGGCGCTGGGCCGTCCCAGCCCGGCATGGTAGGCCTCGGCCAGGCGCGCGGCGCGCACGTGCGGCGGTACGTTGCGCTCGTAGTCTGCCAGGGGCCGACGCAGCCGCTTGCGGTACACCAGCAGGTCATCGTGCTCGCCGGCCAGGGTCTGGCGCACGTACTCGCACACGTACGCCTGGTAAGGCTGGCGGCGGAAGATGCGGCCGTACAGTTCACGCTGGAACTCGCGCGCCAGAGGCGACCAGTCGGTACGCACCGATTCCATGCCCTTGAACACCAGCCTGTCCTCACCTTCGCCATGGCGTGTCAGGCCGGCGTAGCGTTTCTTGCTGCCCTCCTCTGCGCCGCGGATGGTCGGCATCAGGAAGCGACGGAAATGCGTGTCCACCTGCAGCTCCAGGGCGCTGTCGAGCTGTTGGGTCTGGCGCAGGTGATCGCGCCACCACTGGTTGATCTCGGTGACCAGCGTGTGCCCCAGGTGCATCGCCTCCTCCTCGCTGAGCGCCTGGCGCAGGCACACGAAGGTAGAGTCGGTGTCGCCATAGATCACCTCCAGGCCACGTGCCTCGATCAGGGCGCGGGTCTGGTGCATGATCTGGTGTCCACGCAGGGTGATGGACGACGCCAGGCGTGCATCGAAGAACCGGCAGCTGGGCGTCCCTAGTACGCCATAGAACGCGTTCATGATGATCTTCAGTGCTTGTGACAGTGGCGCGTTGCCGTCCCGCTTGGCCGCTTCGCGCCCCTGCCACACGCGTTCGACGATGTGCGGCAGACAATGTCGGGTCCGGGAGAACCAGGCCTCGCGAAAGCCCTCCACCGCGTGCGTGGGGTCAGGGTCGGCCAGCCCCTCGACCAAACCGACCGGGTCGATCAGGAAGGTCCGGATGATCGAGGGGTACAGGCTCTTGTAGTCGAGCACCAGCACCGAGTCGTAGAGGCCAGGGCGTGAGTCCATGACGAAACCACCGGGGCTGGGCAGGTCCGGCTGGCTACCCAGATTGGGCGCGACGAACCCCTGGCGGTGCATCGCCGGCAAGTAGAGGTGGCTGAACGCGGCCACCGAACCGGCACTGCGGTCCACGGGCAACCCGGTCACCGTCGCTCGCTCGAGCAGGAACGCCATCAACCGGGTGTGGGCGAAGATCCGTGTGACCAGTTCGCAGTCCTTGATGTTGTAACGTGCCAGGGCGGGCTTGTCCTCGGCGAACAGGCGATTGATCTCGTCCATGCGGTGGTAGGGCGTGGTGATGGCCTTGCCGTCGCCCAGCAGGGTGCGCGAGACGTTTTCCAGGCTGAAGGACGGAAAGTTCCAGGTTGCCGCACGCAGGGCCTCGACCCCGTCGATCAGCAAGCGCCCGACGGCGCTGATGCTGGCATGCCCATGCTGGCCTTGTTCGCGCACCTGCAGGGGGCTGCCGTCACGACCCATGCGCAAGGGCATCTGGAGATTGGCTGCGTGCTTGTGCAGCAGGCGCAGGTCGAACTGCACCACGTTCCAGCCGATGATCGCGTCGGGGTCATGCTGCTGCAGCCAGTGGTCCAGGCATTCGATCAGCTCGGCACGCGTGGCGCGGTAGATCAGCTCGACGTCCTGATCGTCGTCTGATCCAGTGGGCGGGCCGAGCATGTAGACCTGTCGCTGCCCGCAGCCCTCCAGCCCGATGCAGTAGAGCTCGCCCTGGGCGGTGGTCTCGATGTCCAGCGACACCACGCGCAAGGTGGGACGGTAATCGGGTTCGGGCCTGAGCACGGCGTCGTCGAACGCGCCATCGGCCCGGAGCGTGCCGGTGAAACGCACGGGAGCGGTGATGAAGCGTTCCATGAGGTAGCGCTCGGGCGGCTTGATGTCGGCTTCGAACACGTCCACGCCTGCGGCCCTCAGGCGATGCTCGAGGGCCAGCAGTTGCCGGTAATGGCGGCAGTACAGACCGAATACCGGGCGCCGGGCAAAGTCGCGCAGTGCGAGCGGCTTGAGTTCGACGCCCGGTTCGTCGCCCACGACAGTCAAGGTCAGGTCGCGCTGCTCGACCGGCACGAACGCCACCGAAGTCTGAAGCGCCAGCCGTACGCAGCGCGGCCCCGCCTCGGTGGCCAGCCAGAAGGTCACCTGGGTGCCCTCTGGCAGGTCCTGCCAATGCCGCGTGAGGACGAAGCCTTGCTGCCATTCCACGCTTGCGCACCCTCGATTCGTTTCGACCGGAATGAGGCGCAGTGTACGCGGATCGGTGCCCTTTCAACCGCGTTTTTTGACCCCGCCTTGACGGGCCTTGAAGCGTGGATTGGACTTGCAGATCACATAGAGCCGACCGCGGCGCTTGACGACCTGACAGTCGCGGTGGCGCAGTTTGGCGTTTTTGAGAGATGACAACACCTGCATGATGACGCTCCTGTTTATGTAATACTATTACATTACAGCGAATGCTTTCCGCCCTGCAAGGTCCAATCGAGCATCCATGGGTGCCTGCCTGACAGCATCGCCCTCCTGCTCATCGAGGGTGATCCATGGGCTGGCCCGTCTGAATGTCTGTCGAAGAGGAACGCCCCATGTGTGGACGAGTGACCCAATACAGCGATACCTCCGAATTTGTCGCTGCCCTGGGATGGGAACGCACCTGGCATGACAGGCTCGAAGGGCAGGCAGCGCCGCGTTTCAATGTCGCGCCTGCCACGTCCGTTACCGTCTTGCGCCAGGAGGCCCAGGCCTTGCGTGCCGAACGTGTGCGGTGGGGCTGGCGTCCGCACTGGGCGACGGACCGGGCCGCGCCGATCAATGCACGGGCAGAGAAAGTCGCCCATGGCGCCTTTTTCCGCGCCATCTGGCCCCACCGCGCGATCACACCGATCGATGGTTGGTACGAATGGGTCGATGAAGGCGGCCCGCGCAAGCAGCCTTACCTGATTCGCCGACGGGACGGTCGCCCTGCCCTGTGTGCCAGCATCGGTCGCTTCAAGGGGGACGAGCAGGATGGCTTCGTGATCATCACGGCCGATGCGCAAGGCGGCATGGTCGATGTGCACGACCGAAGACCGGTGGTGCTGGCACCTGAGCTGGCGCGCTCATGGCTTGGTGAGACGCTGGAAGGCGAGCGCGCCGAGCAGATGGTGTTGCATCTGGGTGAGCCGGCCGAGGTCTTCGAGTGGTACCGGGTGAGCCCTGCGGTGGGCAACGTGCGTAATCAAGGACCTGAACTGATCCGCCCGCTTGATTGAGACCCGGCCTGGGCCGGATCTGGGGCGAACTCGTTACGACGTCGGCCGGCTCAGCAGGAACCTGGCGGAATGCCGTCCTTGTTGACGTCCTTCAGTCGCTCGCGCTCCTCCGGGGTCGAATGCGCGGGCACGTCGTCCGGTTCAGGGTTTTTGGCGGGCTGCTCGTCCGTCTTTGGGTCTGTCATGGTCGTGATCTCCAGAGTGGTTTCCGTTGGGCACTGTCGAGCCCACACGGTTCAGTCCGAGCTGGCATTCGAGTGCCGTCCATGAATGTAAAAATAAATTTCAGCGCGCCACGGTTGTCACACACTCCAATCATTGCAAAAAGGAGCCACACCATGACGTTCTCGAGATTCTGCCAATGGCTGTCCAACCGCTCTGGCAGCTCAGGGACCTTCTTGCTCGCCCTGGCGCTGATCATCGTCTGGGCCACCACCGGCCCCTACTTCGATTACAACGACACCTGGCAGCTGATCATCAACACAGGCACCACCATCATCACGTTCCTGATGGTCTTCCTGATCCAGAATACGCAAAATCGTGACAACGACATCCTTCATGTGAAGCTGGATGAGCTGATCCGCGCCACCAAGTCGGCGGAAAACTCGGTACTCGACCTGGAAACCATGAGCAGCCGTGAGCTGCAGCGCCTGCGAAAGGCCTACAGGGCGATGGCAGAGCAGCAGATCGAGGAGGCGCAGGAGGAAGCAGAGAAGACATCGAAAAACTGAGGCGCCGGCCGGGGCACCGATGGTGCCCCTTACGCCTGGTGCATCCTATTTGCCCAGGCAGCCTGCTCGACGGGAACGCACAGGCATCGAATGCGCCTGCGCACCGTCAAACGCGTCAACGGTTGGGTGTTGGCGTTTGGGTCTTGGCTGTCCCGTTGTCGCGGTCGACCAGCGAATCCTGATCGGAGCCCGGGTTGCCGGCCGGCGGGGTCCAGTCTTCCGGCTTTTCGGCCTGCTCGCCGGTACCCTGCTTGGGTTCCGAACTGGCTTGCTCAATGCCGGAGCCGTGCTCGTCACCGGTATCGCGGGGTTCCGACGGGCCTGGGTAGGGCGCTGTCGGACCGTTGTTGTCTTTGATCATGTTGGCTCTCCTTCTTGGCTGCAAAGTGGCTGAGTGCCTACATGTGAGGCATCTACCCTGGCAAAGTGTCCCCAAGGTCGATGAACGGTCCGCATCGGGCATCGCTATGGGGTACCGTGGCCAGCGAAGATCAGGCTTGATGCCTGACTCGATGAGCCTGGCGCAGCGCATTCAAGCATCGTTCGAGCAGGCCGATACAGAGGCGCCCCTCACCTCCAAGGCCGGTACATGTTGACCCTTCCCCCAGCGTCGAACCAGACGGTGCTAAATGCTTCCCAGACTTCTACCCTGACCCAAGGCCGTGAGACGTCGACCGGTGGCCCGCCTTCAGAGGGTCGTCAACGCACCGAAGCGGTCAAGGTATCGCTCTCGGGCCTGGCGCTGCAGAAGGCGGCCTCCGCGCAGAAGGCGGCTTCGAACCGGGACATCGAAGAAAGCGGTTTGCCGGACACGACTCAGAAGATTCTGAAGATGATTCGCGAGCTGAAGCAGAAGATTCAGGAAAAGCAGGCCGAGCTGCAAACCGTGCTGGTGGACCCTGGCCTGGATCCGCAGATGCGGCAGCTGAAGGCCGCTGGCATGCAATCGGAACTGGGCTCACTGTCTGCCGCACTGACCACGGCCAGCACAGCGTTGAACAAGCAGATCAAGGATGGCCTCTTGTCGGCTGAACAGGGCCAGCAGGCTGCCATGCTCGCCATGAAGTGACCACTGACCTCATCAACCTTCAAGTCACTACCCGCCTGGGATCAGCCGTCACGATCGCGGCCTTCGCAGGTCTCGTGCACGGGCATCATCAGCTCGCGCCTTCTGTGTTGCTCCTCATGACGCATCCCTTCACGTCGCTGCTCCATCTCCTGCGTCACAGCCTTGCTTTCGGCAAAGGCCAGCCATTGTTCAAAGGCCTGGCGATGGGTGCTGACGACCTCGCGCCACTGCACATCAGGTAGATGGCCATAGGCAACATGCTTCATGGTGTCCGTCACGACCTCATTCAGTTGCTTGATCAACTGATACGCCTCGAACTGTGCAGCATCGTCTTTTGGCGACATGACATCGATTCCCTGGAAAGAAGTGTTTTTACAACTGCTTATGCGGGTGACCTGATGTGGGATGTCATGGTTCAGAGAAAAGTCGATTCCCCGATGAGGGGGACTAATGACAGGGGCACTCATGATTGGAGACAGGAATACCCCTGTGGAACGCTCAACCGTTGACCTGGCCGTATACATGCCCCATTGCAGGGACTCGCTTCAGCGCGCCGTACGTGTCAGCTTGAGCAGCCCGCCGTCGTACCAGAGCAGACCCAGCGTGCCGTCCGCACCGACGAAGAACGCAGGGTCTTCCTCACCCATTGGGCCCCAGCTGCCCGAGCCACACCGTACGCTATAGGGCGTGCCACGCGACAGCCCCAGCTTGTCGAGCCGGCCCTGGACATCCGGGTCCGGCGCCACGGTCAGCTTGCGGAAGGTGGGCTGCTTGCAGGCGTCTTCGGCACTGTCTGCGGGCACCCAGGTCAATGCATCGGGCGTGAAGCTGGCGTGTTTGCCCATGAAGGTAGGATCGTTGTCCTGCAACGCCTGCACGCCGGTATCCGAGACGGCCACGCTCGTCACCTTCCAGTCGCCCTGAAAGGTCGAGATCAGCTGCGCTGCGTTGGTTTTCGAGGACGTGTTGGCATCGCACCCCGACAGGATCAAGGCCAACAGTGAAAATGATGCGCTTCTCAGGGAGAGTGTCATGGCCGCCTCTTTTGAATGACTGGAAAAATCATGCCTTGGATGTGCCCGTACCGGTATCGATTGCACGGTATGGCCTGGTTGAGACTGCTCTGGCAAAAACAGGTTCAGGGACGTCAGGTATTGAGCTACGCTCGATGCACTGCCGCGTCCGATCGGTCGGGTGCGGTCAGTATCCCGATCCTGGACCGGCCTGCAAGGATGCCGATGAACGCCACGACCCTGATGCTCTTTCTGCCCGCGTGCTTCGCACTCAACCTGGCCCCGGGGCCCAACAACCTTCTCTCGATCCATAACGCGACACGCTATGGATGGGGTTCCTCGTGCGTCGCCGGACTGGGCCGCCTGCTGGCCTTCGCCTTGATGATCACCCTGGCCTCGGCGGGGCTGGCCGTGGTCTTGCGGACGTCGGAGGCGATTTTCCAGGCCATCAAGATCGTCGGCGGGCTCTACCTGCTCTACCTGGCGTATCGGCTCTGGCACGCGAATGTCACCGTCGAGCAGGGTTCGAAGGGTGGCGTAACCCACAGTTTGTGGGGACTGGCCAGGCAGGAGTTCTTCGTGGCGGCGGGCAATCCCAAAGCCATTCTGATCTTTACGGCGTTTCTCCCTCAGTTCATCGAGCCTGGGCAGGAAGCCGGCCCACAACTGGCCCTGTTAGGTGCCCTGTTCCTGGTGCTGGAAGCCGTGGCCATCGGGCTTTATGCCTACATGGGGCTGCGCCTGCAACGTTGGACACGCGAACCTGTCGCCTGCCGACGTTTCAACCGCGGCTGCGCAATGCTGCTATCGCTGGCGGCCTCGCTGCTGCTGACTGCGCGACGCGCCTGAAAGGCTGAAGGCTCAGGACGGCCCTCCTACGGCCCCGGTTTCGTCCTCGGCATACAGCGCTCGATCGAGCAGGCGCCGCTGAAGCGCGGCGTCTGGCTGCTCACCACCGAACAGGGTCCTGAAGATCAACGGCGCCACCAGGCCATCCATCAGGATGTCGATCGATGGCGCAGGTTCACCGCGAGCCTGTGCACGCTCGAGCAGCATCGTCAGCCGCTCGCGGGTCGGTTCGGTGCAGCGTACAGGGCATCCCATGTTGGTCGCCGTCAGTGCATCACGCAGCATGGCTTGTCCAGGCCGGGAGACCAGATCGTCGACATAGCGCTCGAGCCAGATCACCAAGTCTGTGCGCAAGCTGCCGGTATCCTCAGGCGGCGCGTCGGGCTGGAGCCGTTGCAGGTCGACATCGGCCAGCAGGCTCGACAGGTTGCCCCAGCGACGGTAGAGGGTCGAAGGCGTTACACCCGCGCGTGCGGCGATCAGTGGAACCGTCAGCGCATCACGGGGCTGCTCGTCGAGTAGCGCCCGCACCGCTTCGTGGATGGCATGCTGCACCCGGGCGCTACGGCCACCGGGGCGAGAGTGTTTGGTCGTCATGCGGGCATGATACCCCACCAATAAAGCTAATTAATTGCTTTTAAGAGGAAGACACCCTACCCTAACGCAACTTTTTAGCTTTAGTGGTGAGTGGATGACCCTTTCTCGTTTCGATACCCACACGCGTCTGATCGTGCTGGGCGCTCTACTTTTCACCTTCATGGCCGCTTCCAGCGCCCCGACCCCTTTATACGCACGCTACCAGGAGGCCTGGGGGTTCTCGACGTTCTGGCTGACCTGGGTCTTTGCCGTCTATGCCTTTGCGCTGCTCGCCGCCCTGCTGGTTGGCGGTCGGCTGTCCGATCACCTGGGGCGTCGCGTCGTCATCCTGGCCGCCGTGGTGATGGAGGCCGGCGCACTGGTACTGTTTCACCAGGCTCAAGCGATGGCCGACCTGCTGCTGGCCAGGGCCCTGCAAGGGTGGGCCACCGGTATCGCCACCAGTGCCCTGGGCGCAGCGTTGCTGGACAGCGATGCACGCCGTGGCCCCTGGCTCAACAGCCTGGCACCGTTGCTGGGCATGACGGCGGGGGCGCTGGGCTGTGGCCTGCTGGTCACCTTTGCCCCGGCGCCACTGCAGCGGGTCTACCAGGTGTTTCTCGGGGTCTTCCTGGTGCTGGGCATCGGGCTGGCGATGCTGCCTGATGTGCTGCGGCCACGCCCTGGTCTGCTGGCTGGCCTGCGACCTCGGCTGGCAGTGCCGCCCCAGGCACGCGCGATGCTCTGGCGTGTGCTGCCGGTCGAGTTGGCGGTGTGGGCCATCAGCGGGTTCTACCTGTCCCTGATGCCAGGCCTGATCAAGGCCGCCACCGGAACCACGTCGGTGCTCGTCGGCGGTTCGGTCGTGGCGGGCCTGACTCTGAGCGGCGCAGTCTGCCTGCATGGGTTGAGGCACTGGCCCGGCGAGCGCCTGCTGCGCCTGGGCAGCGGCGCGCTGTGCGCGGGCCCAGTGGTACTGTGGCTGGCCGTGGCGAGCGGCCACCTCTGGCTGTTCGCCCTCGGCACCCTGATCACCGGCATCGGTTTCGGCAGCGGTTTCCTGGGCGCCACGCGCAGTCTGTTCCCGTTGGCCGAACCCGACCAGCGCGCAGGGCTGCTGGCAGCGTTCTACGCGCTCAGCTACCTGGCCTTCTGCGTGCCCGTACTGCTGGTCAGCGTGACCGTGTCCTGGCTGGGTCTGGCAGGTGCAGCCCAGGTGTACCTGGCAGGTATCGTGCTGTTGACGCTGCTGGGCAACTGGACGCTGGCACGCCCTCATCCCGTTCAGCCCGCCTGAATCGAGACGCCGATACCTGCTCACCGGGTTGCGCGCAGCGCGTCGTTTTCGTACGGTGCGCGGCCCGGGCAATTCATCGTCGCTTGCCCTCAACGAGCGAGCGACGACACGCTGATGGCTTCGATGGCCAAGGAGCATAAGGGATGTTCGAGTTTCTGACGGCTCTGTTCGAACGCCGCAAGGTGCGCAAACAGCAGCGTACCTCGACGGCGTCCGGCACCGGTCACGTGTCCGACGTGCCCGCGCCTGCCCTTCTTGCGCCGCTCGTCCTGCTGCCGGACGCATGCGAGCCTTCCCGCTCGAGTAGCGCATGCGAACCAGGGCACTCTGGCAATCACGACAGCGGCAGTTCATCGAGCGACAGTGGCAGCTCGAGCGATGGCGGGGCCAGCTGCGACTGACCGCTCCCTGTCATGTGTGACGTGCTCAATCGGGCAGGCAGACGCGCAGGCGGTGACCGTCCAGATCCAGGGCCACGAACGTCAGCCCGAACACCGCTTCGTGCAACGGTTGCTCGATACGCACACCGTGTTCGGCCCACTGGCGGTATAGCGTCTCCACGTGCTCAGGCGTATCCACCAAGAACGCGACCTCGCCACGATGACCACGACCTCCACTTCTGAAGTCACGGGCCGCGATGGACCATAGCCCCAGCGCTGTCCCTTCATTCAGCGCGAAAGAGACATAGTGCGGAAACATTGACTGCGTGCTCGTACCTAGCAGCTGTTCATAGAAAGCAGCGCTTGCCTGCGGGTCGCGTACGTACAACAAGATCAGATGCTGATGACTCATGACACCTCCTGGTTCGAAGAAGCCACAAGGCTATTCGACACTGCTGACAGAACCTGTCAGCATCCGTCCATGACCCGTGCCGAACGCCTTCTTGCCGTGGTGCGCCTGTTGCGCGCGCACCGCTATCCCGTGACGGGCCAGCAGCTTGCCCAGTCGCTCTCCATCAGCCTGCGGACCCTGTACCGCGACATCGCCACCTTGCAAGCCCAGGGCGCAGACATCCGTGGCGAACCCGGCCTGGGTTATGTGTTGCACCCCGGTTTCACCCTCCCGCCGATGATGTTCACCGAACACGAACTCGAGGCGCTGATGCTGGGGATGCGCTGGGTCGCACACCGTGCGGATCCGGCGTTGTCGCAGGCGGCCCATGACGTGCTGGCCAAGGCCGAGGCCATCTTGCCGCCCGGTGGCGCCGAACGCTTGAACCGCACGGCGCTGTTTGCCGCCGGCGCTCGACCGGACACCCCTCTTGCCTTCGATCCACGGATCTTGCGTGAGGCCATTCGGGGAGAACGCAAGGTCAGAGTGTCGTACCACGGTGACAGCGCCAGCCTGTCGGTGCGTGTCGTCAGGCCGGTAGGGATCGGCTATTTCGACCAGGCGGACATCCTGGCCGCCTGGTGCGAGACCCGGCAGGACTTTCGGCATTTCAGACTGGACCGTATCCAGGCGCTGACGCTGCTCGAGGAAGGGTTCAAGGGTCAGGGGGGGTGGCTGTTGAGGCAATGGCGGGTGGCGGGGTTGGCTGTCGTGCCGTGAGGGTGTGGAGCGCTTCTGGTCCTCGGCCTGCGTCTTATCGGTGCCCTCGGTGACATGGTCGACGCCAGGCGGAGAGGAGCCAGATGACACCTGTCGCAAGCACCCACGACCACCGGCTCTCTGGGTTTAAGACCATTCCGACCAGGGCAAGCAAGGTCAGTGCTGCCCCCGCCCAGCGCTTGCGCTTCGGTGTGAACCATCGCTGGAACGCTTTGTGCTTTTCTTGCAAGCGCATCAGGCCTCCTGCTGCCGGGTCAGCGTTGGAGTCTACCATTCGCCCTGTCCACAATGCCCTACCCTCCTGCTCCATGGGCATGAAAGCATCGGCACGAAGCGAGGCGCATGTGTCTTTTGACGCATACGTTCGTCCAATCAGCATTCATCAGTGCATGAGACTGACCCATGAAAGATGGACTTTCGGTAGTCGGGATGGCGAATGAGACAGGCCTGGTCAACCCACTCGTCGAGGCGGTTCGAGCGCAGCGCTGAGGCTGGCGTTCGTCCAGGGATGTGGTACGCGTCCATGGACGCTGGATATTACACCGTCGAGCGTGTCGCCTGCGGCATGGATGTCAGAGATGACGAAATCCTGTCGCAGGCCTTGACAGCGAGCCGGCCCTTTATCAAGGAGAAAACACCAATGGTCAAGGATGCACCCAATGTCAGATGGCCGACACTGATCGCCGTATTGGGGTTGGTCGTGACACTCTCCGGTGGCGCCATGACATGGTATGCAACCTACCGATCGACCCAGCAAGCGGCCTCGGAAAGCTGCATAAGACGCGTGGACGCGCAAGAAACGCTGATCAGGGAAAAAGCTGAATTGCTCCTGGCAAGCATTGCGGCGATGGGCAGTAAATCGCAAGCGCCGCACATGACGCTGGAGGGCTTCCACCTACTGGGCCAGGATGTCTTGGACAGCGCCATGCGCTTTACGGCATACGCTCCCGGGGAGCTCGCGGCCCAAACGTTCAAACTCGCCAGGGTGATACAGCTTGGGCTCATGGCCCGCACCCCGGAAGAGAAGCTGGCCTCCATCGACCAAGCGAGTACGGCCATGTCGGGTTGGCCCAAGGCCTACTTCGCGTTGATGGAAAGGTATAGCGAAAGGCGCGCGGCGTGTTTGCGGTGACCTGAGCTACCGCTTGTCGCTTATCGTGCACGTCAAAAAGCCAAGCGCCACCGACCATTGACACCCTGGTAGACCCAGGGCTGGAATGGACAAGCGCCCACTTCAATGACGCATGCAGACCTGAACGATTGGACGCTTGCAGTCATTGGCGCTTTTAGCTTCACGGGGGACGCTTACTACCTGAGGATATCGGAATCGTTACGCGGGACATGCTCAATGGGTCCAATGATCATGCGTTCACGATCGATGCAGTTCTCGTTTTCGGGTGCATGGGCTCACTCAGCTTGAGCAGCCTGGATTTTGCTACGTCGTACGTCGTTGGTACGCCTTGATGGGCGAGCAGCAGGTCAATGGGTTATACGCCCAGTCGAGCGCCAGGCGTTTCGTTTCATCTTGGCGAAACGAGCCTGAGTGGATGTCGCCCCTGCCCACGCCCTCTGGGGTTCTACTCTACTTGGAATGTTGACAGTCATTACGGTACGTTCAAGCCCCATCGAAGGAAATGGACCCATGAAGGATCGATCCTGTCCCACGCCCCTTGTCATCCTGGATGTCCAAGATGCGATTGACCTCCCCTGCTGGAACGGCAAGAACAACCCTGGCTATTTGGAGGTGATCCAACGCCTGCTTGCCCACTGGCGATCGAACGGTTGGCCGGTTCTTCATATCAAGCACGACGAACCCACCTCGTCCTCTCCTTATTTTACCTACGGCCCCTGGAACGGTATCAAGAAAGAGGTCATGCCGATCGAAGGCGAAGCAATCGTCACCAAGCACGAAAATTGTGCCTTTATCGGCACCGAGCTGGATCACCTTCTTCGCGAGATGCAGGCAAAGCGCTTCGTGCTGACAGGGGTAGTCATTCACAACAGCATGGATGCCACCATCCGGGCAGGGAAAGCGCTGGGATACAGCATCATTCTCCCCGCAGACGCGACGACGGCCGTGCCTGTCATTGGGCATCAAGAAAGGTCTTGGGATGCCGACACCGTTCACGCGTTGACGTTAGCCATACTCGGCGCTGAATATGCCACCATTATGTCCTCGGACGATGTCATCGCACAGCTTACTGGGTGAAATGGGCCGAACAGTCCAATGCGGGGGTGGGCGCTATGTTTCGTAGGCAGTGAGCAGCGGCTGCATGTGCCCGCCGCACGGGATGACCCAACGTGTCAGGGTTTGACGTAAGGTCGTGACGTCCCAGCACTTTTTCGAAACGATGAAGTGGCAGGCCGTTCACGTACTGGATGGCCAGCAACGCCTACGTCATTCGAATACAGTGACGCTCATGCATCCGTATGCTCAGACGAGGACTGATCCAATCCAGGTGCCGCCGAACAGTTGTGCAATAACTGGCCTTGAACGCAATTGCGACCTTTGCTTTTCGCAACGTAAAGCAGCCTGTCCGCTTCAGCCAAGGCCATGGTATAACCCTCTTTTTCAGGCGCCTGGATGGCCACCACGCCTGCGCTAATGGTTACTTTCTTTAACGGGCTCCCCGCATGCTCTATCTGAGCATTGGTGACCGCAGATCTTATGTGTTCAGCGACACGCAGCGCGCCCTCGAGATCCGTGTCAGGCAACATGACTACGAATTCTTCTCCACCGAATCTAGCGGGCATGTCCATTGGCCTTTTGGCATGCACCCTTATGAGGTCGGCAATCAGCGTCAAGCAGTGATCGCCCTGGAGATGACCATAGTGATCATTGAACTGTTTAAACCAGTCCACATCCAGCAATATCAGCGACAGAGGGGATTGGTTTCTGCCTGCTCGCCCCCACTCTTTTTGTAGAGCCAGGTCAAAGCAGCGGCGATTGGCCAAACGCGTCAGGCTGTCCGTATGAGCCATAATCTCCAACTCATTCTTGGCGGCATTGAGTTCCACCTCCGCGTCGACCAATCGTTGGATGTGCCTATACAGCAACCCGCCCAGAAAAGCCAAGGCCAACACGATCAGGCTGACCATTGCAATTGATCGGTATGCATACGTCCACCAGGAGGCAAAGACTTGCTCAAATGACACCCCCGCAGCGGCGACGATCGGTAGTTCAGCAAGTCGACGATAGGCATACACGCGCTCCACGCCATCGACTATTGATTTGAACACGGCAGTGCCGCTGTTGTGACGCGGCAGGTAGAGACTGAAGAGCTCACCTTTGGACACATTGGTAGTCTTCAACTGGGCCAGAGCAGGCCGCCTGGCCAACAAGTCACCATTGTTCAGTGCCAGGAAGATCACACCATTTGCGTCCACGTCCAGCCGCTCAAAAAAATTCTGAAGGTAAGCGACAGGTATCGTGGCCAAGGCCACACCGCCGAAACTGCCATCCGCCGCGTTGATGCGCCGACTGACCGGAATGATCAACTCTCCGGTTGTACGGCTCTCCACAATGGCGCCGATATGCACGGCGTCATCCACATGCTCTCGATGATACCTGAAATAAGCGCGATCGCTGTTATTTCCAGAATTCACATTGCTGGCAAATGAATTAGCCACCCACGTCCCTTGCTTGTCATAGACAAAGAGCCCCTGGAGACCTTCATTATTCACGACGTTCTGAACCATGAGCTTGGTGAGTCGCGCTCTTTCGGCGCCCTCCAAAATCCCATCATGCTCTAGACGCTCAACGAGATCCCGCAGCGTGTTATCTGCCTGCTTTACCGTGTCCTGAGCGTGCTGCTCAGCAGCGCGAACGATATTGCGAACAGTCATCTCGGCGTTGGCTCTGCGCTCAACCCTGGATTGGTTCATTTGCCAAGCCGTGGCGAGAATCAGTGAAAGACACACGAGCGCTATGAACCCAATGACCGCTCTTGTAAGCAGCATGCGGCGAAGAGGCGTCGACAGGGGGAATGAAGATTTCATAAGCGTCATCAAACTGGCATTCAGATGGCCGTAGCAGCTTCTGTGCCAAGCCACCTTGAGTTGCAGCTAGAGGGCATCAGCCATGACGGCCAGAGCCTCACCTTCGAAAACGCGTCAGTCAGGGAAAAGTCGATGAGGCCCTGCCGTGCCCGGTGTGCCATGGTGTGCCTATCGCTTCGACAACGCCGAGCTGGCTGCCAAGACCCGGCAGTTCAGTTCCGGGATATTAGACCGAAAGCGGCTTCAGCGATCGATGGCATCATAAACGCCAGCAGGCTGCTCGGGCACTCGGAGTAGCAGATCACCAAGCGGGGCTCTCGTCGGGTGGGTGAGGTGGCCAGCCCGACCAAATAGAGCGCCGGGACAGTAGGTCAGGCCATAGTTTCCAGCGTTGGTCTTGGCCTCCACCCCGGTCATGTAGCCCTTGATAGTGATGTGCCCGCGCTTGTGTAGCAGGCGAAGCTCTCGCCCAGCACCCCGCCATCGGTGTCGAGGAAATGGGGGTACATGCGCAAGAAGCCAGGCGCATCCGACCCGCGCACGTAGACGCTGAAGGTGTAAGTAGCTCCGGCCATGACCTTGACCCATGCCCAGCCATCGGCGGGGCTGGAAACCACCTCGATGTAGTTGCCGGCGCCAATGCTTAGGGCGTTGAGGTTGCTGGTCAACGGCGAAGGCATGAAGAAATGCGCCGCGGCGCCAGGTGCATATCGAGCCGCCGCAGTACGGCAACCTCTTGCGCATGTTTCTGCGCCGCGCTGGCGAATCAACCGACAGGCTCGAGCGGCACAACCCCAGGAAGAATGGGCACTCGGCGGCCCGCTGCTACGAAGCACGGCTGCGATCTGATAGGCAGCGGCCGCCTTGCATGCGCGGTTGAAGTACTGGCTCACCGAGTGCGGCGCCAGGGAGAAGACCTTGCCGCCCAGCCACGCCGGCAGGCCATCCAGAAGCGCCCGCGCCGTCGAAGAGAGCAGCACCAGCCGACGGGTGCCGTTCTTGGTGTCCTCCAGCAGCGCGTGCTTGCCTTAACGGTCTCGCGGCGCAGGCCCAGCAGCTCATTGCTGTTCATAAATAGCCATGCACCGGATTTTGCCGGGGACACGCAATTTCCATCGGTGTCCCAAATTTGTCCCAAATCCGGCCTGGGACAAAATCCGAAGGCACAAAAAAGCCCCGCAACCTCAATGGCTGCGGGGCTTTCGAATATGGAGGCCGAGGTCGGAATCGAACCGGCGTAGACGGATTTGCAATCCGATATTAATTTCCTTAAATTTCAATTACTTGCGAAGATACCATTTCCGCATTGCTAATATTTCAAATGACCCAAAAGCCTTTAAAATCAATAGATTGCCACCCAGTTGCGGAATTGATTTTGAGGTAAAACTATCGCGGAAACCAGATAGACCACCTGCATAAGCTTGATGCCGAACAACAAATGTAGCTCGGCATTTTCATGATCAGCCTAACCCTCCAACTCCAGCAACCCTTGATCTTTAGCCTCAGAAATTACTGAAGGGACGTAAGTAGCACAAACTATACTCAGCGATTGAGCAGCGCGACTGCAGGATAGGTAAATCGAGATTAGCTCACGTAATCTTCCGAATTGCGATGCTGGCTGAATCGCTCCTGCAGCAACTAATATTACATGACTAAACTGAGTACCACCTACGAACTGCCAAGGCGCGACGATCACTGAACGCTTAGTATAAGAAAGCTGCTCTACATCATCGAAGCTTGCAAGACGCTTTACAGGAAGCTTTTTTAGCTCCAGGCTCTCTATCAACAACCCATCCACATCCCCTAAAGTTGCTATACAAATCCGATCATTTATAGTTGCCTCCGAATAATATTTCTGAGCCAGCTTGGCCGCTTCATACACAGCCTTTATATCATTATCAAACGAGTAAAGAACGGGTCTCTTATTGCCAGTTTTCTTATAATCCTCAATTTTCAGAGGCAGTGCATTCAAGGGAAACTTCTGGTAGAAAAAATTAATAAGCTCAAAAATTTCTGCATTGAAGCGATGAACAGTGTCCAAGTAGACTGGTTCATTCTGAGCAATTCCTGTGCGAGTATTTAGCGCAGCAAAAACGCCCTGCGAAGGGTCTTCTGCAGTGATAAATGGCACGCCTTCTCTACTTCTTCCTAGAAGTTCTAATGCGGAACGCTCCTGCGGATCAAAAAGCTGCAATTCATCTACAAAAATGTAATCGTAGCCCTCAGTTTCTTTACGCATCCGCCATGAGAACGTCTCAAGCACCCTAATAGCATCTAGTATAAATTGATCAGTTGTAATTGAAGATCTATCTATCAATTCCTGCATAAATTTTTTGTACACGGCTATAACATACCCTCGATCAACGGCCGTGACAAAAGGAGGCATCCAGTCTTCTCGCTGACTGTTTATATATTTTCGTACTGACTCCTGATCATCGGTAGCTACTCCAGATGCGCTCAGCACACCTGATATTTCTTCATATAAATTAAGCAAAAGCTCAAGCCTAGCGCGACTGCCTTCATCGGAATCAAGCGCATCTTTTATCCAGCCTGACAGGCTCTCCTCGCGCGTGGTTTCATAGCTACTAGAAACAATTTTTTTAATTATTTCCAGGGACTTTAATCTCCCATCACTTGAGTCATCCCCAATCAATTCAATACGGTTATTCCCAAAACTGCCAACATGCTGTTCGAGCAACGCAATTAAGGGGAGGGTGGTGATGTTCAGACACATCTGACCACCATTCAAAGTAGTAAGAACCCCATCAATCCGCTCAGCCATTGCCCAGCTATGGGTCACCACTAAAATCTTACTACCTTTTGCTATCACTTCACCATCTCGTGACAGCTGAATAGCTCGCATGCATAGGGCTAAAGTCTTCCCAGAACCCGCTGGACCCACTATGCGGATGGATATCGTAGAAGGATGGCTAATAGCTCTTCTTTGAGACTCAGTCAGATCCCCTAGCCATTGCTCATAAGTTCTACTATGCGTTACAGACGTACTGCCAATTGCCTTTAAGTCAACTTCAGCAGCAAGAGCATTCGCATGCTGCTGGTCAGAGGCTTCAGGCTTAACACGGCTAAGCGCAGGAATTAAATTAGATAGGTTTTCTGGCCAAGGTGACGGCGTATACATTGCCAAATTCACCTCTGATCCACTCGATGCCAACAAGTCGAACCTAACGCAATTCTTATCACCATCCAAGTCTGCAATCCATCTTTTAGAGGAATTCAGCTTCGACAATACAAAAAAGGCTAAGAAATTTTTATGATGATATTCCGACCACTGCCTTGGCAAATGGATCGGTGGAGTTTTGAATCCTTTTACCACCCTAGCTATTCTGCGATATATGTCACTTGGATTTACATTCATACCTGCTAAATCTAGCAAGCAATCTGAATTAATAAGAGCAAAATATGGTCGATCAGCTTCTTCTGCGGTCACGTATGCATCTATGCTGCTTGATAATTCCAGCTTATGCACGCCTTGTTGGCTCACGGGAAAGAAGTACTCATCGAAGCCTCCAGACAAGAGACACAAGTCTAACGCAGCCTCAGTAACAATAATATATTTAGACACTGCGGTATACCTCGTCAACACTTTCTTCAAGGACCTTAGGAATATCGGGCAGCCCAATATCCGAGAAAACCTGAGCCATGATTTGGGTTAGCCTATAACGAAAAGGAGAATCTAGCCTGGCTATCCTCTCGCCAGGTCTTTTGCTTATTTCCGACGTCCTAATTGCTATCGAATTTAACGGAACCTGCCAAATGTGCCTTACCCAAGCAATACTACCTTCAATTCCTAAGGCCTTGGTACAGGGCAGATTTAAAACGTCGCCTCTGCTTCCTATCTGCTGACTCAACGAACTTGCCTTTTTTAAATCGCTCTTAACGGCACTCATAAGAGCCTTATAACTAGCAACCGAGATGAAATTGAGGTCACCCAAAGCAACTTTTGCTGCTAAGAGAATTGGATCATCCTCACGCAAACTACAGCCTGCCACCTTATCTTTCAAAATTGCAAGCCTGACCTCAACCTCAGAAGACTTTTCAACCTCAAAGCTCCTGAAGGCAAAATGCCTAATCGAATCTCGCTTGCCTTCACAATCTTCAAGAAATAAGTAATTCTCAAGAAGCTCTCTTACCGAAACAACCGGAATCAAGGTTACTAGCCTAGCATGCTTACCCTTTTCCAGATCGCAATCAGCAGTTACGACTATTCCACTCCTCCTAAGAGGATCTTCTTCTTTTTCAAAAAAAATCAAATCCCCTTGCGTTAAACTGGCGCATGGTGAAACAGCCGCATCAAGAATCCAACCTTCTACCTTTGTACTCAATTTAGAACTCCTTTCTATGCAATTCTCGACACTTCATCACTACAATCCATTCTACTGCTGCGAAGGCAGAAAAATCTGCCTTCCTAGCTTGAGTGGCCAGTCCACACGGAAGAACCAAAACCAATAATGTGACGTGGCTAATTTTTAGCCATTATTGGACAGGCAGGACGGCCGTACCTGCGTGCATATGATAGTGGATCGCAGCTTTCATTTGCGCTTCATAAATCAAGCGCAATCGGTTAATTGCGGCCGCTGGATCGCCACGTTCCTTTGCCTCCAGGTAGTCCCGATGGGCGCCTCTGGCCTGTAAGTACAGTGGATGGTCTGGCATGATCTGCTCGCGATTGCTCATGGCAACTGCTCCCTGCTGTTGATCAGCGCAGTATAGGAGGCTTCGCAGGCTAGGCCAGCTATCTCAGCTCGGTCATACGCTTTCGCCAGCTCTCCCGCTCGAGCATCAGCCCGTGCGAGCAGGTCGGAGAGCACCATGGCGGCGCGGGTGGCTGCCTGGCCTCGGGCGACAGCGGCGGGATCCGGGCTGGGGCAACTGACGGTGGCGGCGAGCTGGGCGGCGGCGTGCTGCAGCCGCTGGCCAGCAGCAGCGGCGCCAGCAGCACCAGCGTCAGCCATTTGGATTTGTTCGTGTGCATGGGTTCTTGCCTCTTCCTGCGCCTGAGCGCGTCGTTGTTCTTCTTCGCGGGCATCGCGCTGGCCCAGGGCCTCGGCCTGCCATTCGCCGCTGTCGCGCTGCGCCGATGCAGTCAGGCCCAGGCTGCGCTCCACCGATCGACCGTGCTGGTAGGCCCCCCAATACGACGCCAGTACCAGGGCCAGCAAGCCAAGCCGCGCTAACCAGGTCACTGCAGCACCTTCAGCGCAGCCTCGTAGAACGCCTGACGCTCCTGCAGGCCGTTGGTGCCGCCATTGATCCGCTTGGTGATGGTCACGAAAGCCCCCTTGTCGGCCAGGCTGTTCAGCCCCTCCTTATGCCAAAACCAGGCCGCCGAGTTCGCCGCATGCTCTGGCTGCTCGAGCAGTTCGGGGTGGTTGAGCAGGTCCAGGCCCAGGGCCTCACCGCAGCGCGCGTGGTTGTCGCGCCCAGTGATCTGGATCAGGCCGTGGCCGCGATACTTCTGCCCGTCGCCGTCGGCCTCGGGCGTGTTGCCCAGACGCGCGGCCAGGGGGCCGGTATCATACTTGGACAGGTACTTGTCACTGCCCAGCTCGCGCACATAGCGGAACTGCCCGGACTCGTGCCCGACCTGGGCCAGGAAGGCCGCGCGGCGCAGTCGGGTGACGATGCCCCATTTGCCCATGGCCGCATTGAGCGCAGGAACAAAAACGCCGGCGTTGCGGCCGGCGTTGGGGAAAATCTGCTGCAGCTGTCGAACGGTGATGGTCATCTTGCTTCTCCAGATAGGGGGCATAGCCCCGCGTTACACCTGCACCGCACGAAGCGGTTTGTCGGTTTTCTTGGTCTTCTTGCCTTTGGCTTTCGCCTTGCCCTTCTTGCCGCCGTTGCACTCCACGGTCGTGGTCCACCCGGACTGGGTGAACATTTGATCGACTCCATCCACCAGGTACTCGCCGTCCAAGCCAGGCTTGAACCCCTGGGCGTTGATCGAGCGTTCGGCGAACAGATCAGTGCGCCCAGGCATCTCGATGCGCACGCCGGCGGTGCTGCGGTTGAACGCTGCCAAACGCGCCTTGGCGGCCTGCTGGGCAGCGGTCTTGTTGGGGTAGACGTGCCGATCGGTATGCACCGGCGGCAGGCTGTCCGGGGCGTCGTCGTTGCCCAGCTCGACCACCTGCAGCTTTCCGGTCTTCTGGTCTTGGTGCTGGGTCTTCACCGCCTTCTGCGTGCTGCGATCGCCAAGCCGGAATTGGTACCGGTTCACGTCGGTCTTGTTGATCGTCACCACCGACATGGCCTTGCCGGTGGTGCTCTGCCCGCCCTGACGCGGCATGACCAGCAGCTTGCCTTCGGCCACCTTGGCGGTGCAGTCGTATTGCTTGGCCAGGCGGGTGATGAAGTTAA
>NZ_JAAMQJ010000059.1 GCF_013523125.1 Pseudomonas entomophila | reverse complement strand
AGACCAGTTCAACGCATGCAGAATGACTCGAGGCTTCCAGGGCTGCATCGTGATGCGACTTGCCCATGATGACGCCTTCGAGCTGACCCACTGCCCGCTGAAAGGCGATCATTGCGCGCTCGAGTGCGTTTTCGTCCACTCGTTTAGACCCGCGAAGCTCGACTGCCAACCGCTGCCCTTGGACCTTTAGATTGCTGAGGTCCTCCAGACGGACTACCAGGCTCGAATTAAGAATGACGGAATTGCTCATTGCAGGCCTCGCTATAGGGAGTGGCGGCCAGGGAAGCGGCCGATTCGTAGGAATTCATATGCCCCTGCAGCGCAAACGCCACAAAGGCGACGACAACAGCCAGAAGCGGCCGGGCGATCATTGCGAATCAACCTTGCGGCTGGCCCATTGGCGGCCCAACTGGCGGACCTGCTCAACGCCGAGCACACCGACGAAGCCAGCGACTGCATAGGCGTAGCCGCCGGTCATGCCGAACTTTTCCGCGCCGATGCCGACCATGAAAACCAGCACACCACCCAGAGCAGCCTCGAGCAGGCGGCGATCCCAGCGGGGTTCTTTGTCGTCGTAGAGAATGCGCAGGTAACTGAGGATGGTGGCCAAAGCGGCGGGCATGCCGTGGTCACGCAAGGCGGCCGCAAGCATGACCCAGAAGGTCGGATCCTTTTCGGGGGGCATTTTGTGCATCTCGATGGCCTCCCGAGCGGGAGAAAGACGTAAAAAAGCCCCCGGCTGTGAGGCCGGAGGCTGAGGGGACTATCAGGGGTCAGTTCAACATGGTGCTGCGCCGTGATCGCTATAACGCCACGCTAGGCAACAAGGTAGAAGAAAGTGCAAAGCAAATCAAGCAATTTGTGTATCAGATACACATAACGTGTATCTGGCTGACTTGCTCTCCTCGATACAGCAACCTGGGCGGGCTAGAAACCCCAACTAAACCAACTGGCCGCAGCCGCCTGCGGCCTACTGCCTTCCTCTGCCCAGCATCGAACTGGACGACTAGATGCCTCGGCGAACCATGGCCAGGCCTGTGCCCTGCGACCTCCCCGGACCGACCATCAGCTTACCCCGAGGCATTTCCGTGGTTCTAACCTCATCCCCTGTCATTGGGGCTTAAAAAGACAGCCAGCCCGCTTGAGGCGTGGTGTCGGCGGGTTTGTGGTTTTTTTTCTGTCGCGTAACGGTCACGCACGCAAAAGGAGAGGCGCCCGAGTGGAAACCGAGGAAGCCCACGGCGTCGAGCTGGGCATGCCAGCGCTCTAGGGCCTCACGTCGAAGCGGGCCGAGCACGGTTTGGATGTAAGCGGCTGTGGCCTTGCCCAGCTTGTGGTTCTGCAGGAACTCGATCACCAGCGGATTGATATCGAGATTGGCCCACCCTGTCGCTGCGACCTTGCGCAGATCATGACTTACCCACTCGCTGGTGCTGAGACGCTGGAACAGGGCCGAGGCTTCACGCTTGGACAGGGGTCGTCGACCTCGGCCGCGTCGGTGCGGAAACAGATAGTCCCCCTCATACCCACCGCTCACCTGCCAGTCGCGGTAATGCTGGAGGAAGGCGCACAGCTGATTCGTCAAAGCCACCAGGTGATCGCCGTGCTTGGTCTTGGTCTCACGCAGCGGAATGAACCACTCACGGCGCTGCAGCAGATCAATACGGGACCAACGCGCTTGCCGGGTCTCACCGATCCGCGTACCGCAGCACAGCATCAGCAACGCCAAGGCAACACCCTCTGGCTCTATGCTGATCTGTTCACCCAGCGATGCCAGCACTGCTCTGAGGTTTCCCGGCCGCAATGCTGCTTCTCTCGGCAAAATGGGACTCTTGATGAACTGGCTGAACTGCATCCCTGCCAGAGGGTTGGATTCGATCAGGCGTAGATCCAGGGCCTGACACAACGCTGCAGGTAGAACAGCGAAAACCTGGGCGACATAGGAGAGTTTCAAACCTGCCTGGATGCGCTGGATAAGACTTTCATCGACCACAGCACGCGTCAGCTTGGCTAGGTGAACCTCACCCAAGCACGGCAGCAAGTGCCGATTGATGATCGAGGCAACATTGGTACGCCGACCAGCAGACAAGTTGGCGTCCTTGGCCACGCGATCGCGGTACCAGGTCAACAACTCGCCAGTGGTCTGCCAAGCGCCTAGCGGTCTCAGTTTCTGATCTGGCTCGATAGCTGCCGAGGTCAGCAACTCAGGTAGACGCTCGAACAATGCCGCTGCCGATATCTCAGGCCAATTACCAACCTTGTGCCAATCGCTCTTGCCGTTTCGGTACAGACGCAGGTACCAGCTGGCCCGCTCCCTGCGGCTACGGTAACGCAGCAGGACGGGACGCTTAAGGTCGCGTAGGTCACGCACCCCCCCATCGCTGGCCACCCGCTTGATGACTGCTTCCGAGATAGTTGCGACATGGGTTCTTGGGGATTGATTCATCTACTGCATACTCCCAATACGCACGCAGCACAAAGCCGTCCCAAGGCAAACGCACGGGAGCCACTTCGCACCATTAGGTATCTTATAGGTATCTAAAAGGTGTCATTGCGACACCTTTGAACTATCTCTAAGGCATATCGTAGATTATGCCGTGCTTAGGGATATCGAACTGTCGGACTAGTGCCCTGGCCTGTGCAGCCACTTGGTAATATTCAGCGGTCTTCTCCGGGCAAGGACCTGGTCGGTCGAGGTGCTCAACCAGGTCACTGATAAAACCTTGCAGTTCACGAACGTGCAGCAGCAGTGCGTGGGCAGCATCGCGATAGTATCCAGGGCGACAATTCTGCTGCGCTACCGAGAGCTCCACCTTTCGCAGTGTCGAGTAATTCATGGTTCTACTCCTAGTTTTTCTTTGATTTTTGCCCGGACCATGGCCAGGCGCCCTTTGTAAGTTCGGAGGCTGACGCCTAGCAGCAGCGCATGGTCAAGTTGGGTCTTGCCTTGAGGGCCTTGGTAACCTTTCCAGCCACGTCGGTGAGCAACCTCTGACCACCGGGCGGCGTACTCAAGACGAAGCACGTCGACCGCAAGCTGGTCCCGCTTGGCCAGCTCGTACAACACCATTTCCACACGGCGCTCGATCGACTCCTGCGGTCCCTGAATAGGTCGGCCACTGCCCCAGATCATGTCGCCCTTGCAATCCATCCAGCGGGCCAGGACGGAACCGCCGGCACCTGGAATACTGCCTTCAGGACCGTCTGCTACCAGCCAGCGCGCCCATCGCTCGATCAGCTCACTGAGCGCATCATTACCCCGACGCACTACGCACGCTCCCGACGTTGCAGAAGAAGTTCTGATAGGGCCTCAGCAGGCCCCAGGGTGTACTCGTCGCCGTCGTCGGCGCTTGTCACCTGCAGGTCGCCGTGCCGGTTTCTCACATGCTGCGACGGGTAGCCGCGCACATGCCAAATCACACCGCCGGCACTGCGCAGCGCCTGGGCCTCTTCCTCGAGCAGCACGTGGGTATACAACAAGCCCTGCACCTTCCCGCGTTGACGGCGTAATCGGTGCTGGCCCTGCAGGTAAGCGGCTAGAGACGCGGCACGGGTCTCATTCGGGGCAGTTACAGACCATTCCCACAACTGGGGACCGCGTTCGATGGATTGCAGGCGTTTGGCAAATGCCCGGCGGTCCGCTGCAGAACCGCCGGCCAGCCCGATGATCATGAAAGCTGTTCCTTGGCACGCTGCAGCCGCTGCCGACGCTGGTTGATCAGCTCGTCGTGCAGATCGGCAGGGGCAATGCTCATATTGCGCTCGAGGCGGCTTGTCAGGGCCTCCATCGCATCGTTGACAGTCACGTTGGAGGCACACCAGTGGCGGAAGAACCCAAAGATGTAGGGGTCCAGCGCATCAGACGGCGACAGCCCAAGTTCGCTTTGTGCCCAGGCAGCCCACTGCTCGGGCTTAGCGTATAGGCCCAGCTCGGCGTCAGGTATCCAGTCGATGCAGTGCCGCAGCGTTACCCGTAACGATCCGGGGGACGCCTCTTTCCAGATCACCCAGCTAGCTGCGGCCAAGTAGTTGAAGAACCCTTTCACGTCGACCGGCGAGGCCTGCAGCTGGCTTTGCCAATCTTCAATAGACAGCTCGACGACGCCCAGGGAGGCGTCACGACTGACGGCCCAAGCCTCGATGACCTTCAACAGTCGCGCATAGCCAACCAGTCCAAACCGCTGCTCGACCTTGCGAGCCACGGCAGTGCCGGATAAGCCGACAGGCAGCTTAACCCACTGCATGAGTCAGCCTAGATTCAAGGGTCGACTCCAAAGGCCGGAAAATGCCGTTGTAGTCGACTGCACCGGAGGACTTCCGGACGATATTGCAAGCGGAACGAAGGCAAGGCGCACGCTCCTTGCGGTACCAGGCATAGACGGTGCGCTGCTTTTCACCCAGCAAAGAGGCCACGGCGCTGCAGCCGACCTTTCCAGGCCCTTTGCTCTCAATCCAGTCATTCAGATTCACATTAAGTGTTCCATTACACTATTTGTGTAATGTTATGTCCAAAGTGACTGTCCAATCAAGCAGGAACGGTGTAGAGGTTCCACTTATTGTGTATCATGCCTGTTAGCTTATAATGGAATGGACACCGTTACGGCGCCGGACCAACCTGCGACCGCTAGAGAGAGAAAGCATGTCAGACCTGAAAGTCATAATTGCCGACCGCTTGCGACAGTGTCGTATTAGACGGGGCTGGGTACAGCAGCAAGCGGCAGATCGACTGTCCGCACTGGCCAAGACTGACATCAGCTTGTCGCGGTACTCCAATTGGGAAAACGCCATCCGGGCGCCAAAGCAACCGATGGTGATCAAACTGGCAGAGCTTTATGAGGTGTCACCGAGCTGGCTCCAGGGCTACTCGGCAAGTGACAGCGAAAGCATTTTGACCGCGAATTACTTGACCGCAAACGCCTTGCACATCGTAACAGGCACTGGTGAGAACCTGCCGGTCATGCAGACCTCGAACGACATGGCCTTCCATGTCGACTACCTGAAAAAGCGCAACCTGAACCGCAATCGCATGCTGTCGATTTACCAGCTCGACACAAGCATGGAACCCCTGATCCGTAAAGACGACTCCTTATTGGTCGATCAGACCACCACCAAGGTTCAAGGCCGAGACCTGTTCGCTATCGTGGTTGGCCAGGACATTTGGGTACGCTGGATCACCCAGCAACTGGATGGCTCTTATGTCGTCACTGCCGAAGATTCCAAAGCCTACCCCGAGCAGACCCTAAGTGCCGAGGCATTCCAGAAGCTCGATGTCGTCGGACGAATATGCCATATAGGCCACAGCCGATAGCAATTCAGCCACCCTAAGTCCCGCCAAAGCCCCTCAATGGGGCTTTTTTGATGGCTCATATTACACTTAAAGTGTATAGTTCCGCCCATATCAGGAACGGCGGACGGATACCACCCTATGCAGCACGGCAGCATTACCTCCCTCGATGCAAAATCCCCCCAACACGATGAGCCTCAGAGCGGTGCGGATGACGCCGTGAAGCTCATTGGTGCAAGCGCACAGCCTGCGCCCAGACCCTCCCAACTGGTGGAACGACACAAGGAATTGATGGCCATAACGGAGCGGTGCGAGATCATGGCCCGCCTCAAGAAGACCAGTGCCAAGGCATTCTCGATCTACACCATCACCGAGCACTGCGCAGAGCAAGGCGACTACACCGAGATGCACAACGAACACATTGGCAGTTTGGCACTCGAGCTGTACGAAGCCCTCCAGGAGCTTGGCATTCGGATCTCCGAGTAAATCAGCCAGTCATGCAAGGATGCGAACCGTGACAGCGTTTAAAGAGATCACCGGCGAAGACGTGATCGGCCTACCTGGCCAAGCCCTAAGCTGCGCTGAGCTTGCAGCACTGGTAGGCCTGGCTGACGGCCTGCCTAACCGTGTGCTGGCAGCGAATATGGGCATGAGTGAATCAGCCCTGAAAGTGGTAGAGCACAGCCTGCAAGCTAAGCTCGGCGCCAAGAACAAGCCACACATGATCACGCGCGGATTTGCCCTGGGCGTTCTGGTACCGCGCGCGTTGGCCGTTTTTCTATGCCTTGCTGCTGTGCTCGAGGCCGACCACGATCTGCTGCGACAGCGGTTCAACCGTCGACCTCGCAACGTGGTTGAAGTAGCGCGTCTGGTGAAGACTGCACCTTCTACAAGCGGTGGGCGTCCTCTACTGGCAGCGTGACCCGTCACCTCCCAAATCCACACAAAAAAGCCCGCTGCAGGGCACCTTGCAGCGGGCTTTCGTGTATCTGGCGGATACCTCTAGGGTCTACTCACCACCTACAGTGATGCCGTTCTTGAACAGGTTGCGCAAGGCCAGCTTGATGATGGCAGGGCGAGTAAGCCCGAGCGCTTTTCGCTTCTCGTCTACCTCAGCCAGGAAGTCGGTTTCGAAATTGAGACTGATCTTCTGGAGGGTATCTTTCTGAGCAGACACGCGGCCGTCCGGTGCCTGCTCAACGAGCTTGGATTTAGCCGGGTCAGCCAGAGGATCGGAAGCCTGGGGTTGGGCACGGGTCACGCGATTGGCAACGGCCATTTTGGGTATCTCCGGGATAGCTTTTAGATAGCTTTTAGGTGTTGGAGCTATTAGAACACGACCGACATCAGCGCATCCAACTCCGCTATGGCCTGCACATCACGTGGCCGGTAGCACTTGGTGCTCACACCCAGCGCGGCAGCGTCTCCGATTGCGTTCCGTTCGACCAGTCGCGCGCCCAGGTGTTGCACCTCTTCAATCGACTGCAGGTAGGCGTCTGTCGCGACGTTGTCGGCCGGATCGACCAGCTCCTTGGTCACCGGATGCCTGCGCAATGGCTGCGCTTTGTTGAGGAAAGAGTAGATCGGCAGGGGGTTGTCACCTCGCAGCGTCTGCACGTCATGAATCAGCGGCAGCAGCTCGTCCTCGATAGCGTCCGAACCAAAGGTCGCCGGGGTCACAGGAATGATCATCACGTCGGCAATGAGCATGGCCGCACGCAGGGCAGAACTGTCGCGGCCGCCGGCATCTATCACTACCTCGTCGAACTTCTCACGAAGACGCAGCACCTGCGTCGACAGGTCCTTACCTTCCGGGTAATGGGCAAACGTTACCGGCGGCTGGGTACCGGCATCAGTGTGACGCTCTACGGCACGGTTGGCCGATCGTTGACGGTCACCGTTGACCAGCAAGACATCCTTGCCCTGCTCGGCAAGCGAGAAGGCAAGCTGCACTGCCACGGTGGTTTTTCCTTCTCCACCCTTGGTGTGGCCAAGTAGGGTAATGGACATTCTCAAGCATCCTTAGAGGTATCGTAGAGATATCCCTATGGTATCTTAATGAAACCTTTAGTCAACCTTTAGGGTACCTTAAAGGCCAGCACCGCACAAAAGCTGCAGACATGCCACTGGCAACCTCAAGACAAAAAAACCCCGCCGAGTGGCGGGGCATGTGTTACTCGATGTCGGGGCCTTTGAAGTAGTCGTATATCCAGATAAACGATCGGATAGCGCGAACCACGCCCGAGGCATCACATACAATCTTCCATACGCGTACAGCAAGTCGTAGCCAATCCATAAGGATGGGGTCCTGTTGAAGCGAACCTTGGCGTGACATTCCCCTTACCGGCTAGGGCATGCTGCTACTGTGATCATTTGTCGAGATACACAGTACGCCAAAATTCTAGATTGCTTGCATGCCGGCACAGGCTCCCCTGTGAATGCAAGGACCAGGTTCAGCCTGGATGGGTTGTTTATACACCAACCAGAATGAAGGCCGAAGCCTTGGAGAAAGTTTTTCGTCGCGATTAAGGACTATTAGACGAACGGTCTTTTTCAAGCGTTTGCAAAATCAAACTGATTTTTCATCCGTTCATTCCTGCTGAAAGGTGTACGTACCTGCCTCGAACGTGCAGGAAAATCATATGTTTACAGAAGTAAACAAAGGTTTGGTGAACAGCGGAGAATCAGCGTTAATTACACTCAACGATAGTGATGAGGCCGTTAACCGTATTTGAGCAACGGTCCAGCAATTCTGGGGGCCTTGCCATAGTGATTATTGAGCCGCTATAGTCGGATCCGTCGAGATACACAGTACGTCACCAGAGCGCCTCTCAAGCGCAATGGGCATGAAAAGCCGCCCCCTCAAGGCGGCTTTTTTGTGCGCGCAGGATCGCGTAACGCGCGGCGAAAGAGAGTTGCAATTTGCAACCCCAAGCGCTCGGTTCATAACTCGATCGTCAATGCCGTGATGCCAATGCTACGCGCGAACCGCTCGAGCGTGTCGAGGCTGGCCCAGGTCCGCGGACTTTCTCGCTTGGAGCGCACTGGTACCCATTTGAGGCCACGGCGTACCGACAGCTGCCAGCGCTCGCCGTCCTCGGTACGCTGCACTAGAAACTCGCGCGCCGCCTGGCTTTCGACAAGCAAAGCCAGATCCCCCTCCAGATACGCCGATCGCGCCAAACCTAACCCCTTGGTGAGTGATGACCGGCCTGGGCCGGGTCAACGTGATGGCCGCGCCGTTGGCTGCCGTCACGCATGATCACCCGATTATCACCGTTACGCGTCACGCGGACCACTTCTCTCGCCTCGAGCACCAGGTGAAAACCTTCCTGCTGCAGCTGCTGCAGGGTAATGCGCTGGGCCGGGGTCATTCGTCGTCCTCTTCTCGGATCTCAACCGCCTGGCTGCCGGCATTCATCGCTTCGTCGGCAGCTTCATCAAACAGCCGGTGTACCGGCGTTGCGCCCTGCTCGTCCTCGCACTGCAACTGGTCGACGATCTCCTGTACGAACAGCGGCCGATCGACGATCGTGGCCATCGATTGGCCTTTATAGTCGGCTGGCCAACTGTCGGCCATGGTCACCGAATGCAGCAGGGTGTCCGTGTCGATACGAATCACCAGGTCGCGGCCTTCGACGCTGATTTTCGGCAGGACCAGGTCGTCCAATGGACGATCCGGCTGCGATCGGCGCTGCTCGGCCGTGCCGGCATAGATACGTTGCAACACCTCGCACTCGTTGGTGGTAATGGCCTTGGCCACCTGTAGGCCCTGGGCGAAACCCTGGGCCAGGGTCTCACGGCTTTCCAGCAACGCAGGGCCTGCGCGCTCGATGTCTCGACGCAATAGCTCGGCATGCGCAGCCAGGCGCTCAGGCAAGCACAGCGCGCTGATCGGGAGGATTGCTGCAGGTGAAGCGGCAGAAGTCGAACGAGTCATCGGTGGAAAGCTCCGTGCATTGAAATGGGGTGGTATATAAAGCATCGACGGCCGGGCCTCGTCGTGGTGGCTCCTGCAGACGTGCCGACGCGGCGTAATGGGCAGGACTGCTCTAAAACCACTTTACCTAAAAGTGGATACCCATTTTAACTATAAATGGGAATTCCGGGCACAAAAAAAGGCCCCCGGCTTCTACTCGCCTGGGGGCCTCCATTTAACATAGCACCCGCTCCGCCTATTGAGGTAGAGCGCGATATAGCGTGGATCGATGTACGCCCAGTAGACGTGCAACCCCTGCTACCGATTGGCCTTCCTCGATCATCCGTCGCGCATGAGCTACCTGTTCGGAAGTCAGAACAGGTTTTGGCCCGAATCGAACACCTTTGGCTTTTGCAGCAGCTCGACCAGCACTGGTACGCTCACTGATCAACGAGCGCTCGAAGTCAGCAATTCCGGCAAATATCGTTAGGACCATGCGGCCGGCTGGTGAAGTGGTATCAGCCCAAGGTTCGGCTAATGAGCGAAGGCCCGCACCTATCTCCTTGAGCCTTTCAGCTATGTGCAAAAGGTCCGTCGTTGATCTTGCCAAGCGATCCAACCGAGTCACGATCAGCACGTCACCTGGTCGCAAATGATCGAGTAGCCTACTCAGTTCTGGACGGTCTCGTTTGGCTCCGCTGATTTTTTCTTCGAAGATCCGCTGGCAGCCGTTTTGACCCAAGGTCATACGTTGTTGTTCTAGATCTTGGCCTTGTGTTGAAACCCTTGCGTACCCAATGAGCTGACCTGAATTGTGCATGTGGCACCCGTCGCATAATTTGTCGCAAATGATATAACACTTGCGACAGACTTATGCGACATATTGAGGCCAGCAGATCGTAGCTAGGCTGTCTTGTCGCATAATTTAGGATTAAAGCGACAAGCACGGCTAAACAGACAGTGGAGCGAAGCGGGCAACGTAGAGAGATCGCGCTAGCCCTTATCAGCTACCTCCTTTTCGTACTCCTCCCAGCTGGCAAACCCAATGGGACGTTTCGGTTCTTCTGGTTGAGCACGTTTCTGTCGAACCAGCAGGACGTTGATCTGGCTAACGTGTTGGATAAGCTTCACTGGTGAGCCATCAGATTTGGTGCCATAGAACCCGATTAGTGAAGGGTTCCAATAGGTGAGATCAGTGAACGAAAAGGTGATTTCGCTACCAAAATTGACCAGCTGCCCCCCCACCTCATATTCGTCCTCCAGCTCCCTGTGAAAATCATTGATCCACTGTACAAGCCGCCAGTAAAACTCACTGGCATGGTTATGATCAGCGACATCCATGATCGGTGGGCGGTTGTATTCGCGGATGAGGTCGTAAGGTGAGGTCATTCTGTATGTCCCTATCTCTGAAGATGGCAGAGGAGCCATCAGTGTAATAGGGCCACGGTAAGCCAGCGACTTTCTCGCTGGTTTACCGCCAAAATTTTTGAGGGCCGACGCCGATGGCAGGTGACCGATCTTGTAATACAAAGCTTCAAGGTCAAGGCCTTGTCAACCAAACTTTAGCGCTCGAAGGCGCACAGTGATCGATGGCTTCATGAGACGCGTAGAGGCTCTAACATGCCCTTCGCCACGGCATATAGGTTCCGTGCACGCTGAATCGGCTCAGGAGAACTCATACGGAGGCAGCTCCTGGCAGAATCGAGGTCAGAGCAGGGTTGTAGTAGCTAGAGGGTAGGAGAGGCTTGACCGGATCAACGATTTGGCCAAATCGCTATAGTCAGCACCGCCATGGCGCTGGTTGATCGAAGGATTCTGTACTCCGCATGTCTTTCAGCCTTTAACGCAATCCGCCGCTGGCTTGAGCAAGCTTGGCGCCAAGCGCCTGATAAGCAAGCAAACCCTTCCGTCAAGGGCATGAGAAATTTCGACAGTTCCAGCAATTAAAAGTTGCATCTCTTATCATTTTTTGTAATGATCATGTAGGACCTGTGCAACTCAGGTCCGTAAAATTTTCCGGTATGAGACCGGGAAAAATCAGCCGAGAGGGCTTCTGAAATGCAAATCCTAAATAAATTCATCGTCTATAGAGAGGCAATATATGAGCGAAAACCAATCCGCAGCATCCAATACTCCCGCTAACGCACCGCTCGAGCTGGCCTACCAGTCAAAGCGCGCGCAAAAAGAATTCGGGGACCTACCCGAACGCCACCGGGACCGTTTCACGCTGAATCTCGGCTTCATCTTGAACAGGATGGTGCCTTTATGCGATACCAAGGCTTTGACATCCTTGGGTCATGGCGTGTACGAGCTGATCAAAAAGGGTAGCCCGGGGTATCGGGTGATCTACACCACTGAGGTCCCGGGCAAAATCGTAGTGCTTCACGCTACGGAGAAAACCACCAACGGCAGCGATCGCCAAATCGCTAACGTTGTAGAGGAACGCTTGAAAGCCCTGCGCCAGACGAACGCAGGTAAGGGTAAAGCAAAGCGGTAATCTAGTTTAAGGCGATGGCTTTCACAGCATCGCCTTTTTTAGTGTCATGCGCAAAGGCTGCTCGGACTGGTCGGGAGTGAAATCAGTTTCCAGCTTGAAGCCGACCCGCACTAGCATTTCTAGCAGCGTGTCGATTGAGAATTTTTCTAGGTGGCCCTTGAACAAATTGCTCATGCGCGGAGCGCTGACGTGCAGCTCCTTAGCCGCATCCGCTTGCGACCAGCCTTTTTGCCTGATGAGCACAATCAGCGACATGAAAAGCTGGGTTTTCAGGTGCTTCATATTGTATTCAACAGGATCTGACGTGAAGGTCTCGTATAGGTTTTGATTCATCTCATACTTCCTCCGGTACGGTGGAGGTGACTAATGTGTGAGGTAATGCGCGACTGTACGCCGCACGATGCCAGCTTTACGCCGGGGAGGCAGGGCGTTACTAACGCTCACCTGCTAAGCCATATTCTTATCATTTTTGATAAATCATGCAAGCACTATAGTGATTTTTAGTGTGTTTCAGTGCCAATTGAGGCCACATCTGGTGGTTTCAGAGGCTTTACACGGTTCTAGGAGGGACAAAACGCTACTATCGTAGCTCAAGGCGCAAACCCCAGCATTTGCAGTCGGTCCGGCTATCATCTGGGTGTGCTCACACCCAGCACGCCTTCTAACAAGGTCGAACGACCTTGTACCTGTCAACGACACACATAACCGCACTCAGGTCGGCTGATCCGCTGGGGATAGCGGAAAGCAGGACTCACCTATTTCAAGAAGGGATAACATTTCACGCAGCTAAGGTCTCACGCAGCCGCTCCATACCTGCACGTTGTCCTGCAGACGGCTCCTCCTCAGCAGCCAAAGCGTCCAATTGGTCCAGCAACTCAGTGGCTGCTGCTACAATCGCAGCCATGCGCAGACGCATTGCCTCGCTCCCGTGCTCAAATTCCAGGCAGTATTCGCAGCGACCAGCGGCAACCTGTTCCGGCGTCTCGCAATAGATAACGCAGCCAGCATGGGCCTGACATTTACTCATGCAGCGATCTCTCCTTAACGTGCAAAGGCGCGCACCAGCTGCGCGTCCATTTCGCAATAATCCTCATAGGGTACCGCGTCGCAGCAGGCCAACCCCTGCAAGTAACCACGAAAGCGGGGCAGATCCAGACGGCCAGCACGAGCCTCTGCGTGGAATGCGTCCTCGAGCACTTCCAGGGCAAGAGAGTCAGCTGGAAGCAACGCTGCAGCTTTGGCGAATACAGCTTCGAGGGCACCGGTTTGAGGAGTCAGACGGGACATGACAGGCTCATTTTTGGTGGCTGAAAAGCGTTGTACCACCTTCGGGCAACCCAAGGGATTGCCGAGAGGTATCTTTTCGTTACGCGTAACGCTCTCGAATCAGTTTTCAGGCTTGCTTCCAGGCAGCTGTGCACGACCGCCGGGCTGCGCCGGCGGCGCTGCAAGACTCGAAGGTCGTTTGTTGAGCCTCAGCCACAGCTGCTTGCGCTCGAGCGCTTCACCTTCCAGCAGCTCGACGTTGATGCTCTCCAGGCACAGCAGACAGAGACCGCACCCCGAGTCCTGCCTGATATCGTTCTTGGAATGACTGAACAACACGTTGCACTCGCGGCAGTACAGCGACTGATCGACCGGATCGGCATGGTTTGTATCGGCAGGCTGAAAGTCCCAGCGCTCATCGCAAGCCAGGCAGCGCGCTCGCAACGAACCTGAGCGCGTCTGTTTCAGCTCCCCGCCGCAGGCCTGGCATGGCTGGCTGGCCAGGTGCTCGAGCATCGCGCGGTCCACCTCTGAATGATCACGCTTGCCGCGTCGAAGGCCTTTGCCGTGGGACGCCTTGAGGCTCCGGTATTCGCGCAGAATTGCCTCACCACCTGCCTGCAGATGCTCGCCGCGCTGCATCTGGCATTCGAGGCCATAGAGCCGCAGTGCCTGATATTCCCGATCGTCCATAGATACCAACCTTACGTCGACTTTTGGAGGATGTCGGTTAGCTCGGCCGCCATTTCGGCCAGCTGCGCCTGCAGCCGAGTGTTCACACGCTGCAGGCTTTCGTTCTCGGCACGCAGCCGCGCGTTGTCATCCCAGGCAGCGCCGCGCTCCTTGAGTGTCAGAGCGTATTCATCGCGGTTCTTCTCGACCTCGGCACGCAACTTCGCCGCCTCTGTCACCTGCTCGCGCAGCTGCGCTTTGAGCATATCCTGCTCGTCAAAGAATGCCTGCCGCATTTCATTCACCCGCTGCAGGCTTGCTTCGGCACGCTCTAGGCGGCCACGCACACCCAACACAGCGCGGCGCTGGATCCGTTCTGCAGCGTTCACCCATTTCTCAGGCTGCTCCGGGCACAGCTTGCGCAACAAGGCGTCTGTCATCTGCGCAGTGTAATCGCATGCGCCTTGCTCAAGCTCGCGAACTGCCTCACGTGTCATAACTCCCTGAGCCAGCCACATGCGCTCATCCAGGGTTAGGTTGAGAGTCTTGAGGCCCTCGGCTTCGCGCTGCTGCTTGAGTCTTTGACGGTGCCGACGCTGCCGCGCTGCAGGAGAAAGTGGCCCTTCGGACTCCTCGTCAGCAGGTACCGGAGCGGCTGCTTCCAGCTGCGCAAGCATGCCTTGCGGCAAGTCGTAGAAACCGAATGTGGCTTGTTCTTCCTTTGTCTCGAGCACGGCCAATCTCTCCCAGGGCGTTGCACCATGGGGCTAACTTTATGTCGGTCCGCAGCAGACTGTCAATACCTCAGAGGTATCTTAAAGATACCTATGAGGATGCAATTAAATATCCTTAAGCTATCTTTCGGATGCCTCTGCAAAGTCAGGCGCTACCAGTCGGCAGTACACGGTCAAAATCCGCCACACGGCATAGGGAATGTCATTACCGTTGCCGCCTGCCCACTTGCGGATCTTCTCCGGCCGCACACCGAGCAAGCGCCCGGCCGTGCTGCCTGTCAGCTTGCCGACGCGCATGGCTTCGCGGAACTCGTCCGTGGTCGGCGGCTGCCAGTTGGCGGAATAGGTATCGAGCAGCCCCGGCCTGGACAGTCCCAGTTCGGCAACAGCCACCGATCGCTCCAGGACACGCATCGGCTCGCCCTCAATCTCAAGACTGGCCGCACCCTCGCGGACCAGCGCACGCATTGCCTCCCCAAGGTCAGGGGCCGGCAACTCCATACGTGATCCGTCGTGGTACCTCAGTGCGAACATTCAAGCCTCCTATGCTGGGCCGGTCGCACCGGCCTAGAACGGCAAAGCGCGCCGATTGGCGCGCCTTGCGCGTAATGCTGGGCCGCGATCGCGCCCCGAGGGGCGAGACATTAAAACGCCGTCAATTCATCGTCAATTCATGACTCACCCCGCACAGGGTAATGGCGCACCAGGACAGCGAAACCATCCTGCCAGCATGTCCAGCCCGAAGGGCCTGACAGCAGGCCTTGCCGGAAATGATCGTGGCACTGATAGAACCCCTCAGATTCCAGCCAGGCGCCAATGCGAACCAGCAGGGCACGGTCGGGGTGCTCTTGCTCGGCGAGGGAGGGAACGGAAAACTTGAGACAGCCTGCGGCTCTTGGCCCGGTGTAGCGAACGTTCGCCCGACGGTCGAACGCTTGAGAAAAGGCCGCCTTCAAAGCGACCACGTGCGTGGCTTGCTTGGTCATCGGATGAAGCTCCGGTGTGCGGTCTTGGCGGATGCCCGACCTTGCTGACGACTCTACCGGCGCAGCGGATTGACAGTCAATCGCCCACGAAGGCGCAGGCACGCCCAAGAAGCTACGTGCAGGCCTACCGCGCCGATGGCCTGGAGTTCTAGTGAACGCCTCTAGGAAGTCACCACAGGCGGCCAGGAGAGGCAAATAGTACGAACCGCACCCCCTTTCCTGATTACCGGAGCGCAATGCGCGACCTGCAGGGCCGTAGGCCGGCGCGTGAAGAAGCGAAGGGCCGTTGTGTGGTGATGCCTGTTTGATTGGCCGTTGCACGGCCCACAGCGACTGGAAGGCGCCTTACAGGGGAATGGCGGCGGTACCAGCGCAGAGGCTTTACCTCTGAGCCCGCGCCTCCAGGCGCGAAGTGGCTCAGGCATCATTGTCTTAGGGGGGGTAGTTATACACATGGCACGCTTCATGCGCTTTAAGGGCACTGCTTTAGCTCCTGCGGTACCAGTGCACGGCATGTTTTGCACTTGTTCAATTCACTGCATGGCCACCTCGAGCGCGCTGCAGGGCACGGCAGGTGAAAGCAGGGCACAGGCGCACAACTCGATGGCCAGGTGGGGTGATTTGGAGCGGATTTAGGAGGCTGGAGGGGGTTTGTTGAGGGAAGTCTTTTGCACGGACGTGCGAAAGCACCGCAGGACGCGGTGCAAGGTGGACGTGGGCCTAACGGCTGTCGGGGTGGATTCGGAAGTGCGGGTAAAGCCTGCAGAACTCTACGGACGCCTGGAGACCGCGTAGCCCAGTCTTCACCACGAACTCGGTCCAAGCACGCATGTAGCTGTCGCGGTAGGTGTCGTCGGCCTGCTTCTTCGTGCGTTGCTCATGCTCACGCCGCGAGCGCTTGGCGTCTTCGTGCGCGCTCCTGCGGTCCTTGGCTCGGGCCTGATCGGCCAGCGCTTCGGCCTTGGCTGCAGCCGTGTCCTGCGCAGTGACCTTCTTGAGCTTGGCTTTCATCGCGCTGCGCGCCTGGGCGAGCAGGTGGCCAAGGCCTAGGTCGATGAAGAATTGAGCGCGCACGTTAATGGTCGTGCGAGTGATCCACTGCTTGCCATTGTGGAAGATCCGCCGCTGCTTGCGACGAATGTACTTGGCCACCTCCAAGTCGCTGAGCAGGCGCGAAACCGTCCACTCATTGACGCCAGAGTCCTCGGACAGGCCGCGCTGACGGTTCAGGCGATACTCACCGTTCTGGTAGTACCCGAGCACCATGGTCGACAGATCGAGCCGGGCCAGGAGCGGCCCCGCTATACGTGCCAGGCTGTCCCACTTCTGCTGATAGGTGCGATAGCCTGCAGGGCTTAGGCAATCCATACGGCGCAGCCAGCGCGCTTGCCGCTGCTTGGCCTCTTCCTGGATGCGTTCTTCTGCCTTGGACAGCAGGCCATCGAAGGCAAATTTTTGCTTGTCGGAAAGACCACGAAGGCGCCGGGGGTGCTGCGAACGGTCGACGGTGCCGACTGGACGACGACGCTTGACTGCCTTGGGCGGGATACTGGCCAGTCCATTGAACTGCGCACCTCGTACCGAGGTGGCCAGGACGGCGCGTACAGGTTTAGGAGCAGGCGCGAGCTTCATGCGCTCACCCCGCCGAAACGGTGCGCGTGACGCGTCACGATGGCCCGATAGACTTCGGGCCTGCTACGGGTGCGCGAAACCAGCGCGCAGCCCGTCTGGGAGGCCTTGCCAAACATCATGTTTCCCCAAGTATGGGGCTTGCTTAAAACATGATCAGCGCATAGACTCTCACCTTGTCCGGTCGAGAACCTATTTGGTTGCTCCGATCTAAAAGCCCCGAGGATGCCAGTCCTGCGGGGTTTTTCTTTTTAAGCCTGCCTAAATTCCGTTTGTCTCTTCTTCTTACAGCGCTCCGGCCTCTTTTGAGCCGGTAACGCGGGGCAGGATATCGCGCCTGCCTCTTCTAGTCCACTATTTGTGTAACTCCTACACCTTTCGGACAGCACGTATCGCTAGCAGCACCCCCTGCAGGTACAGCACCTCGCCGGGGTCAGCATCGTCGCTTTTACCTTTCAGGTCTAGGAACCACTCCAGAGAATGGCATATCGCGTCGATAGTAGACGCGGAATCGTCCTGAATCAAAGGATTCGAGTTGGCTTGTGTGGACAAAGGTGGGGCGCTCCTACGGCTATCGGCTTGGGCTGCATGATATCCCGAACCTTTTTTACTGGATACTCATACAGGTATAGTACAGATCGATTGGATCCGGTCCAATCTGTAAATGACCTTATATCAATGACCTATGGCCCTGCATCCGAACCCGGTCCACTTACTCGCACCTGACCACGCGTGGCCTCCAACACATAAGCCTGACAGGCCTGCAGCGCTCTTAATCCGTCGTCGCCGTCGCCGGTGATGCCGATAATTCGTTGAGCATGCGCTGGGTCAAGTTCGGCTCGCGTGGCTCCATGAACCACGCCGCCGGCGCCGGCGGCGGCTCGCAGCCCACCGTTACCACCTGCGGGGGAACCGGCGCCGGCGTTGAGTAGGACTGACAGCCGCAGGTCAGCAGTAGCAAGCCTGTCACGCAGGCGATCGCGCTCGTTTTGAGCATGGGTGAGTTCCTTGTGGTGAAGTTGGTCTTGCGCCTGTAGGCGCTGCTCGAGCGCCCCGCGCTTGGCTTGTTGCTGCTGTACCTGCTCCAGGACCTTCGAGACAGCGCTGGCCTGCCGCTGGGCAGACTGGCGCTCCATGTCGGCCAGCTCGCGGCTCTTGCTGGCCAGCTGTCGCCCATACTCATTGTCCTGCCAGAGCCAGGCGCCCCGACCACCGACGTACAGGCCCAGCAGCAGTACCAGGATCGCCAACCGCCAGTTCAGGCCCATCACTGCAGCACCTGCAGCGCGGCCTTATAGAACGCCTCACGTTCCTCCAAGCCGTTGGTACCTCCATTGATCCGCTTGGTGATGGTCACGAAAGCCCCCTTGTCGGCCAAGCTGTTCAGCCCCTCCTTGTGCCAGAACCAGGCCGCCGAGTTCGCCGCATGCTCTGGCTGCTCGAGCAGTTCGGGGTGGTTGAGCAGATCCAGGCCCAGGGCCTCACCGCAGCGCGCGTGGTTGTCGCGCCCAGTGATCTGGATCAGGCCGTGGCCGCGATACTTCTGCCCGTCGCCGTCAGCCTCGGGCGTGTTGCCCAGGCGCGCGGCCAGGGGGCCGGTGTCGTACTTGGACAGGTACTTGTCACTGCCCAGCTCGCGCACGTAGCGGAACTGCCCAGACTCGTGCCCGACCTGGGCCAGGAAGGCCGCGCGGCGCAGTCTGGTGACGATGCCCCATTTGCCCATGGCCGCATTGAGCGCAGGAACAAAAACGCCGGCGTTGCGGCCGGCGTTGGGGAAAATCTGCTGTAGCTGTCGAACGGTGATGGTCATCTTGCTTCTCCAGATAGGGGGCATGGCCCCGCGTTACACCTGCACCACACGAAGCGGCTTGTCGGTTTTCTTGGTCTTTTTGCCTTTGGCTTTCGCCTTGCCCTTCTTGCCGCCGTTGCACTCCACGGTCGTGGCCCACCCGGACTGGGTGAACACCTGCTCTACCCCATCCACCAGGTACTCGCCGTCCAAGCCAGGCTTGAACCCCTGGGCGTTGATCGAGCGTTCGGCGAACAGATCAGTGCGTCCAGGCATCTCCAGGCGCACGCTGGCGGTGCTGCGGTTGAACGCTGCCAAGCGCGCCTTTGCGGCCTGCTGGGCGGCGGTCTTGTTGGGGTAGACGTGCCGATCGGTATGCACCGGCGGCAGGCTGTCCGGGGCGTCGTCGTTGCCCAGCTCGACCACCTGCAGCTTTCCAGTCTTCTGGTCTTGGTGCTGGGTCTTCACCGCCTTCTGCGTGCTGCGATCGCCAAGCCGGAATTGGTACCGATTCACGTCGGTCTTGTTTATCGTCACCACCGACATGGCCTTGCCGGTGGTGCTCTGCCCGCCCTGACGCGGCATGACCAGCAGCTTGCCTTCGGCCACCTTGGCGGTGCAGTCGTATTGCTTGGCCAGGCGGGTGATGAAGTTAA
>NZ_JAAMQJ010000058.1 GCF_013523125.1 Pseudomonas entomophila | reverse complement strand
GGCAAGTTGATCGGAGCATCCTTAGGTTTTTTCAGATTATGAAATAGCCAATACGTGCCAGGCTTCGCATGATGGAAATGTAAAAAACCGTTCCTCGTCATGGTCCGCGTCGTTCAGAATGGCTTCTGATGGAGGCGTCTATGCCACCCACTTTCTGTAGGATGTTTACCCCAAAATTGTCTGCACCAAGGTGCGTCATTCCTCACATCTTGCTGCGAGTACCTTTTGATGCCCAACGCATCCGAAAAACCCCTCTGCCCCTTGCTGGCCGCCCTGCGCCAAGGCACCGCCGCGTGTCATCGCGCGCTGGAGGCGCGCCTGCCGTTCTTTGACGAGCACTTCGACCACCGCGCCTACCAACGCCTGCTCGAGGCCTACTATGGCTTCCACGCGCCACTGGAACAGGCGCTGGCCGGCCATCTGCCAGCGCTCGCCCCGCAACGCCGGGCCAAGGCCCCGGCCCTGATCAACGACCTGCAGAACCTCGGGCTGAGCGCCAGGCAAATCGATGCCTTGCCCCTGTGCCAGGCGCTGCCGCGGATCACCGGCGATGCCCAGGCCCTGGGCGTCATGTATGTGCTGGAGGGTTCCACCCTGGGCGGTCAGGTCCTCAAGCGGGCCATGGCCGAGCGCCTGGCCATCGGCGCCGCCAATGGCGGTGCCTTCCTGGATGTCTATGGACCAGAGACCGGCGCGCTCTGGCGCCGCTTCCTGCATTTTCTCGAACATGCCGCCGTCTCGCCTGCGCAACAGGAGCACGCGGTTCAGGCAGCTATCGATACGTTCGCAAGCTTCGAGCGCTGGCTGGACAGGCAGGGGGTGCTGCTATGACAGCACGTCGCGACACCACTTTCGACCAGCTCCTGGCCAACTGCGCCCATGAGCCGATCCAGTACCCGGGGGCGATCCAGCCCCATGGCGTGCTGATGACCCTCAGCGAGCCAAACCTTGAGATCGTCCAGATCAGCGCCAACGTCGGCGAGCTGCTGGGCCTTGCGGCCGAGCAGGCGCTGGGCAAGTCGCTCACCGCCTTGCTCGGCGCGCGCTTGGCCAGACAGGTGCGCGCGGTAGTCGAGCAGGACCTGGACGAAGACCTGCAGCCCCTGACCCTGAAAGTCCACGGCCGTGTTTTCGAAGGCGTCCTGCACCGTCACGAAGGGCTGCTGATCTTCGAGATGGAAGTGCTCGCCCGTGGCAACAACGACCCACACAGCCACCTCAACCGCCTGCTGCAACGCCTGCAGGCAGCATGCAACCTGAACGAGCTGTACGACTTGAGCGTACGTGAGATCCAGGCCCTGACCGGCTACGACCGGGTGCTGATTTACCGCTTCGAGGAGCAAGGCCACGGCCAGGTCATCGCCGAGGCCTCAAGCCCCGGGATGGAGCTGTTCAAGGGCCTGTACTTCCCGGCCTCGGACATTCCCCCGCAGGCGCGCAAGCTGTACCAGAGCAACTGGCTGCGGATCATCCCCGACGCCGCCTACGTGCCTGTGCCGATCGTCCCGGCCATGCGCCCGGACACCGACAGGCCGCTGGACCTGAGCTTCGCCACCTTGCGCAGCGTGTCGCCGATCCATTGCCAGTACATGCAGAACATGGGCGTGCTGTCGTCGATGAGCATCTCACTGATCAGCGAGGGCAAGCTCTGGGGACTGATCAGCTGCGGCAACCGCGCGTCCCTGCATGTGCCCAGCAGCCTGCGCAGCGCTTGCAAGACCATCGGCCAAGTGCTGTCGCTGCAGATCAGCGCGCTGGAGGCGCTGCAACTTTCTGCCCAGTGCACGGCCAAACTCGACACCCTGGCGCAGCTCGGCCAGGCCATGCAGGACAGCCAGGGCAGTGTGTTCGATGGCCTGGCCGCGCAGCCGCAACGGCTCATGGCCCTGGTCGGCGCCAACGGGGTGGCAATTCTGGACGGCACGCAACTGCGCACTGCCGGCCTGTGTCCCGACCCGCAGCAGATCCGCGACCTGCACCAGTGGATCGAGGATCAGGGCGCACCGGTGTTCGCCTGCGACGCGCTCGGCAGCGCCTATCCGCCGGCCACTGACTACCGCGCCTTGGCCAGCGGCGTCCTGGCCCTGTCCTTGCCCAAGCCCGTCACCAACGGCATCCTCTGGTTCCGTCCGGAGGTCAAGGAAACCCTCAGCTGGAGCGGTGACCCGAGCAAGCCGCTGCACCTTGAGCATTCGCCGAATGGCCTACGCCTGCGGCCGCGGACCTCGTTCGAGATCTGGAAGGTAGAGATGGAAGGCATCTCGCGGCCGTGGACCCATGGCGACCAGTTCGCCGCCAACGACCTGCGCCGCTGCGCGCTGGAAATCGACCTGAGCCATCAGGTGCTCAAGGAACAAGCTGCGGTGCGCGCCCGTGACGAGCTGGTGGCCGTGGTCTCCCACGACCTGCGCAACCCCATGACGGTGATCTCCATGCTCTGCGGGATGCTGCAGAAGTCGTTCAGCGCCGATGGCGCCAACGCTTCGCGGCGTATCTCTTCGGCGATCAGCACCATGCAGCAGGCCACCAGCCGCATGAACGTGCTGCTCGACGACCTGCTCGACACCTCACGGATCGAGGCCGGGCGCTACACCATCGTCGCCAAGCCATTGAACGTGAGCCAGATCTTCGAGGAAGCGCACACCCTGCTGGCACCCCTGGCGAGCAACAAGTCCATCGAACTGTCGTTCCATGCCGAGCCTGGCCTGCACATCCATGCCGACCCCGAGCGGCTGTTCCAGGTGCTGTCGAACCTGATCGGCAACGCCATCAAGTTCACCGGCGCCGATGGCAAGGTGGGGGTCACGGCGACAGCCGAAGGTGAACACATCGCCTTCACCGTGCGCGACACGGGCAAAGGCATTTCTGCCGAACAGTTGCCGCATGTCTTCGAACGCTACTGGACGGCCCGCGACGGCAACCCCAGTGGCACCGGGCTGGGCCTGTACATTTCCCAGGGCATCATCAAAGCGCACGGCGGGTTGATCGAGGCGCAGAGCCAATCAGGCAGGGGCAGCACATTCCACTTCACCCTGCCCAGGCATCACGAGGCGGCGCAGCGCTGACAGGCCTCACACCAACGGCAGCACCAGCCCCCAACCTACCACCGCCGCGCCAAGCCAGACGGCGAACCGCGGCACATAGGGCAGCAGCATGACCAGCGTCAGCCCGGCCAGGGAAATCACCCCGAACCAACCGACCGGGCCCATGGCCCAACCCCAGGCCGCCACGCACAGCAGGAAGCTGACCCCCAGCGCGCTCCAGCCCAGCACCCGCAGCCCCTTGCGTTGCCAGGGCGCGCAGGGTTTGCCCCAGACCTGTTTATAATGGCGCTCCAGCCCCTGGCACAGCGCCAGCATCCCGCTGTAGGCGAACAACAACCCGCCCATGAACATCATCACCATTACCTGGCCTCCACTGTCTTGGCGCGAGCGCGCGCTGTGACCGGTTGATGTGCGGCCGCGGCGCAGCGCCATGCGGCCAATGCCAGCAATACCCCCAACAGCAGGCTGCTCAGTTCCAGGACAATCCGCAGGCGGTCGGCGATTCCGGTGAACGCGCCGAGCAGCCCCAATCCGCCACACAACACGGCCGCCAGTCCCAGTTGCTCGACCCAGGCCTGCCGCGCCGGGCGCACCCAGGCATGCAGGAACGACAGTGACCACAGCCCGAAGAACGCGCGCAGCTCCCAGCTTTCGCGGTGCGCCAGGTCGACCGGCAGCAGGCGGCTGGCCCAGAGCAGCCCGATGCACGCCACCAGGACCCCAGCCACAACGCCGACGTTGAAGACCTCGGCCAAGCGGTACCAGCGCCGCGCCGTAACATCAGCCGTGGCGCTGGCATATTTGCGGCCACGCTTGACGCAGAACAGTACCAGGCCGCTGGCGATCATCACGCAGCTGACCAGCCCGCAGACGAAGTACAGCCAGCGCATGAAATAGCCACCGAACTGGGCGAAGTGCAGGCCGGTCATCACCCGCTGGGTCAGCGGCGCCGGTTGCAGCGCTGGCACATCGCTGAGCAGCTTGCCGCTGACGCCATCGAAGACCAGGGCCTGGCCCTTGCTCAAGGCGATGCGGTTGCCCAGCTCCGGACGGAGCTCCACCCGCGCCCCAGCCGTGTTCGGGTTGCGGATATTCAACCCGCTGATCGGCCCCAGGCGCGCTTGGGCCTGGGCCAGCAGCGGCGCCAGCTCGACCAGCTGGCCAGGCTGCCTGGCCGCCTGGCGTGGCTGTTCAAGGCGGGCATTGCCCTGGGCCTGGAAATAGGCGCGGGTGTCGCCGGCAAACAGGGTGTCGACCGCAGCGGGCATGTAGATCAGCATGAAGATCACCAGCCCCGTGTAGGTGATCATCAGGTGGAACGGCAGCAGCAACACCGCGCTGGCGTTATGGAAGTCGAGCCAGGAGCGCTGCCCCTTGTCTGGCCGGAAGGTGAAGAACTCCTTGAAGATCTTCTTGTGGATGACGATGCCGGTGACCAGGCCCGCGAGCATCACCAAGGCCAGCGCGCCGACCACGAAGATGCCCCAGTTGCGCGGCAGGTTAAGGGTGAAGTGGAAGCGGAAGAAGAAGTTGCCGCCAACGCTTTCGCGCACCTGCACTACCTCGCCGGTCTGCGGGTCGAGCTGCACACCGCCGCCATGGCGACGATCGCCGGTGGACACGCGCAAGCCCGGGGAGCGCTCGGTGGGCAGGCTGATGCCCCAGTTGCTAGCGGTCGGGTGGTGTTCCTGCAGGTAGGCCACGGCGCGCTCTGCCGCCTGCGCGGGTGTTACCTGGGTAGTAGGAATCTCCGGGTGCATCCAGTGGTCGATTTCCTTGTCGAACACCGCCAGGGTGCCGGTGACGAAAATCGCATACAGCAACCAGCCGAAGATCAGCCCGGCCCAAGTGTGCAACCAGGACATCGATTGGGTGAAGGTCTTGCTCTTCATGTCATACGCCCCCTGCCTGCGGCCAGAACGCCACCAGCGCCAATGGCCCGGCCAGTGCCACCGCCGCCCAGGCCCGCCAGGCATCGCGACTGGCAAAGGCCCAGAGGATCGCCGCGGTGTAGAACACGAACGCCGGCAACGTGGCGACGATCACCGCATCGCTGGGCGACAGCGGCAGCACACGGGCCAGGAAGGCGGTGACCGCATAGGTGAACAGGTAGCCGCCGAGCAGCGCCGCGGCGCTGCGCGACAGGATCGACAACCAGGCAGGTGCAGTCTTGATCATTCGAAGGTCCTTTTGGGTGTTCATGCCATCGGCAGGCGCAGGTTCAGGCGCAGGCCAGGTTGGAGGTTCTCGGCCCAGAGCTCGCCGCCCTGCAGTTGCACGCGACAACGGGCGATGCTCAGGCCCAGGCCGAAGCCGTCGCCACCGGGACGGGCGGCGTCCAGCCGGGTGAAGGGCTGGAAGATGCGCTCCAGGGCCGCCTGGGACACGCCAGGGCCTTGGTCGTCGATCCACAGGTGCCAGTGGTTGGCGTGGCGTTGGCCGCCCAGGCTGACCTGGCCGCCCGCCGGCGAATGGCGGATGGCATTGCTCACGATGTTCTCCATCGCCTGGGCCAGGCCATTGAGGTGACCGCGCACCCTGCAGTCGGGCGCCAGCGTGGTGGGCATCTGTTCCGGCTGCCAGCCGCTCTCGAAGCAGGCGTTCTCGCGCACCACTTCCCACAGCGCATCCACCTCGACGACATCGGCCGCCAGCTGTGGCCGCACGTTATCCAGCCAGACCAGCTCAAGCGTGTCGTCGACCAACTGGCGCATGCCTTGCACTTCGCGCAGCAGGCGGTCACGCAGGACGGTGCAATCGCTCTCGTTCTCCGCCGCCATGTGCAAGCGCGTCAGGGGTGTGCGCAGTTCATGGGAAAGGTCGGCGAGCAGCCGCTGTTGCAGCACCACGGTCTGCTCCAGGCGCTCGGCCATGTGGTCGAAGGCCCGGCCCAGGTCGCCCAGCTCATCCTGGCGCCGGCTGATCACCGGGTCGACGCGGGTCGTCAGGCGATCAGCGCGCAGGGCATTGGCCTGGGCGCGCAGGTGCGCCAATGGGCCGATCAGCACGCGGTACAAGAGCACGCCCACCAGCAGCGCCAGCACACCGGGCAACAGGCCGTGGACCAGCACCTGCAGCAGCAGTGGCAAGGTGGAAGGCATGTAGCGCTGCGGCAATTGGAGTACCAGCGTGCCCGGCACCGACGGCAGCGGCACGCCAATGGCCGGCAGTTCGACCGAGCGCTGGCTCATCGGCCAGTCCACCTCTCTCATGAATGTCACGTAGCGCCGTTGGGCCGGGGTGAGTGGCTGGCTACTCAGTGACTCGAGCTGCGCGCCGATTACCAGGGCCCAACCGCCCTCGCGGCGCTGCAGCTCACTGATCCAGCGGTCGACGCCAGCGCGCCCTGCCTCCTGCCACGCCGCCTGCGCCTCGGCGGCATAGCCGCGCAGGACCTGGCGGGCTTGCTGGCTCAGGTGGTTGCTCTGGCGCTCCAGGTGCGCGCCGCTGTAGCGGCTGAGCCAGATCAGCAGCAGGCAGAAGACGATCAGCAGCACGCAGAGCCTCCACAACAGGGAGTGACGGCCAGGAAGGCGCAGGGTTGATAGTGGGTTCACGGTTCACCTTGACTATCCAGGGGCGCCGCACCATGGCGGCTTGCTCGCCGCTTCTGCTTCCGCTGCATGCCCGACACAAGAAAGCTGCCCTTGCTCGGTCGATGCGCAACCGAGCAAGGGCAGCCGGGGTACCGCTGGGTCAGGTCAGAACGAGATGTTCAGTGCGGCGAATACCGCGCGGCCTGGCTGGTTGTAGGTGTTGGCGCCCGCGCTGCTGGCGTTGCCACCACGATAGATCTGCTTGTCGAACACGTTGTTCACGCCCAGGCGCACGTCGTAGTGTTCGTTGAACTTGTAGCCGGCGCTGACATCGACCAGGCCGTAGGCTTCGACGTCCTGCTGGGCCTGCTCGTCGTAGCTTTCCTGGGTGCGATAGTTGTAGGTCGGCGATTTCTGCTTGCCGTAGTAGGTCCCCGCCAGCTGGAACGACAGCTGCTCGGTGGCGCGCCAGTCCAGGGTGGTGTTGACGGTATACTCGGGCACCACGCTCAGCGGCTCGCCGGTGTCGCGGTTGTCGTTGTTGAGCATCCAGGTCAGGTTGGTGTTCCAGTCCAGCGATGGGGTCAGCTCGATGAAGAAGTTGCCTTCCACGCCTTCGACCAGCGCCTTGCCGGCGTTTTCCCATTGGGTCACGCGGCGGCCGCCGTTGACGTCGGTGACCACGTCGGTGCCACCGATGATCTTGTTCTTGTAGTCATTGCGGAAGTAGGTCGCGCTGGTACGCCAGGTGCCGCGGTCGTACAGCAGACCGATTTCCTTGTTGACGCTGGTTTCCGGATCGAGGTTGGCGTTGCCCTGCAGGTAGCAGCCGCCGTTGTTGGTCTGCTGCACGCTGCAACCGTTGCCACGGCTGTAGAGCAGGTAGTTGGGGTTGTACTGGTACAGGTTCGGCGTCTTGTAGGCACGCGCGATGCCGCCCTTGACGGTCAGCTCGTCGGTGAGCTTGTGCGACAGGTTCAGGCTCGGGCTGAGGTTGTCGCCGAACGCTTCGTGATGGTCCAGGCGCAGGCCAGGAGTGATGGTGGTATCACCGATGACGATGTTGTCCTCGGCGAACAGCGCGTAGCTCTTGGCCGACATCTTCGTGTCACTACGGTCGAAGCCTGGGATCACGTCACCGGGGTTACCCGTGGGATCGAAGCTCTGCGCGCGGAACGAGCCCTGGTCGTTGAGTACCTCGTAAAGGTATTCGCCGCCGAGGGTCAGCACGTGGTCGGTGTTGCCCAGGGTCAGCGGCAGGTTCACTTCGCTAGAAAGGCGAGTATTGCGCAGGCGCGACATGTCGGCGCCGGAGTCGTTGATCGCGCCTTCCGGGCCACCGGCCAGGCCTTCGTTCAGGCGCCAGTTGCGCACGTACTCATACGACAGCGAGGTCCTGGTCGAACCCCAGGCGAAATCGCCCAGGTGGGTAAGGTCATAGGTGCTGCGCTGCATGATGTTGGTCTCCTTGCCGTACAGGCTGGAGATCAGGTCAAGGTTGCCGCCGGCGTTGCTGTTCATGGTGTCGCCGGCATAGAGGTTGCCCTGCCGGCTGTAGCCGCTGCTCAGCTCCAGGCGGTGCTCGTCGTTGAGTTTCCAGCTCAGCAGGCCGTTGATGTCCTTGTTGCGTACCCCTTCGCGCCCCCCGGCCAGCGCGCTGCTGGCGTGCTCGGCGTTGATGTCCAGGTCGTCGGCATCGGTCTTGGCCAGGCCACCGTAAAGCCGGAACGACAGGTCGTCGGTCAGGCCCCCGCTGAGGTTGAAGTTGGCGCGGCGGCTGGCGCCCTCGGCGCTGTCTTCGGGCAGGACGGTGAACAGGCTGACATTGCCCTTGAGCTCCTGGGTTGGACGCTTGGTGATGATATTGACCACCCCGCCCATGGCGCCGGAGCCATAGCGCGCCGCGGCCGGGCCACGGAGGATCTCGATACGCTCCACAGCCTCGGCTGGCACCCAGTTGGTTTCGCCACGGGTATCGCGGTCGCCGTTCCAGCCATAGCGCACCGCGTTGCGAGCGCTGGACGGCTTGCCATCAATGAGGATCAGGGTGTTTTCCGGGCCCATGCCGCGCAGGTCGATCTGGCGGTTGTTGCCGCGCGCGCCGCTGGCGCTGTTGCCGGACAGGTTGACGCCCGGCTCGCGGCGGATGATGTCGGAAAGGTCGTTGGCCGGCGGACGGCGCTTGATGTCCTCGGCGGTGATGATCGACGACCCCAGCGCCTGACGCGCTTCCTGTTCGGCGGTGACCCGGGTGCTCTCGATCACCAGGGCGCTGTCGCTGACCGGAATTTCCAGCACCTCACTGGATGGCACGTCTTCAGCATGAACCGAGGTCGCGACCATGGCTGGCGATGCCAGCGCGACAAAGGCCCAGGCCAGGCTATTGGGTGAGGTTCTGGACTGCATTTCTACGTCTCCGTGTATTCATGAGCAAAAGGCAAAGGCCGGCGTCGACAAGCCAGCAAGCCGATGCCCACTGGCCTCAAGCGCTGCTTGGGGTAGCCACAGGGACGGTAAATATAGTGATTCTCAAATAGGTTTAAATCTTATTTACGAAATTTACATCTTGCCGGGGAACTCGGTGCAATTACCGTAACGCCATGACATTTGGTAATGCTCTGTGCGCGTCACGCAGCCAATGGGTTGGACAATCCCCTACCGGGATAGCATCGACTACGTGACCCCGTTGCCAGCAGGGCCATGTAGCGTTCTGACGTTCACATTGCCGCTTAACCGGCCAGGACCGCTTGCACCACACACTCGGCCATGGCCTGGCGGGTCTGCAGGGTGGCGCTGCCCAAGTGCGGTTGCAGCACCACGTTGTCCAGCGCCAGCAGCGCTTCGGGCACTTGCGGCTCGTGCTCGAACACATCCAGCGCGGCACCACCGAGCCGCCCGGCGACCAGACGCTCCACCAGTTGCGCTTCATCGATCACGCTGCCGCGGGCGACATTGACGATCACCCCCTGTGGCCCCAGTGCATCAAGCACCCGCGCGTCGACCAGGTGGCGCGACGCCGGTCCGCCAGCGGCGGCGACAATCAGGATGTCGCTGGCCTCGGCCAGCGCACCCAGGTCGTCATGGTAGGCATAGGGACAGTCCATCAGCGGTCGCCGATTGTGGTAGGCCAGGCTGACCCCGAAGGGTTGCAAGCGCTCGGCGATCGCCCCACCAATCTTGCCCAGCCCGAGAATCCCGACCCGCTGCCCGCGCAGGCTGGTACCCAGCAGCGGGAAGCCTCCCTCACGCCAACGCCCGTCACGGACGAAGCGGTCCGCCAGGCAAACCTGACGCAGCAGCGCCAGTACTAGCGCAACAGCCTGGTCGGCCACCGCATCGGTGAGGATGTTATCGGTGGTGACGATACGAATGCCCCGGGCACGCGCCTGCTCCATATCGATCCTGTCGGTGCCTACGCCGTTGACCGCGACCCGTTCCAGGTTCGGCAGGCTGGCCATGAGTTGCGGATCCACCCCCTCCCCGCCATTGGTGACCAGTATCCTGAAGCGCTGCGGATGGTCGCCCAGTAGCGCCTGTTGCTCGGCCCGGCTGTGCGCACGGACCAGATGGAAATGCTCGGCCAGCCGCGCCTCATATGGCGCGAGCAAGGGTGCCAGCATCAGCAGTTCAGCTTTCATCGATGCTCCTTAATTGGCCTGACGCCAGGCCCCTGGTACAGAGAATCATGCCGTCTCCAGCTTGAGACCGGCGGCCGACTCGCTGTCACCGCGGCTGAGCATCGCTGCCGGAATCGACAGGATCAACAGCCCGCTGACGAACAGGCACAAGCCCAGCACATAGGTGCCGTTGTTGATGTTGCCAGTGAGTTCCTCTGCCACTGCGGTAATCATCGAACCGGTGAAACCGGAGAGGTTGCCGATGGCATTGATCATGCCTATCCCGGCGGCTGCGGCAACGCCGGACAGCACGGTGCCGGGCAACGTCCAAAAGATTGGCATGAGGCTCAGGATCCCGGAGGCGGCGACGCTGAGGAAGATCACCGAAAGCACCAGGTTGTCAGCGAACAAAGCGCTGAGGATCAGGCCGCAACCGCCGATGAAGGCCGGGATCGCGGCATGCAGGCGACGCTCGCCAGTACGGTTGGAGTGGCTGGCGTTGAGCAGCATGGCCACTACCGCCACACCATAGGGGATGGCGGTCAGCAGGCCAATTTCAAGGCTGCTGGTGATGCCGGCGCTCTTGATGATCGAGGGCATCCAGAAGGCCAGGCCATAGAAGCCGGTATTGAAGGTCAACAGGATGAACACCAGCAACCAGACCCGCGGGTTGAAGAACACCTCGCTCAGGCGCGAAGCCTTGCCGTGGTTGTCCTGCTGCAGGTTGGCCTTGAGCAGTTGCTTCTCTTCGGCCGACAGCCAGTGGGCCTTGTCGATGCTGTCGCACAGGCAGGTGAACACCACGACCGCCATGATTACCGAGGGGATGCCTTCGATCAGCAGCATCCACTGCCAGCCGGCCATATCGTGCCAGCCATTGAGGCGGGTCATCAGCCAGCCGGAGAGCACGCCGCCCAGGGTCAGACTGATCGGCATGGCGATCAGGAACCCCGACATTACACGGCTCTGCCGTTGGGTCGGGAACCAGTAGTTCAGGTACAGGATCACGCCTGGGAAGAAACCGGCTTCACAGATCCCGAGCAGAAAACGCAGCACATAGAACATGGTGCTGGCCTCGACCTGAAACAGCTTGGCCAGCGGCACGGTAAAGGCCACAGCCATCGAAATGATCGCCCAGGTGAGCATGATCCGGGCAATCCAGAAACGTGCGCCGTAACGGTGCAGCAGCAGGTTGCTCGGCACCTCGAACAGGAAATAGCCCCAGAAGAACACGCTGGCGCCCAGGGCGTAGACGGTGTTGCTGAACTGCAGGTCGTTGAGCATGTCCAGCTTGGCGAAACCGATGTTGACTCGATCCAGGTAGGCGGCCATGTAGCAGAGCAGCAGAATCGGCAGGATGCGCAGAATGACCTTGCGGTAGGTGCGGTCTTCGAAGTCCGGATCTCGGGACAATGAGGTCTGGGTGTGCATTTGAGTGACCCTTGGGCATGTCGGCATGCCTGATTGTTGTTATTGATCGGATACCGGGCGCCAGGCGCCCGGTAGTGTAGCGGTCAGTGGATCGGGTCGCGGCTAGGCTGGCCATCGACCAGGCGCATCAGGCCCAACGGGTTGGCATCGTGCAGTGCCGGTGGCAGCAGCGCCTCGGGGAAGTTCTGGTAGCACACAGGACGCAGGAAGCGATCGATCGACAACGTACCGACTGAAGTGCCACGGCTGTCGGAGGTAGCCGGGTACGGGCCACCGTGAACCATCGCGTCGCAGACCTCGACACCGGTCGGGTAGCCATTGATCAACAGGCGTCCAGCCTTGTGCTCCAGCAGCGCCACCAGGTCGGTGGCCTGGACAAGCTCGCCTGGCTCGCCGAGCAGGCTGGCGGTCAACTGGCCACCGAGGGCCTGGAGGGCCTGGAGCAATTGCGCATGATCGGTCAGTTCGACCACGACGGTGGTAGGCCCGAAGACCTCCTCCTGCAGCAGCGGCTCGGCATCGAGCAAGCATTGCGCATCGGCCTGGAACAGTTGTGGCCAGGCCTGGTTGCCCTGCTGGTCGGCACCCGTCAGGTGCTGAACGCCGGAGTGCGCCTTGAGTTCGGCCACGCCATGGGTGTAGCTGCGCAGGGTGCCGGCGTTGAGCATGGTTTGGGGGGATTGGTCGGCGATCTGCGCCCCCAGTTGCTCGACGAAGGCACTGAACTCGGGCGAGCGGATGCCCAGCACCAGGCCCGGATTGGTGCAGAACTGCCCGCAACCGAGAACCACCGAGGCTGCGAGTTCGCGAGCAATGGCCTCCCCGCGTACGGCCAGGGCCTGGGGCAGGACAATCACCGGATTGATGCTGCTCATCTCGGCAAACACCGGGATCGGTTTTGGCCGTGCAGCAGCCAGATCACACAGGGCACGGCCGCCCTTGAGCGAGCCGGTGAAGCCCACGGCCTCAATGGCGGGGTGCTTGACCAATGCTTCGCCAACGCCGGAACCGAAGATCATGTTGAACACCCCAGCCGGCATCGCGCAGCGCTCGGCGGCACGCAGAATCGCTTCGGCCACCCACTCGGCTGTGGCCATGTGGCCACTGTGGGCCTTGAATACCACTGGACAGCCTGCGGCCAATGCCGCCGCGGTGTCGCCGCCGGCCGTGGAAAACGCCAGCGGGAAGTTGCTGGCGCCGAATACAGCGACCGGTCCCAGGCCCATGCGGCACTGGCGAATGTCCAGGCGCGGCAATGGCTGGCGCTCGGGCTGAGCGCGGTCGATGCGCGCGCCCAGGAAGTCGCCACGGCGCAGCACCTGGGCGAACAGCCGCAGTTGGCCACTGGTGCGGCCCCGCTCGCCCTGGATGCGGGCGGCCGGCAGTGCGGTTTCACGGCAGACAGTCTGGATGAAGTCCTCGCCCAAGGCGTCCAGCTCGCTGGCGATGGCGTCGAGGAATTCGGCGCGGCGCTGCGGCGCCAGCGCGCGGAACTGCGGGTATGCTGCGGCAGCAGCCTGGGCAGCGGCCTCCACTTCCTCGGCGGTGGCCTGCTGGAAGGCAATAGGCAATGGCTCGCCTGTGCTGGCATCGATGCTGCGCAAGGTCTGGTTGCCGGCAGCGCTGCGGCGCCCCCCAATAAAGTTGTGACCAGCGTGTTGAGTCATGGACGCTCCTGGAACTCGTTGAAAAGACTGGTCGCTAATCTAGGCAGGCGAGCGATTCTTTCCCAATGGCATTTGTGGATCGAGCGATAACGACAGGCTATCGAAAACCGTCGCTGCGTCCACGGCCCTTACGGGCATCGGCCATGAGGATCTGCGCGAACTCCAGGGCCGAGCCGACGAGCGGCTCGCCTTTGCGGGTGAGGATGCCGTAGTCCTGCGGCACCAGATGCAATGGCGTATCGAGCGTGCGCAACAATCCGCTGCGCAGGTGAGGCTCGACCATCGCCTGCGGGAGCATGCCGATCATCGGGCCACCCTGCAGCACATTGAGGAAGGTCTGGGTGGAGATGGTGTCGATGGTGTTGCGTGGCACGGCCACGCCTGCTTCTGCGAAGGCGCGCTCCATTCGCCCGCGGATCGGCGTGCCTTTGGGGTAGAGGATCCATGGCCAGTCGAGCAGTTGCTCCAGGCTCACAAATCCAGCATCGGCTAATGGATGGTGATGGTTGACCACGAAGCAGAACGGCTCCGGCGCCAGAGGCTGGAAGTCGAAGCGCTGGCGCTGGGATTCGTCGGTAAACCGCGCCACGGCCAGGTGCAGGATCTTTTCATCAAGCATGTGCATCAGGTGGTCGCTGGTCTGCTCCACCACCTCGATCGACAACAGCGGCCAGCGCTGCTTGATCTGCACGACGGCATCCGGCAAGACCACGGCCGTGGCGGCGAAGATCCCGCCGACCTTCAGATGCCCATGCCCGCCCTCGCGCAGGCTACCGATCTGGTCCACGAAGTTGCGCGCATCGTTGAGCGCGACCTGCGCATAGCGCACCACCTGCTCGCCGAGGGCGGTGGGGGGCATGCTGCGTGGCTGACGTTCGAACACCGCGAAGCCGAGCAGGTTTTCGATCTCCTTGAGCATCTTGCTGATCGCCGGCTGGCTGAGGTTCATCTGCTGCGCGGCCAAGTGCATGTTGCGGGTGCGCCCGAGCGTGTCGATCAGTACGAGGTGGCGGAACTTGAGCCAATTGCAGAAATGGGAGAACGAGAGGTCCGACATGGGAATCCGCCTTTGGTGTAATAACGTGTTGTTATCATATGGTGAAAATATGCCATTGGAGTTTATCGCCAGCGTTACCTAGCGTGCAGCTTTTACCGATCAGGAACGCCACGACATGCCGCTCACCCTTACCCCTACCAACACCCTACCCAGCGACGGCTTCACTGGAACGCTGATCGGTCGTGCCTGGATCCCTGGAAACATTGCCGGTCCATCGCCGATCGTGCTGCGCGCCGATGGCGTGTTCGACCTGTCGCAACGCTTCGCGACCCTCAGCGAACTGCTCGAAAGCGATGATCCACTGCAGGCGCTGCGCAGCACGCCGGGTAGCTACCTCACCAGCATCCAGGAGCTGCTGGCCAACACGGGCCCCCATGCCACTCCAGACAAACCCTACTTGCTGGCGCCGCTGGACCTGCAGGTGATCAAGGCCGCCGGGGTGACCTTCGCAGCCAGCATGATCGAGCGGGTGATCGAGGAGCAGGCCGGTGGCGACGCCGCCAAGGCCGAAGCGGTGCGTGCCACCGTGCGCGCGGTGATCGGCGACAACCTGCGGGCGGTCAAGCCCGGTTCGGACCAGGCCATGGCGCTCAAGGCGCTGCTGATCGAACAAGGCATGTGGTCGCAATACCTCGAGGTAGGTATCGGACCCGACGCCGAGGTGTTCACCAAGGCGCCTATCCTCGCCGCGGTCGGCAGCGCCAGCCTGATCGGCGTACACCCGGGCTCGCAATGGAACAATCCCGAGCCCGAAGTGGTGCTGGCAGTCGACAGCCGCGGACGCATCCACGGCGCGACCCTGGGCAACGACGTCAACCTGCGCGATTTCGAAGGTCGCAGCGCCCTGCTGTTGAGCAAGGCCAAGGACAACAATGCTTCCTGTGCCATCGGCCCGTTCATCCGCCTGTTCGACGAAAGCTTTGACCTGGACGCGGTACGCCAGTGCGTGGTCGATCTCAAGGTGCAAGGTGAAGACGGCTTCGTACTGGCCGGCGCCAGCTCGATGGATCAGATCAGCCGCGACCCAGAAGATATCGTCCGGCAGACGCTCAATGCCAACCATCAATATCCCGACGGTTTCCTGCTGTTCCTCGGCACCCTGTTCGCCCCCACCGCCGACCGCGATAACCCCGGCGCCGGCTTCACCCATAAGCCGGGCGACCAAGTGAGTATCAGCAGTCCACTGCTGGGCACGCTACACAACCAAGTCACCACCAGTGATCAGGCTACGCCCTGGACCTTTGGTGTCAGCGCATTGATGCGCAACCTGGCCGACCGCGGACTGCTGCAGCGCTGAGCATCCCCTCTTGACCACGAGACTCATCCATAACAATAAAAGCGAGGCTTGATATGCATACAGAGGCCAAGGTCTCCCCGACGCCCGATCCGCGCCAGCTGCGCCGGGCAATCTACACCGGCGCCATCGGCAGTGCTCTGGAGTACTACGATTTCGCGATCTATGGACTGGCCTCGGCGCTGGTCTTCGGCCACATCTTCTTTCCGTCGCTGGGTACCACCGGTGCACTGCTGGCGAGTTTCGCCACCTATGGCGCCGGCTTCCTGGCACGGCCATTCGGCGGGCTGTTCTTCGGTTCGCTGGGCGATCGCAAAGGGCGCAAGCTGGTGCTGCTGCTGACCATCGCGCTGATGGGAATCGCCACCACCCTGATCGGCCTGCTGCCCACAGGCCCGGTGGGGGCCGTGCTGTTGGTGCTGTTGCGCCTGTTGCAGGGGTTCGGCGCCGGTGCCGAGCAAACCGGCGCGGCAACACTGATGGCCGAACTGGCCCCACGCGAACGACGCGGCTTTTATGCCGCTCTCCCCTTCATTGGCGTATTCAGCGGCCTGGCGCTGGCAACTATCACCTTCCGCGTGCTGCAGGCATCGCTGACCCAGGAGCAGTTGCTCGATTGGGGCTGGCGCCTGCCCTTCCTGGCCAGCGTGGTCTTGATCGGCATGGCTGTCTGGATTCGCCTCAAGCTCAAGGAAAGCCCGGTGTTCCAGCAGCTGAGCCAGAGCCAGCATGTCATCGAATCACCGATGCGTGCGGTCCTGCGCAATGCCCGCCGGCCACTGGCGGCCACCACCCTGATGCGCATGGCCGAAACCGGTTGCTCAACCCTCTACACCACCGTTTCGATCGCTTTCCTCGCCGGCTTCGCCAGTCGCCACCTGGGTGACAGTGGCGCCAACATCACCGGCATCGGTACCGATGCGGTGCTGGCGGCGAGCATCCTCAGCGTGCTGACCACACCCCTGTTCGGCGCGCTTTCGGATCGCTTCGGTCGACTGGTGGTATACCGCGGCGGCGCGTTGTTCTGTGCGCTGTGGGCCTATCCGGCGTGGTGGATGATCGACAGCGGCGACCCAACGCTGGTCTGCATCGCCGTCGTCGGGGGCTTCGCCATTGGCGCCAACAGCATGCTGGGCGCCCAATGCGCGCACTTCACCGAATTGTTCGGCAACCGTTACCGCTATTCCGGTGTAGCCTTGGCGCGGGAAATCGGCGCGATGCTCTCCGGTGGCCTGGCACCGATCCTGGGGATATTCCTGGTTGGCATCGCCGGTGGCGCCTTCTGGGTACTGGCGCTCTACACAGCCGTGCTGGCCTGCCTGACCCTGATCGGCACATTGCTGTCGACCGAAACCCGTGGCCGCGACCTGACCGACCTGTCCGATGCCGTCGGCAGCGGCGCTGCCGCCACCACCCATAGTTCCGCTAGCGTGCCGGCCTGACAACGCTAATACCGCGCCCTTCAAGTGCAAGAGAGACAGACATGAGCACCACCTCGAAACGCCCGTTACGCAGCCAGCAATGGTTCAACGACCCGACCCATGCCGACATGACCGCGCTATACGTGGAACGTTACATGAACTATGGCCTGACCCGTGAGGAGCTGCAATCGGGGCGGCCAATCATCGGTATCGCCCAGACGGGCAACGACCTGACGCCCTGCAACCGCCACCACCTGGAACTGGCCCAGCGGGTCAAGGCAGGGATTCGCGATGCCGGCGGCATTCCGATGGAATTCCCGGTGCATCCAATCGCCGAGCAGAGCCGCCGGCCGACCGCCGCGCTGGACCGCAATCTGGCCTACCTGGGCCTGGTGGAAATCCTCCATGGCTATCCGCTGGACGGCGTGGTCCTGACCACCGGCTGCGACAAGACCACCCCCGCCTGCCTGATGGCCGCCGCCACTACCGACTTGCCGGCCATCGTGCTGTCCGGCGGACCGATGCTCGATGGCCATCACAAGGGTCAACTGATCGGCTCCGGCACCGTGCTATGGCACGCCCGCAACCTACTGGCCGCCGGCGAGATCGACTACGAAGGCTTCATGGACATGACCACGGCCGCGTCGCCGTCGGTGGGCCACTGCAACACCATGGGTACGGCCCTGTCGATGAACGCCCTGGCCGAAGCACTGGGCATGTCCCTGCCTGGCTGCGCCAGCATTCCCGCGCCCTACCGCGAACGCGGACAGATGGCTTACGCCACTGGCAAGCGCATCTGTGAGCTGGTTCTGCAGGACGTACGCCCGTCACAGATCATGACCCTGGAGAGCTTCGAGAACGCCATCGCCGTGGCTTCGGCCCTGGGTGCATCGAGCAATTGCCCGCCACACTTGATCGCTATCGCCCGGCACATGGGCATCGACCTGTCACTGGACGACTGGCAGCGGGTCGGCGAAGACGTGCCGCTGCTGGTCAATTGCATGCCGGCCGGCAAGTACCTCGGCGAAGGTTTCCACCGCGCCGGCGGCGTGCCGGCAGTGATGCATGAGCTGCAGAAGGCTGGGCGGCTGAATGAGCACTGCGCCACGGTCAGTGGTAAGACGATCGGCGAAGTGGTGCGCGATACCGTGACCAGCAACGCCGAGGTGATTCTGCCATTCGAAGCGCCGCTCAAGCACCGCGCCGGTTTCATCGTGCTCAGCGGCAACTTCTTCGACAGCGCGATCATGAAGATGTCAGTGGTCGGCGAGGCGTTCCGCAAGACTTACCTGTCCGCACCGGGAGCGGAAAACAGCTTCGAGGCGCGGGCCATCGTTTTCGAAGGGCCAGAGGACTACCACGCGCGTATCGACGACCCAGCGCTGGATATCGACGAGCGTTGCATCCTGGTGATCCGTGGCGCCGGTACGGTCGGCTATCCCGGCAGCGCCGAGGTGGTCAACATGGCCCCGCCCGCGGAACTGATCAAGCGCGGTATCGACTCGCTGCCCTGCCTGGGCGATGGCCGCCAGAGCGGTACCTCAGCCAGCCCGTCGATCCTCAACATGTCACCGGAAGCGGCCATCGGCGGTGGGCTGGCATTGCTGCAGACCAACGACTGCCTGCGTATCGACCTCAACGCCCGCAGCGTCAACCTGCTGGTCGACGAGGAAGAACTGGCTCGCCGCCGCGCCGCTTGGCAGCCTAGCATCCCGCCGTCACAGACGCCCTGGCAGGAGCTCTACCGGCAACTGGTCGGGCAGCTCTCCACCGGAGGTTGCCTGGAGCCGGCGACCCTGCACATGAAAGTGATCGCCCGCGAAGGTGGCATGCCACGGCATTCGCACTGAGGTCCAGTCGGGCCTCTGAGGGTAGATAAGGCCAAGGAAGGCCAGCCTCTCCCCCAGTTGCCCGACAACCGGATGGGCTGCCCTTCGCGCATGCCGCTATAGGTTAGCGATACCCCACTTGGCGTATCGACCCTAGTGTCCTGTCTCGGAAATACGTTCTCTTTTGGCGAGTGGCTTGGGTGTTCGGCCAAGGCGCCGCGACGAGTCATAGCAGGGCTATGGCGAGGAGTGGCAACGCCGGCCGGGCGCCCAAGACGCCGCCAAAAGTGAACAGCTTATTTCCGAGACAGGACACTAGTTGGTTAAGCCACGGTTCTCTGCGCCGAGCAGTTCGAGATTTGCCTGGGCTGTGAGATCGGCTGGACACTCATCAGTTGAAACTTGCATTCACTCTCTCGAGCAGCCCATCAACTGTCTCACCCGAAAGATCAAGGCCTTCAAGCAAGTCATTTGCGTTCAACAAATCCTCACCTGCAATGAGCGCTGACACCGCGACCATCGTATCGGTAACAGGCATCGCGATTCCGGCAATCTTCCCAATAGCCGCCATGAAGATTAGCCCGTAAGGCACATCTTCCCAAAGATAGCGTGTATCCACCGACGTGGGTCCCGGCGGACCGCCTCGCTTGCGATGAAGCTCCGCTGCGACACTGGGCAAACCCGACGCGGCGACATCAAACGAGTTCCGAAGCTTTTGCTCGAACTTAGGGATGCTCCGATCAACTTGCT
>NZ_JAAMQJ010000057.1 GCF_013523125.1 Pseudomonas entomophila | reverse complement strand
TCCAGGCCGAGAAAATGTAGCGCTTCCCAGGAACCAGCCTCAGTGTGTAGTTGGTGGCACTGTCAGCCAGGTACAGCCAGCCTGTGCCGGCGCTGGAGTCAGCCTTGAGCAGGTAGCCCGAATAGGCAGCGTCGTCCTTTTGCGCCGTTGTCGTCACCTGCGCCGCGCTGTGGATACCCGGCAGCTTCTCGGAAAAGGTGGAGTACTGTGCGGGCAGCAGGTTGCTGCCAGCACCACCGATCCCGCTCAGCTTGCTGGTGATTTCCGTGAGCGTGCCGCCTGCAGCATAGATATCCCTTTCGTTCTGGGTGACGCGCCCGCCAAGCTGATTCAGCGCCGTGGTGCTGGCCTTGGAACCCAGGCCACTGGCCGGGCTGTTGATCGTGTTCTCCAGGAAGGTGGCGCGATCGGACACGCTCTCGATCTTCTCCCCCTGCTTTGTCGTCGTGGAGGTGAGCGAGTCCACGGCCTTGGAAGTAGCCGACTGGTCGCCAGCGATGACCTGCCCGTTGTCCCGCCACCCCGTGGCACGCGAGGACTGCTCCAGCTGAGCCCGGTCCACCTCGAAAAACCCGGTGGAAATGGAGTCGATGCCGAACGCCACGGGATAGACATCACAGGACGCTGCGTCAGCGGGAACGATGGCGGTTACCTCGACCCGCTGGAACGAGCTGGTTGCCGTGAAGTTCGACCCGGTAAACCCGCCCCCATTGACGGCCGAGCCGTCCGACTTCCTGAAATAGAGTTCGGCGCGGATGAGCAGCCCAGGCGTGCCGCGCATGTAGACGGAGAAGGTCAGCGTCTGGCCTGCCGAAACCGATACCCTTTTCGCATCCACAGGCTGCAGCCTGACCCAGATGTTGCTTCCCAACCCTGTCACATCCAGACGTTGCGCCAGCTCGGACGGCGCCAGCTGCGAAGCCACAAGCGACGGCGTTCGCGTTGTTCCACTGGCGCCGGCCTGTGTCCAGCCGTCGGCCAGGTTGGCATTGCCCTGGGTTTTCTTCTCGAACGACGGGTTGTACAGCAGGTTTTCGCCACCGGCCTCGCCGATGCCCGTGTTCAAGCTGGTGATCTGTCCAGCAGTGGTGGTCAAGTCATCTTCGGTCTTCACCACCCGCGCGTTCAGGGCAGTGGTCGCGTCGGCATTGGCCAGGGCCTGGTCGAAGCTCGTCCCTGCAACGAACAGCGACGGTACCGACGCATCGTTCACCGCCGCCTCGACCATGATCCGATCGAGCCACACAGCTCGCCCGGACTCACCAGATCGGTTCATCTGGAACGACAGGATCATCATCTCCTGCGCGGAGAAGCTGGCGCCGGTGTAGTCGACCAGCGCCGAGTACCTGGCCCATTCCTTGGTCAGCGAGAGATTGCCCGTCGTAGGCCCGGTGACTGTCGTCGTGCCGCTCGCCGGTGCATACGTGCGCAGGTAGGCCGCCACCTGATGGCCCGCGACACTCGCCTTGGCGTAGAAGGAGATGATGTACTTCTGGCGCCGAAACGCCATGTTCGCCGCTGCGTCGGTGAGATCCTTCGCAAAGTGCACCGCCAGACCGCTGCTGGGGTTGGTCCAGTCCAACTTGAGCGCGAACCCCTTGAAGGCCTTGGCGTCGGCCGCGATCGAGGCATTGAAGCTGGTCCCGGCCAGTGGCGGCGGATTGCGCGCGAACTGGCTGTACTCGGCAGGCACCAGGTTGACCCCACTGGCGCCGAGGTTCCCAAGGCTGGCGTCGATACGCGTCAGGGACGAGCCCTGTGCAGTGATATCGCGCCCATGCTGATCGACCGTGCTCTTCATGGCGCTGACCACAGAGGCATCGGCCTTCTTGGCCACCTCGGTCAATGCCGACGCTGCAGCTGCTGCTGCCTCGGTGGCCACCTTGTCGGTGACAGCGGTCCAGGCCGAGCCGCTCCAGCGCTTGGGCGTGTTGGCGTTGTTCGCCGTGTCGATCCATAGGTTCTGCGGCAGGCGATCTGCGGCCGCTGGCGCTGCGTTCTGGACGATGACCTTGCCCTTGCCACCCGCCAGGTCGTTGGCAGCCTGCGCCGCGCCCTGGGCCTTGTCGACATTACCGTTCGTGATGACGAGGCTGTTGCTCAGCTTGGTGGCCAGCTCGCTGGTGGACTTGATGCCCTCCTCATTCTTGGTGACCCTGCCAGTCAGCGCCGTGGTGGCACTCGCATTGGCCAGCGCGTCTGCCGCATTGACCTGGCCGCTGTCTCGCCATCCAGTAGCGACCTCGCCAGCTTCGAGCTGGGCACGGTCGGCCTCGATGAACCCAGACGTCACGGTCGCGGTACCGAAAGCGACCGGGTAAACGGCGCAGATCGAGGCGTCAGCCGGGGTGACACCCGACACGGTCACCCGCTGGAACGACCCGTTTGCTGTCACGCTCTGGCCCAGCACGCCCGCGCCATTGTCCGACGGGGTTCCGTCCGGCTTCCTGAAGTAGAGTTCTGCTCGCATGAGCAGCCCAGGCGTGCCGCGCATGTAGACGGAAAACGTCATGGCCTGCCCTGCCGAGACAGAAGCTCGCTTTTCGTCAGTCGATTGCAGGCGGATCCATACGCCAGCGCCCAGGCCAGAAAGGTCCAGGCGCTGTGCAAGCTCTGCCGGCGCCAGCTGCGAAGGCACAAGCGACGGCGTGCGGGTGGTGCCACCAGCGCCCGTCTGCAGCCAGCCGTCGGCAAGCCCAGTGTCGCCCAACGCCTTGCGCTCGAAGGACGGGTTGTACAGCAGGTTTTCACCCGCCAGTCCAGGCAGCGAGGCTTCGATCTTGGTCAGTGACGAACCCTGGGCCGATACGGTATCGCCCTGCGTTTTCACGTCGTTGGCGAGCTGGTTGACGGTGAAGACGTCGGCCTTCTTGGCCACGGTGTCCTTGAGTGAGGTCAGCGTCTGGCTCTGCGAACTGATCAGCTGATCCTGCGCCTTGTCCTTGTCTTCGGTCGCCGTCACCCGGCTGGTCACCTGGGTCAGCGCCTGCGAGCTGGCCTTGCCGTCGATCGCGGTCTGCATGCCGCTCAAGGTGCTGCCCTGGGACGTCAGGTCACGGCCATGCTGCTCGACCGTCAGCTTCAGCGAGTTCACCGCGCTGGCGTCGGCCTTGTTGCCCAGCTGGTTCAGGGCGTTCTGCGCAGCTGCGGCCGCGTCGGTGGCCACCTTGTCGCTGACCGAGACCCAGGCCGAACCATTCCAGCGCTTGGGCGTGTTGGCGCCGCTGGTGGTGTCGATCCACAGGTTCTGCGGCAGGCGGTCTGCGGCCGCTGGCGCTGCGTTCTGGACGATGACCTTGCCCTTGCCGCCGGCCAGGTCGTTCGCAGCCTGAGCGGCGCCTTGGGCGGCGCTGGCGTTGCTGTTGGCGGTGTCGAGACTGGCCTGGAAGCCATCGACCTTGCCAGATGTGGCCGTGACGGTGTCGTCCAGGGTCGAGACGTCCATCTGCAACTTGCTGACGGCGCTGGCCGTGCCGTTGGCGGTGCGCACGGACTGGCCCACGTCCTCCCAGTAGTCGGCGTTCGGCGGCGCCACGTTGACCGGTACCGCCTTCTTGGCCTGGTACAGCTTGCCGTTGGTGCCGAGCACCGCCTGGTCCAGGGCGTAGGTCTTGGCCTTGTTGTACGGCAGCGCGCCAGCGATCGAGGAGACCTCGCTGATCTGCTTCTGCAAGTCGTCGCGCGCGGTGGTCATCCGGCCTTCTACGGCGGTCACCTGGCCTTGCAGGTTCGAGCGCACACCGTCGATCGTGCTATTGACCTGGATGAGCTGCTTGTTGACGTCAGCCTTGATGGCGTTCGAGGCCGTGGTAACGCGCTCGTTGACCGAACCCGGGCCGTTGCCATCGATCAGCTCGATCTTCTCGATCTTGCTCGTCAGCGCCTTGCCCAACTCGCTCTCGGTGATCTGGTCCTTGATCTGCTCGAGGATCGGCCCGGCGTCCGCGCTGGCCATGCCGGTCACCAAAGTGGTACCGCTCGGGAACCACGGCCCGATATTGCCGGACTTGTCGACCAGGCGCGCCCAGAAGTAGAACCGCTGCCCGGCGCGCAGGCCCTGCAGCGTGTGCTTGTCCTGCGGGTAGGCCAGGTCGGCCAGCTTGGTGGCCTTGGCCAGGTCCGTGCCTTCGCTGTACCACAGCTCGGTGCGCTGGGTGTCTTCCGCACCTGGTGGGAAGGTCCAGGTCAAGCCGATGCCGAACAGCAGGCTTTCTGCCTTCAGGCTGGCCAGGGCCGGCGGCTCGCCCATCTTACCGAACAGCGCGGTCGGCTCGGACAGCGCCCACACCGAGCTGTTACCGGCCACGCCCTCGGCCGACACGCGCGCGGTGTAGGTGCCGCTGTAGATCCCGCGCACCTCGAGGGCGGCGGTGTAAGTCACCCCGCCATAGACCCAGTCGCCGCTGTTGCGCTTCCACCACACCCGGTAACTCTGCGCGCCGCGCGGGGCATCCCAGGTGATGCGCATGGTCGCGATGTTGATGCCCTGGTTCAGGGTATCGAAGGTGCTTAGCTTGACGTTGGTCGGCGGCGCCTGCACAGCGGCCGGCAGCACGCTGGTCGGCGGGATGATGATCTGGGCCCCGTCGTCGATCGCGGCGAACTTGCTGTTGTTGCGAGCGATGGCCACGACGTCGTACTGCAGCTTGTCGTCGCCGAAGTTCTCGTTGACGGTCAGCACGCGGTAGGTCTCGGCCACCAGCGTGGAGGTCTCGATGGTGTACACCGACTCCTTGACCGGTACCGCCGAGAACGCCTGGGTCACGGTGACCACGCGGCCGGTGACCGAGCGCACCACGCGGGTCTCGGCCACGCCCTTGGGCAGGATCACCACCAGCGTGTCGCCGGCGGCAACCTTGACGTCGTCGTCCAGGGTCACGGTGCTGGCCGTGGCGGCCTTGATGCGGCCAGCCAGCGGCGCGCCTGCATAGTGTTGGTCAGCCACACGGATGACGTCGCCGGGGCGGCAGATGGTGCCGTCCAGGCCCACGCTGAACGTGATGGTGCCGGTCTCGAGACGATTGGTCAGCAGGATGTACTGGCCCGCACGCTGGGCCTGGCCCTGCGACACGCAGCCGAACGCCGTGATCTCGGTTTCGCGCACGCCATAGCGCGCCAGCGACTTCTGGTCCTGCACGTACTCGACGCGCTGGTTGCCGAAGTTCTCGCGGTCGCTCCAGGCCACCTTGGCCACGCTGAAGCGGGTCGAGCCGCTGGAGCCGGCGCGGCTGAACTTGCCGTCGATGACGTTGGCGTTGGTGTAGGTGTAGACCGGGTCGCCTGGCATGTCGGCGGCGCAGGCCACCTGGCTGCTGGCGTAGTAGCTCATCCCCCGGAAGACCGAAGCCAGGTCCTGCAGCACGGTCAGGGCGTCGGCGCGCGATTGCAGGTACACGTTGCAGGTGAACCGCGGCTCGCGGCCGCCCTTCCCGTCCGAGACCATCTCGTCGCAGTACCGGGCGATCTGGTACAGCGCCCACTTGTCGAGCTGGCTGCTGTCGATGAAGCGACCCAGGCCATAGCGATCGTTGAGCACGATGTCACGCCAGATCCAGGCCGGGCAGTCGGTCCAAGCCAGCTTGAAGGTCCCGTCCCAGGTTCCGGCGTAGGCACGGGTGGCCGGGGTGTAGTTGCTCGGCACCTGGATGATGCGCCCGCGAATACGGTAGGCGCGCTCCGGGATCGACGAGAACTGGCTGGCATCGATCTTCAGCCCGCACAGCGCGGTGTAGGGGTACTGCAGCTTGGCGTCGATGATCTCGGTGTAGGTGCCGACCGAGGTGGTGGCCTGGGTGTTGGAGGTGGTCGAATCAGGCGTGGTCCGACGCACGCGCAGGCGCCAGCCACGGGTCGCCTTGGGCAGGTCGATACGAATCGAGCGCTGGTAGCCCGTGGTGGTCTTGCCGTCGAAGGCGCCGCTGTGCACGACCTTGTAGTCGCTGCCGTCAGTCGACAGGTCGATCTCGTAGGCAACACGGTAGCCCACGCGATCGCCGTCCTTCTCCGTGACGACCAGCGCGCCGACGCCCAGCTGGATACGCACGGCCGACAGCTCCAGGTTGCTGAACGACTGGACCCAGGGCTGGCTGGCCTTGAGTTCGACGCCGACCGACGACTGCGACTCGACCGCAGGGAAACCGGAGATATGGTCCTGATCATGCTCGCCAGTGCGCTGCTCCCAGGTCACCCCGGTGAAGTTCAGGCTGCCATCGCTGTTGGCCAGCGGCGTCTTGTCCAGGTAGATGGACTGCGCGCCGTTGACCAGGCCAACGATCGGACCTTCGCTGATCCCGTCCAGGATGTTGGCATAGCTGATGTTGATCAGGCTGTCGGGGCTTTCGACAGGCGTGTGCTGTTTGGACTCGCCTTTGGAGCCCAGGATGGACAGGTCAGTCATGGAAGCCTCTATTGCTGGTCTTCGGCGCGGATGCCGAGGGAGAGCTGAGCAGAGCCGGCCGTCATCTCGCCGTAGCACAGCGGTACCGGGTTGCCTTGGGTGATGGTGTTCTTGATGCCGGTGAAGTTGTAACTGGGGCGGTTGTCGACCGATTCGCTGCTGTCGATCTTGGCCTGCTGGCCGGTGACCATCTGGGCAACACCGCCGATGGCCAGCGACATGCCGACCATGGCCGTAGCGCCAGCCAGGCCGCCAGCGCTGAGCGCAGCACCCCAGCTCGATGCCGAGGCCAGGCCTGCCCATCCAGCAGGCCCGGCGACGACCATGGCGGCCATCAACGCGACGCCGAGCACGACCTGAAGACCCCCACTGCCCTTGCTGCCTTGCACTACCGGTGCAATGCGAATTTCGGCGTCCCCCGGCGGGTGGCCCAGCTCGTCCTCGCCGATGTTGCGCTTGCCGTAGAACACCGCGAACGCCAGGCCGCGATCCTTGGACCTGGCCAGGTAGGCCTGGAACTCAGGGAACAGGATGCACAGCGCCCTGACGGCCTCGGCCGAAGACTGGACCGCCAGGCGGTGCACGCGCCCGAAGAGCCGCCCAGGCTCACCGTGCAGCCGAATGGTGCGTACTCGTTCAGCCATAGGGGGAATCCTTGTGTCGCATGTAGAACCGAGCTGCCTCGGGCCAGAAGCCGCCGAACACGTCTCGCTTCGAGTCGCGGCCGTACAGGTGGTGGAGGATGGCGCCCGGTACCGGGTGATGGTCGGGTTCTGTCTTGAGGACACCGTCGGCCAGGTAGACGCCAGCATGGTTGGCCTTCTCGGACCGCACCTGCATGACGATGAGGTCGCCCTGGCGCAGGTCGCTCGGGTCGACGGGGTGGAAGCCGGCACCTTCGAAGTTGTCGGCGTAGAGGTCCTGACCCCTGTCCCACCAGCCGTCTTCGCGCTCGTAGTCGGGAAGCTCGATGCCCAGCTCGCGCTGGTAGTAATCGCGTACCAGGGTGTAGCAGTCGAGCACGCCGTGGTGGAATGGCCGACCCACCAGCGGGGCCTGGTATCCGGTCGGCTCGTGCACCAGGTGCCCCACCGGCTCACCCTCGCGGACCTCGATGATCACCCAGGGCAAGGCCGTGGACTCCATCGCTGCGCGGTCGGGCGTGCTGAGCTGCGCCGACTGTCCAGGGTGGCTGTGCACCACCGCGGCGACCGTGCCGCGATCTTCTGCATCAGCCCAGTCCTGGGCGCTGATCCGAAAGTCCTGCTCGGGATCCGGCGCCGTATTGTGCAGCGGCAGGTACTGGAGCTTGCGCCCCAGCCTGAGCAGCAGCCCGCAGCACTCCTGGGGAGCTTTCTCGCGGGCGTGCGCGTACATGGCCGTGGTAGCAGCCTGGGAAATTCTCATGGGTGAGCCTCAGTTGCCAGCGGAGGGGAAGCTGCCGTAACGCAGGGGGTTGTGCTCGCCGAAGCGTAGCTTGCAGCCAGTCAGCGTTCCCGAGCACATGTCGCGTTCTGGGTCGCTGGTCCGCACGTCCTTGTCGGTTGCGTAGTTCGAGCCGGTGTAGCCGCAGTAAGGCCCCCGGTATCCGCCGATGGTCAGCCACTGGCAGCAGTTGGCGACGATCTGCCGACCGGGCAGCTTGCGGTCCGAGGCGATCAGCGGAGACTTCAGCACAAACGAGGAGACCTCGTTATCGGACGACTGCTTCTGGTCGATGGCCAGAACATCGTCGGCGAAGTGCTCGTCTGGATCGGCCTCCGGGTTGCCGCCGGGAAAGTTGGCGGCATCGAGAAAGCGACCGAGCGTACGGTGGCGCACCACCCTGGCGTCGATCAGGTCGTCGTAGATACGGCACAAGGCAGTGATCAGACCGGAGACATTGCCCACCGTCAGGGTCGGGCTGTTTTGCTGTCCGTCCCCGGTCATCCCCATGCCCTCGACCTTGATAGGCCAGGGCGAATACTCCCGGCCCTGCCAGAAGATCGGGCCGACACGGGTGTAGCCGTGGAAGTAGTACACGTCGCCGTTGAGCGCGGTCAGGTCCAGCTCGAACAGCTCGACGTACTGCCCAGGCACAAGCTTCTGGATGTCTTCGTAGATGCTCTCGGCCATCACGTCACCTGGTGGGTTTGTTCAAAGGTTGCGGTCAGCATCCACAGATCGCCCCCCTGGTCGGTGGGGCTGTATGCGTTGCAGGTGAAGTAGAGGTCGCCGTCGAACGGCGTCTTCCAGATGAAGGGCTTGTAGCCCCGCTGGGTCCGGAGAAACGCCAGGATTGCGGCAATACGTGCCTTCTTGCCCGTGAAGGTGAGGTTCCACGACTGGGTTTCGTTGTTGATGCCGTTCCCGGCCACCTGGCGGTAGCCGTTGCCGAAATTGGCGGAACGCACAGCGTTTTGGAACGTGCCTGGGGCCGAGCGATTCGGCTTCCAAGTGAATCGTTCGGCCATGTGGCCCTCCTGCGTGCTCTATCGAATTGGCCGGTTGATGGCCGCCCAGATCATCCCGCCGCGCTTGAGCTGCTTGGCGATCTCCTGCTGAGCACCTTCCTTCGCGGCCGTCATGTAGGCCTGCGTGACGGCGCTCATGTCGCCTGCTGAGGCATCCACCTGGCCCGATCCTCCGTCGATGCTGATCTGCTGCTGGATGACCACTGGTGCAGGCCCGGCAGCAGCCTGGCGCGGCGCCGGGCGTGTGGTGATGGAGTCGACATAGCCGCCATCGGCATAGCCGCGGGCATTCAGCGTTTCCAGGTAGTCGCGCATACCAGGCTGACCCACCACCTCACGCCTCAGCACGAACTCGCCGCCGTGCACGATCCCGGCCGGCTCGTACTTGCCGCCGTCACCGGTGTAGCCGCCAGAAGAGTACCCGCCAGGGCGGTAGGTCATCCCTGCCGAGGCACCGCCGAGACCGAAATCAAAGCCGCCCCCACCGGCAGAGCCGGTAGCCCCAATAGCAGTACCACCGCCTCCCAGCCACCCGCCCAAGGCAGAGGTCGCGAAGCTGGAAAGCAGACTGGATGCCGCACGCTGCGTCGCGATCCGAGCCATGTCCGCGAGTATCGACCTGGTGAAGTCGGAGAACGACAGCTTGCCCGTCATGGCGAAGTTGACCACCGCGTCCTCCATGGACGTGAAGGCGCTGGTGAAGAGCGACCGGGTTTGGCCGGCCACGTCCCGCGCCTGCTCCAGGTAGTTCTGGAAGGCAGAAGAGGCGCCATTTCGCCAGTCGCCCTGGGCGACGGTCATCTTGTCGTAGTTCGAGACAGTGGTGCGCTGCAGGTCCTGCTCGGTCTTCGCGAGCGCCGCCAGCTTCTGGTTGTACTCATCAAGGCTCATGCCACGCGAGCCGTCGCCGTACTGGTTGGCCAGGTCCAGGCGCTGCTGGTTCGTGCGATCGGTGATGCCGTTCTGCTGGTCCAGCAGGCCACGCTGGCGATCACCCAGGCCCAAACCGTCAGCAGCGCGCTGGCCTTGCAGTTGGAGCGCCCTCACCTGCTGATCAAGCGCGTCGGTGTACGTTTGCACCGCTCGAGCCTGCTTGGCCAGCCTGCCCTGCTCGTTCGTGGCCAGCACTGCCAGCTCGGAATCCGCGTCCTTCTGCGCCTTGACCATCGCGGCGCGTGCGTCGGCGATCTTCTGGTCAAGCTGGATGCGCTGCTGAGCAGTGGTCGAGCTGCGGCCCTTCGCCTCCTCGATCGCCCTGATCTCTGCCTGGTAGGCTTCGGTGACGTCGTTCTTCTGCTGCTGGAGCAGCGCCGCACGCTGTGCCGTGTAGGCCTCCTGCGACACCACACCGGCCTTCTGGGCCGCGTCCAGCTCTTTCTGCTTGTTCTTGTACTCGCCGAGGATGGCGGTGAGTGCGTTCTTCTGGTCGTTGAAATTGCTCAGATCGACACGCGCTTTAGGGGCATCCGGATCTTTGAACTGCTTTCGAGCGGCAGCACGCAGCTGGTTTAGCTCTGCCTCGGTGTAGATTCGTCCGCCATCGCCTGCTGCCGAGTTTTTCGCCAGCTCATTGATTTCCTTGAGGCGTGCGGCCAGCTTGTCCTGATTGCTTGACGTGCTACGGAGCTGGCTGTTCAGGGTTTCCTGTGCGAGGGTCGATTCACGCTGGCGCCTGTTGTAGTTTTCCTGCGCTTTGTCGATGGACTGCTGCGTCCTCAGCTGATCACCAAGCGCCACAATACGACTCTGAAGCAGCTCCCTCTCGGCCTTGGCTTCTGCACTATTAGCAACAATCGAGTTCCCGCTGGCTGTCTTTTCGAGTTTTGCCAAATCCGCTTGTGCTTCAGCTAACTGCTCAGCCATACCTTTCGTGCGGCCGAAGCTCAGTGTCGCATCGCCAGCGTCCTTTGCCGCGCCCCAGACACCACGCCAGGCTTTTTCTATCCACCCAAGGTTTTCGACGATCTCTTTTCTTCGAGTATCGATGGTCTCAGCGTAGGTATCTGTAAGCAATTTCACGGCGCCAACCGTATCGCCCTGTTCCTTCAGGGCAACGATCTGAGCATAGGTGCTGGCAGTAAGAAAGTTGTACTGGTCGTTCAGCTCTCTGGCAGCCGCCACCGGATCTTTGCCAATCTTGACGAACTCAGCCACGGTCTCTTGCACTGAGCGGCCAGTGGCATCGCTCATTTGGAGCGCGGCCGTAGCCACCGTGCCGAAACTGTCACTGGCTACCTTTCCGCTTCCAGCAAGCTGGGCCAGCACTTCAGCTGCCGCACCCGTAGTGCCGATCGTGGTGCTTACCTGAGTCGATAGATCAGACAGTGCGCCGGCATTGGTGCCAGCCGCGTTTCCGGTCAGGATCAGCGATTTCCGGAATACCTCGGCCTCTTCACTTCCCTTGTAGTATGCAACACCGACACCAGCAACCGTGGCGGCCAAGATGGTGAAGGGGTTCACCAATCCCAACACGTACCCGCCTAATGCGCGTGCAGCCGGGCCAATACCTCCAAACATGTCTTTGAGCTGGCCGCCCTGCTGAAGCAACACGGTCAACGGCGCCTGCCCACCTTGCAGCGACACAACGATATCAGTGAACTGGGCTGGTACGCCGCGCAAGGCAGCCGCAGTAGCCTTGGCTGACATGCCTGTTTTATTCAGCGCCTCGCCAGTACCATTTAGCGCTGTACGCGCCTGATCGGCCTTCGCCTTATACTCTCCCAGGGCCTCTGCACTGCGTCGCCCGGCCTGAGCAGCTGCATCACTGGCGCTAGTGAGCGTTGCCTGGGCTTCACTTACCTGCTCGGTGCCCGAGCGATAGGCAGCCATATTCGCAGTGGCGCTGTTGAGCGCCGTAGACGTGCTGGTTGCCGCTCGGCCCACGGTGGCCATCTGCTGCGCCATCTCGCTTTGCTTGGCGTTGAGCGCTTGCAGCTCTTGGACGATCTGGCGCGTATCTCCGCGCATGTCAGTAAGCGCAGACTCCCAGGCACGACCTGCTTTTTCAGCGGAGTCCTCGGTGCGCTTCCCAGCTTCTGTAAGCCTGTCGAGATCAGATGCCGCGTCTACGGCATCACCTGAATCCACTCGGATGCCAAGCTCAGCAATCGTGGTCATGCTTTTCTCCGGGCATGAAAAAGCCCGCCGAAGCGGGCTGTGTATTTTCGAGGCTGGTCTCAGCCATCTTTTTTGCAAAGTGCTCGATCCAGAGAGCTTTCGCCTTCGCCCTCAATAGATGCTGAGTGCTTGCCATCGTCCTGCCAGACTACGGTGTAGTGCCTGAATCCAATGTACCCACCGAAAGAATTCTTGGCGTTGACTTCGCCACACACCCAGCCACCGTCTTTACTCCACTCATTTCGATACTGAGCTGAGGAAGGGTCCTTCAGTTGAGCGGAAATCAGCTTTCGAGCCCTGTCAATGTCGCTCTCTCCACACCCAGCCAGGACCATCCCTGCTAGAGCTACCACTGCCAAACGCTTCATGCCTGCCCTCCTTGATTGATGAGGGCAATCTACCACCACAGGCGGGAAGCGCCAAAACCCCGCATTGGCGGGGCTCGTCTTTGGGTGTGCGGCTATCGGGTCAGGCCGCGCGCTACGGCTTCAAGCACTTCGGCTTGCTGGCTTCCAACCGCATGCCATGCTGACCTATGCAGTCAGCCAAAGATCCACCCGAGCACACCTGCAATGATCAGCCAGGTCACAACATGAGCCCATATCGGTGTCGGCGCAGCGTTAACCGAGTTCTTCTTGCTAGAGGGGTACAGCTTGGATGCCGACAACCCCGAGCCAGGAATTCCAGCAGTCACCCGCGTACCACGCTTGCTCAGGTTTGTGGTGAACCCCTTACCGCCAACGGATGTGCTGACCCCACTCTTGCTGAGGTTTATCCGTACGCCCGGTGCAATTTTGAAGCTCTTACGGAAGCGCAATGCCATGGCTCTGCTCCATGAGAAGGCAAAGAGCCAGCATGCTAAACCAGCGACTTTATGGCAATCCTGTCCAAGCATCCAGCGTGGATGAAAAGCCAGTGACCGCATTGGATCCAGTCGTAGTAGCGTTCCCGCTCCATACCTGAGAGGTAACACTGTGAACAACGATCTGATATCAAAACTCAAAGCAGACCCAGAAAATGCTGGCTGGGTCCTGGGCTGGGGCGTTTATCGCAAGGCTCCATGGGATCTGCAGGGCGTCTACCAAACCGAAGAAGAGGCGCAAGCCCAAGCTAAATCCGCTGGCGATGGATACGTTGCGAGCTACGGATCTCACAGGGTGGGTAGCACCGACTTTGTCGGCGGACTAGACGAGTAAGGCTGCTTCCATCTCGATGCTGCCAGGGCCTGAGGCGATCACTGCCTTGAGCCCTGGTTTTCCAGTATAGCGCCGCTGGTATTGCTCACATTTACCAGAGAACGTCACTCGATCAACCTCGACGCCATCATCAAGGATGGACACCTGAGTGTCGGCGCCGCAAAGCACGCCATTGCTGACCGAGAAAAGATCACGAATTTTCAAGATGTAGTTCTGCTGCATGTCATCTCCTGCGGCCAGGCCGCGTCAGTAGGTGTTCTAATCTGCTGCCTCAGCCATCACAGCCAAGGCCTCGACCTCGAAAACGCGCAGGTCAGGGAAGATATCGACGAGATCCCGGCGCTTTATGCCCAGCATCGCAGCAGTGGCTGGCACAGCGGCATAGTCCAGGCCCGAAGCACCGCCCTGCCCGGTGCGCCATTGAGTGCCCAGTGCCTCGAACAGGCGCAAGGCTGGCCAGGCATCAGGCCACACCTCGACCTCTTCGGCCGGTACGTCCGCCAGGCTCAGGCCCAGCGCACCCAGTTGCTCGGCGGTGGGGCCACGCTCATACATGGCCCGCGCCGCCGCCCTCAGTTTCCCAAGCGTGCCGGGGCGTAGGCCGCCTGGTACGCTTCGATGACAGCCTTGGGCGCACCGGTACAGGTCAGCACCAACTGGTGCACTGCCTCATCGGTGAATTCGTCCTCCAGGCCCCAGCCTTGGACGATCTCCTTGAGCTGGTCAGCCTGCAACTTCACTTCGCTGCTGGTGACCTCTGCCCAGGTCGCCCCTTCCTTGGCTTGCTCGGTCAGCTGCTCGCGGGCCTGGTTCCAGCGGTCGAACATCTCCGCCAGTGCCAGCCGATCCAGGTAGCGGAACTCGAACTGGACCTCGACGGGCTCGCCGCCGACTCGCGGCATCTGCACCGCTGCGCTGAACGTCGGGTTCTGCGCGATCTTGATCTTCGCCATGGGGACTCCTTATGCGGCCTGGATGTAGCGCAGGGGGCGGCCCGAGAGCGCCACGTTGATGGTGCGGGTCATCAGGCTGTTGCGCTCCATGGTCGGAGTGCTGCTGATGCTGACGTAGCCCGGATAGAGGATCTGGTCGCCGTTCGGGAGCTTGAGCCGCAGCACGGTCAGGGACTTGGTGTCGCCGTAGCCCTCGACCAGGCCCACGTAGGCAGCGGTCGGCTGATCCTCGACGGTGATGGCCAAGGTGATCGGGTTGCGATTGGTGGGGAACTGGCGGTCGTCATCGTCCTCCAGGTAGCCCACGGTCAGGTACTGCTGTTCGCCGCCCGACGAGGTAAACGCGGTCACCTTGGAGATCTGCGCCCAGTTGCTCACCGGAACCACGGAGCCTACGCCGGCGCCAGCAGTGTACTTGTCGGTGTTCGTGGTGTTCAGCCCGCCCATGGAGAACTTGTCGGTCGCCACGTTGGCAGCGCGAACGGCGCGGTCGTTGATCAGGGACCAGCCCGAGTTCACGACCAGCACGTCACCGTTCTTGATGCTGTGCCCTGCGGCGGTGGCCACCGGCGGGGCGGCGTTGGTCAGGGCGGTGAAAGCGACGGCACTGCCGAGAGATGCGGCGATCTCCAGCACGGAGCCGTTCGGCAGCGGGAAGCGTGCGGCCATGGTGTTTTCCTCTTGGGTAAAAACGAAAAAACCCGCACGCGGCGGGATTTCAGGGTTGGGTAACAGGGGTGTCAGGCGGCATCGAGCCCGAGGGTCATTTGCAGCTGCTCGCGCCAGTAATCGATTTGGTGCTCGAGCGCGGGCTTGCGGCCTTTCCAGCGGGCCAGTTCACGACCAGAGAGGCTAGCGATCTGCTGGCCGTCGCTGAGGGCGCGGCAGGCGCGATCGAACTGCTGCTTCTCGTTCAGCTCGCCGCGCAGGAGGGCATCGATGTGCAGGTCGGCCCAGACAGCGAAGTCGTCGTCCAGCCAGCGAGCGAAGGCCACGGCCAGCTTTGGATGAAGCCAGGTGCCCTGCCCTTTGCCGCCTCTCACGGTTTCAACCAGCCCGAAGTGAGATTTTCCCACCTCGGTATCCAGGCCCAGCGCCCTGGCCAGAGCCTTGAGGTAGCTCAAGCTGCTGGGCAGGCGGAGCCAGTCAACCGGCCGCTTGCCGAACCGCTTGGCCACGTCAGTTGCGTTAATCCAGCCGTCGCTGTTGAAGCGCACAGCCTGACCTTGGTAGTGGAATGGAATTACGTTGCTGTCGTTCATCGGTGTCACCTCGTTCATCAGGCGAAAAGGAACGCAGCCGGGGCGGACGGATGAACGAACATCCACCGTTCGGCTGTACAGGCCTAGGCTGCGTGTTTGGTTGGCCGCTCACTGGCGGCCTTGGAAAGGGCTACAGGTCCGCGATGCCGCGGTAGGTAAAGCTGGCCGGGACCGTGTAGGTCGCCGACTCGGTGATGGTGGGGCCCTGCTCCACTGGCTCGGTGATCAGGCCTTCGAAGCCCCTGCGGCTCAATGGAGAGTCGACCCGGAACACGCTCGACAGCTCATCCACCAGCGCCTCAGCACCCGCCAGCGCCTGGCCAGCCGGGCACACGATGCTCACCTGGTAGACGCCGGTGTACTCGTAGGCCTCGCCGCCCAGGTAGTTGCAGGCGGTGCTGGCCGGCAGCAAATAGGCGCGAAGATAGGTTTCGCCAGCCTCGGCCTCGAATCCCTCTTCGAAGTTGGCCACCCGGATCGGGCGCGCCGCGGCCCAGGCCATTAGCTTGATCTCGATGGCCTGGCGGGCTCGTGCATGGCTCATACGCGGTTGTTCCTGATGGCTTCGTCGACGATGCGCTGGAAGTTGGCCAGGGTCACCCGGACCATGCCGTTCGGTGCCTGGGTAGAGTGGCCATACTCCAAAGGCACGGCATATGGCAGGTTGTTGACGATGTACGCGGTCTGGCCGATGGTCAGCGCCTGCACCTGCGCCAGCAGCTCGGCAATCGCCTTGTTACCCGACGGGTCGATGCGATCAAGTTCGCCAGTGGCCGGCGAGTCGATCGAGAACTGCCAGTTGCCACGGAAGCGGCCGCCCACGTAGCCCTGCCCAGCCACCAGGCCATTCACGTAGAAGTTCTGGTCTCGCTCGGTCTTGGTCAGTGGCTTGGCGTACCGCACGCCTCGCTTGAGGTTGCCGGACTTGGTGAAGTTGCTCGGGTTCTGGCTGATGGCCTCATTGCGCGCGGCGACTCTGGCGTCATAGCGGTCAGCCTCAGCAGTGCGGGCTTCTCGATGCGCCAGGTTGGCCGCCCAGATCTCCGGGTTGCCCACCGGAGACATGCGAATCACGCTGCTACCGATCTCGATCACGATCTCGCGGAAGGTGGCATCCAGCGCTTCCTGGGCCTGCTCAGCGAACGCGCGGATGCTCTCGGCGAACCCGCCCTCAAGCCCACCATAGCGCTGGGTCATGTATGAGCCGCGGGGCATGTCATTTCCTCAGTTGGATGGTCCAGGTCGCCCGGGCCGGATCCTCGGACACGTCGAGCGCCCTGAAACCGCTGACCAGGTCGCCAATCTTGGGCGTGACGAGCACGTCGGAAGTCAGGCCGTCGCGCTGCTCGATCAACTCGTTCTGCAGGACGAGCAACTTCACGTCCTCAGTCTGAATGCGAGAGCCGTCGATCTCCTTGGCCAGGTAGCTGCCGAACACGCCGCGGCCGGAGTAGCGAAGCGTCGAGGCAGGTAGCGTGCCGCCAAGGTCGGGATCGTAGCCGCCCTTGATCACGCGGGACCCAGCCACCGGCCGCACTGCATCAGCGAGACCGTCAGGGTCGTCGAAGGCCTCGGCAAGGTCGGCCTGTATCTCTTCGCGCATACCCATGGCCTAGACCCTCTTGAGCATCACGGTGCCCTGGCGGCGGGTCCAGGGCGCGATCAGGTCCAGCGCATAGTTCTCGGCGCTCGAGCGCGCAACGGAGCCTGCCGCGTAGGTCTTGCTGGTCGACGTTCCGGACTGGGCCGATACGGTCTTGCTCTGCACTTCGCGCTCGGTGTCCTTGTAGAGCTTGCCGGCGGCAGCCAGCTTGGCCACCTGCGCGCCGGCAGATTTGACTGCGTCCGGCACCACGCTGGGCATCGCACGCTTGATCTTGGCCGTGAGCCAGGCGTTGGCCATGGCCACGGCAAGGACCGCATCGCCGCTACCCGCCCAGTCCGGCCCCAGCTGCTGGGCCACATCGGCCTCGGTGATGAAGTCGGTCATGGCCTTACTCCTGCGGGATCAGCGCTTGCAGGTCGGGCTTCTTCGCACTGGCGTCGAACTCGATGCCCTTGGCGGTGAGCCATTCCTTCAGCTCGGCCACGTTCATCTTGCGCGGATCGGTCTCGGCACCACCAGCAACACCGCGCTGAGCGTTGATCGCCGCATCGACTTCTTCCTGGCTGCTGCGAGAGGCGTAGCCTTCTGGCGGATAGCCTGATGCCTGGTAGCCGGCCGCTACAAACTCGCCGACAGTTGGTCCGTCTTGGCGCAGCCCGTCACCCCCGCCACCGTTGCCAGATGACGCCGGCGACTGGGCCCGCTTGCGCAGGCGGTTGATCTGGGCGAGCGTAAGCTGCTCGCCTGGCTTGATATCGTCATTACTCATGGTCGTCTCCATGGAAACGAGGGCCGAAGCCCTCATCGAATCAGGCGCCTTTGATCTTCAGGAAGGCGATCGGCACGTTCTTACGGTCGACCACGCGGTTCCAGTTGGCGGCCTTGCGCAGGTCGGCCAGCAGCGGCGACAACTCGTCCTGGGTGGTGTCCGCGCCAGTTCGGCCCCGCACGTTCGCACGATTGGTGATGTCGTCACCGGTGAACTGGTAGCCGAACGGGTGCAGGATCCAGGTCTTGCGCTCCCACAGCGTTTCCACGCCACCACCATTGCCCGCGCGCGCCTGCCGCTCGATCTCTTCCGGCACCTCTGGGGTGCCCTCGCCATAGCCGAAGGCGCCAGCACCGAACAGGACCGCGGTCGTGACGATGCTCGCCGGATCACCCACGCTGGTTGCCGGCATGGAGTCGTCGACAATGACGCGCTGGCCCATGAAGGTCGGAATGGTCAGATTGCCTTGGCTGTCCTTGACGAAATCGATGTCGTCGGCATCGACCATCTGCTTGTAGGCCAGCGAGTGCACCGCGATCGCCGAGAGTTGGCCGAAGGCATCGCCGAGGGTGAACACGGCCGAGGTGAACGCTTGACGCGACCACAGGCCTGCGGCGCCGTCGTAGACCATGTCGCCATCGTCGTTCGCCTCGTTGTCAGCAAGCAGGCCGACAGCGGAAGCGATGATGCGGCGCTGCCACTGGCGCTGCCAGTAGGTGCCGAAGCGGTTGCGGATACGCTGCATCGGATCGGAGCCAGCCAGCTCCACTACCAGATCAGCAGCCGAATAGCCCTGGTTCAGGTAGCTGATACGCGCCTTTTGCATGCCGGAGCCCAGCTTGTTGGGCGCGGCCATGTCGGCAGGATCGTCGTTCGAGGCATTCGGCTCGATGGACGCATCCAGATCACGCCAGAACGGCACCTGGATCTCTTGGCCACCGGTGTTGGCCTTCGCATCGAGCATCGGGTTGCGGACCACGACACCGGACTCGAAGAAGGCAGTCTTCTCTGGGGTGTTCTCCGCCTGGTAGTCGGCGTAGACCTCGGGGATTACAGCATCGGAAAGGCGAGTAGTCGCCATAGGGTGTTACTCCTGTTTGGTGGCATCGCGCAGCTGGCGATATTTCTCCGGGTCCGACCGGTAAAGGGCGGTACGCTCGGCTTCGGTCATGTCGGAAAACTTCTGCGTGGCCTTGCCACCTTGATCGCCGGTCGGTCCGGCACCCTGAGCCCTGGGCCACAGGTGAGTAGCGGTCTCGCGCAGCGATTCCGCCCATTCGTGAGGGGACAGCGGCGTTCTGCCGTCCTTGCCGTAGATGACCTGGCCATCACGGTCGGTGGCGATCGGCTCGCCGTCCTCGCTCAGTTTGAAGGTGCCGCGGGCGCGCAGGATGATGTCTTCCGCCGCCTCAGGCAGCGCACCGGCCTTGATGGCGGCAGCGCGGATGGAGTCAGCCAGTACCTTGTCGCTGTACTTGGCAGCGAAGGCTTCGGCCTTCTCGGCGCGCTCGTTCGCGGCCTTGATCTGCTTGTCGAGGTCGCCGCGCAGGCGCTCGGTGCGACGGCTGACGACTTCGTCCAGCTTGCCCTCGGCGATCAGCTTGGTCTCTTCGTCCTGGCCGGCCTTGTTGAGCAAGGCCTTGACGGCCTCAATGTCCAGGCCGTCGAACTTGCCCTTGATCCCGTCCAGCTCGGTCTTGATGGTCTTGTTGGATTCGATCAGCTCCCGGTTCTTGGCCTTGAGGCCCGAGACCTCGCCATCCAGGTACTGCTGCACGTCGCCGCTGAGGGCTGCTTTGAGTGCAGCGGCCTGGGCTTCGTCGAGGTTGAGGCCGTGGGCGGCCGGGTCAAAGTCAAAAGGCATGCTGGGTATCCCCTGGGGATTGGTGAACCCGCCTGGCGGGCAGAAGAAAGCCCCGCAATGCGAGGCCGATATTTCGCGCCACAGAATCGTGGCTCGTTGCTTGTGGCGCGTGTCAGCTGATGCCAGCACGCACGAATGCCAAAGGCTCCAGCTCCTTGAGCTGATCCAGCGTCAGCGGCTTGAAGTTCTTGTCCAACTGCAGCGATGCGAATCGCTCGGCTGTGAGCCCGCCATCGCGGAACAGCTTGGCGCGGACTGGACCCAGTGCGGCGTCCTGGAAGGCTGCTGGCTGCGTCTTGAGCCATTGGTAGTAGCTGAGGCCTGCCGAAACCTGCGCGCCGCCTGAGGCGCCGACTGACGCACGCGTAGCGCCATCGGCAAACATTGCCGAGAGCCTGGTGATGGGCGTGATCGTTGTTCGGCAGTGGATATGGAACGGCGGTACCGGGCCTTTTCCCATCTCGAACTCGCGGCCATCGAGGCTCCTGCACTGCTGACTGGTCTTGCGATCGAGCGTGGCCACGATCCGGTAGCCGGGCACGAACTCAGCATTGGCAGCCAGCGTCTCCATGCGCGCTGTAGCGGACACGTGCTGCACAGCGGTGTGCACCACCGAGCGGGCGTTGCGGTTGCTGACCGCAAGCACGCCATCGGTGAAGTTCTGCGCGGCTGTGCCGCGGATGGCCTGGGTAATCTCGGCGTTGGTCTGACCCTGCACCACACCGAGCCGGATGGCATTGGTGACCCTGGTCGACTCCGTGCGCGTCCAGCCGCTGAGGAAGGGCTTCAGCAGCGTGCCACCGTCGATACCCGACACCTGGAGCGGCTGCGTGTTGATCACTGCCCGAATCAGCGCGTCGGTCGGCATGATGGCGTCGATGAGCAGCGCTTGGGCCAGGCTCTTGCTCTCGAAGGCTGCCTCGTACAGGGCGATGTCGACCAGGTCAGCCTGCATGCGGTCGCTGAAGGCCTGGTAGATGCCCAGCAGCTTGCCGCCGACCCTGGCCAAGAACTCCTCGAGTCGGCTGCGGCCATAGGTGGTCAGTTCCTTGCGGGTCAGCTGGTCCCGCACCTGGGTATCCACCTGGCGCAGGACCGTCTCGAACTTCTTGACCTCACCTGCCTTGAGCCGCTCCAGCAGCACCGCGTGCCGACTGACCTGCTCCAGCAGCATTTCGTCCGCCGTCTGCTCCGGTTTCGTCGTCATCGTCTCTGTCCAGGTTGAGGCCGGCCGACTCGCGCTCGTCGCTGATCAGTCCGGCTTCTTCGTCGTAGGCCCGCTCGGGCAGCTTGCCGGTGGTGAGGTACTGCCAGTAGGTCTCGGCGCTGATCGTGCCGGCCATGACGCTCTTCTGCAGCTCGGCCAGCACCTGGGCGTTGACCTCAGGGATGACGAATTCAGGCTTGACGGTAAAGACCACCTCGTCTGGGTTGTACCCGGTCCATTCGGCGGCATAGCGCAGGGCCTGCTCGATGGCGGCCGCGGCGGTGATGACGATACTGTGCAGCGTGGCGTGCTGGTCGTTCTGCCGGGTCTTGCGCGCCTCGCCCGACTCGGTACCGGACACGTCCATGACCTTGGCGCCAGCCTCAAGAGCTGCGCTCTTCTGGTCGGACATGGCGGTACGCACTGCCTGGACGCCAGCGCCTTGGAACTCGAGGTAGCCGCACTGACCGTTGTCACCAAGCACCCAAGCAGCCGACGGCCCTGTGACGCTGAGTTCGACTTCTTCACCGATGCCAGATACCCACGGCTGTGGATGGCTGGTCTGGTGCAGCGCGGTGAAGTAGTCGGCACTGAGCTGGTAGGACTTCACGGCGGCCCGCGCCATGGTCAGCAGCGGGATCTCGTCGACGTCCGGTGAGTTGTCGGTCGAGCCGCAGTAGATCACCGGGATGTACTCAAGCCCGCGCACCAGCTGGTTGCCGGTGCCAACAGTTCCAAGCGGGCGCTCGTCATCGATCAGCTCGCCGGCCTCGTTCCGCACGGCCGTGTAGCAGATCTGGTCACGCATGAAGAACTCGCGGTAAACCGTCTGGCAGTCGTGGCTGTAACGATCCTCGGCCTTCTTGCGGAACTCGCGGAAGACGGCCAGCACCAGGTCCTGGCGCCCGCCTTGGTCGGCGGTGTCCCAGTTGATGCCATTCCGGGCAGCGTAGGTGGCGAAGTACGGCTGGCCCTTGTCATCCACGTTGACCACCAGCGGCACACGGCCGTGGGAGATCGTCTGTCGCACGATACGCAGGAACAGCTGGGTCAGCCCGAAGCCATCAGCTGTGGCGTTCTCTTCCACGCCCTTCAGCCCGCTGGGCAGCTTAACCTCAGGGATCAGCCGGGAGACCAGGCCCATCATCGAACGCAGCGAGTCGCGCACCCAGTGCTCGTACTGGGCCCGTGCGGTGTAGTTCTGGTACAGGTAGGCGTTATCCGCGCCGCCTTGTTTCTCCGCCTCGACCATACCGCTGGGCTTGGGCAGGTTCCGCTGGTTGCGCTTGATTGCGCACTCGCCCTCCAGGGCGTCGTCCATCATCCGCCACTCATCGATGTGAGAGATTCTATGGTAATTGCCAAGCGCTCAAGCGGCTTTTGGACGATATTCCTCTCCGCTTCTGATCAGGGCAAAGACCACCCGAGCCAGCTTGCGGGCCAGCATGACCAGGACTTGAGTCTTTTTAA
>NZ_JAAMQJ010000056.1 GCF_013523125.1 Pseudomonas entomophila | reverse complement strand
AACCCTAACAACTTCAACCACTTGACTCGCTGCGATCTCTCGAAGCGGGAGGCGAATCATACAGCGTTACAACCTGCTGTCAACCACCTTTTTCACCGCTTCCGGTCGGGACCGAAGCCCTTCCAGCTTCATCTCGACTCACGCAACCTGTTGATTAACAAGGCGTTTATCGTTCCGACTGCGTTGGAAGTGGTGCGCATTATAAGGGGATCTGAAAGGCCGTCAACCGTTAATTTCAAAAAACCTTCATTTCCTCGCAATACGCAGGAAAGCGCCTTCACGCCTGCCTGCGCACTCTCTTACAAGCTCGGGAAAGCAAACTGCGATGCCTCATGGGTCTTGCGCTGTGGCCAGCGCTGGGTGATCGACTTGCGACGGGTATAGAAGCGCACGCCATCGGGCCCATACGCGTGCAGGTCGCCGAACAGCGAACGCTTCCAGCCGCCGAAGCTGTGGTACGACACCGGCACCGGCAGCGGCACGTTCACCCCGACCATACCCACTTCGACCTCATCGCAGAACAACCGCGCTGCTTCACCGTCGCGGGTGAAGATGCACGTGCCGTTGCCGTACTCATGAGCATTGATCAGCTGCAGCGCCTCTTCCAGGCTGCCCACCCGCACCACACACAGCACCGGGCCGAAGATCTCTTCTTTATAGATACGCATCTGCGGGGTCACCCGATCGAAGAGCGTACCACCGACGAAGTACCCGTCCTCGTGCCCGGCCACGCGATAGCCGCGTCCGTCCACCACCAACCGAGCCCCGGCGGCCACACCGTCGTCGATGTAACCGACGACCTTGTCACGCGCAGCCGCAGTCACCAGTGGCCCCATGTCCAGACCGCACGCCGTTCCGGCACCGATCTTCAGCGCCTTGATCTGCGGCTCGAGCTTGGCGATCAACGCATCGGCGATCGCATCCCCCACGCAGACCGCTACCGAAATGGCCATGCAACGTTCGCCACAGGAGCCATAGGCCGCCCCCATCAAGGCACTGACGGCGTTGTCCAGTTCGGCGTCGGGCATCAGCACCGCGTGGTTCTTCGCCCCGCCCAGTGCCTGCACGCGCTTGCCGCGGCGGGTGCCTTCGGCATAGATGTACTCGGCGATCGGTGTCGAGCCGACGAAGCTCAAGGCCTTCACCTCGGGCGCCTCGATCAGCGCATCGACCGCTTCCTTGTCGCCGTGCACCACATTGAGAATGCCCTTGGGCAATCCGGCCTCTTCCAGCAGACGCGCGATGTACAGCGTCGAACTCGGATCACGCTCCGACGGCTTGAGGATGAAGGCATTGCCGCAGACGATCGCCAGCGGGTACATCCACAGCGGCACCATCGCCGGGAAGTTGAACGGCGTGATCCCGGCGACGATGCCCAGCGGCTGGAAGTCGGACCAGGCATCGATGTTCGGTCCGACGTTGCGGCTGTACTCGCCCTTGAGGATTTCCGGCGCGGCGCAGGCGAACTCCACGTTCTCGATCCCGCGCTTGAGCTCGCCGGCGGCGTCCTCAAGTGTCTTGCCGTGTTCGGTACTGATCAACTGTGCAATGGCCGCCTCATGCTGCTCGAGCAACTGCTTGAAACGGAACATTACCTGCGCGCGCTTGGCGGCCGGCGTATTGCGCCAGGCCGGGAAAGCCGCCTTGGCCGCATCGATCGCCTGTTGCAGGGTCGCGCGGTCGGCCAGCTCGACCTGGCCGATGACTTGGCCGGTGGACGGATTGAAAAGGTCGGCGGTACGCCCACCACGGGAAACCAGCTCACCATTGATCAGGTGCTGAACAGTGCTCATGCATGACTCCAGTCGAAAAAGGGGCAGCGGGCGCCGCCATGACGCCCGCGTACGGCATTCAGGCGATCAGTCGACCTGGGCGAGGGTTTCGCCCACCGCGTCGAACAGTCGGTCGAGTTCGTGCGGCTGGGCAGTGAAAGTCGGACCGAACTGCAGGGTGTCGCCGCCATAGCGCACGTAGAACCCGGCCTGCCAGAGCTTCATGGCGGTCTCGAACGGCCGCACGATCGCATCGCCGTCGCGTGGCGCGATCTGGATCGCGCCTGCCAGCCCGTAGTTGCGGATGTCCACCACATGAGGGCTGCCCTTGATGCCGTGCAGCGTGCGCTCGAAATGCGGCGCCAGCTCGGCGGCGGCCTGCACCAGGTTCTCGCGTTCCAGCAGCTCCAGCGTCGCCAGGCCGGCGGCACAGGCCAGGGGATGCGCCGAGTAGGTATAGCCATGCGGGAACTCCACGGCGTATTCCGGCGTGGGCTGGCTCATGAAGGTCTGGTAGATCTCGTGCCGCGCCACCACCGCGCCCATGGGCACGGCGCCGTTGGTGACCTGCTTGGCGATGCACATCAGGTCGGGCGTCACGTCGAACGCCTCGGCGCCGGTCATGGCCCCCATGCGACCGAAGCCGGTGATCACCTCGTCGAAGATCAGCAGGATGTTGTGCTGGGTGCAGATCTCGCGCAGCCGCTTGAGGTAACCCTGGGGGGGCGGCAGCACGCCGGCCGAGCCGGCCAGCGGCTCGACGATCACCGCGGCGATGTTCGATGCATCGTGCAGTTCGATCAGCTTGAGCATCTCGTCGGCCAGAGCGATGCCGCCCTGCTCGGGCAGCCCTTGACTGAAGACGTTGGCCGGCAGCAGCGTGTGCGGCAAGTGATCGACGTCCAGCAACTGGCCGAACATCTTGCGGTTGCCGTTGACCCCGCCCAGGCTCGTGCCGGCGATGTTCACCCCGTGGTAGCCTCGCGCACGGCCGATGATCTTGGTCTTGCTCGCCTGCCCTTTCAGCCGCCAGTAGGCGCGCACCATCTTCAGCGCGGTGTCGGCGCACTCGGAGCCCGAGTTGGTATAGAAGACATGATCGAGGTCGCCCGGCATCCGCTCGGCGATCTTCTCGGCCAGCTGGAACGACAGCGGGTGACCGAACTGGAAGCCCGGCGAGTAGTCCAGCACGCCCGCCTGCCGGGCGATGGCCTCGGTGATGGTCTGGCGAGTATGGCCGGCGCCGCAGGTCCACAGCCCGGACAGGGCATCGAAGATCTGCCGCCCCTTGTCATCGGTCAGGTAGTTGCCCTGGGCCGCCACGATCAGCCGTGGGTCGCGCTGGAAGTTGCGGTTGGCGGTGTACGGCATCCAGTGCGCATCCAGCTTGAGCTGGCTGGCGACGCCCGTCGGCGCAGTCTCGAACATGTTCATCAAGGGTCCTCGCGGATTCGGTCAGCGATGGGGTGTTGTTGCAGCCACAGTGGCACGCGGATAAAGTCCGGAAAACCCCTCGCTTCTAACCTTCAGTCAGGCGTTCACTAAACAGATGAGCCGTCGCCCCGACGTGCTGGCCCAGGTCAGCGACTTCGATATCCGCCTGTTGAAGATCTACCGCAGCGTGGTCGAGTGCGGTGGGTTTTCGGCCGCCGAAAACGTGCTGGGCATCGGCCGCTCGGCCATCAGCCAGCACATGAACGACCTGGAGCAACGTCTGGGCCTGCGGCTGTGCCAGCGAGGCCGCGCCGGCTTTTCCCTGACCGAGGAAGGCCGCGAGGTCTATCAGTCGTCGCTGCAACTGCTCGCGGCCCTGGAGACCTTCCGCACCGAGGTCAACGGCCTGCACCAGCACCTGCGCGGCGAGCTGAACATCGGCCTGACCGACAACCTGGTCACGCTGCCGCACATGCGCATCACCCATGCCCTGGCCGAACTCAAGGACCGTGGGCCGGACGTGCACATCCAGATCCGCATGATCCCGCCCAGCGAAGTCGAGCAGGGCGTGCTCGCGGGCAGCCTGCACGTGGGCGTGGTGCCGCAGACCCACCCGCTCGCCGGGCTGGACTACCAGCCGTTGTACAGCGAACGCTCGCTGCTCTACTGCGCCGTGGGCCACCCGTTGTTCTATGCCGACGATGCGCAGGTCGACGATGCGCGGCTCGACGCCCAGGACGCCGTGGCGCCGACCTTCCGACTGCCGACGCAGATCCAGGCGTGCTATCAGGCCCTGCGCTGCACGGCCAGCGCCTCGGATCGCGAGGGCATGGCCTTTCTGATTCTCACCGGGCGCTACATCGGTTACCTGCCCGAGCATTACGCCGACACCTGGGTCAGGGAAGGACGCCTGCGCGCGCTCAAGTCGACCTCGCGCTTCCATGACCTGAACCTGTGCTGGGTCACCCGCAAGGGACGGCGCCCGAACCTGGTCGTGGAAAGCTTCCTGGAAAGCCTGGCGGCGACACGCTAAGGCTTGTCACCTCGCCCCAGGCAGGTACTCTGTGCGCTCGTCATCCGCACCTTTCGTATGGAAGCGTTCAATGAGCCTAGAAGTGCCCGCGCATCGCGCCTCCCCTGCCGCCAAACCGGCCGGGCGCATCCGTCAGAAGAACGAGCAGGCCATTCTCCAGGCGGCCGAGGACGAGTTCGCGCGCCATGGGTTCAAGGGCACCAGCATGAACACCATCGCGACCAAGGCCGGCCTGCCCAAGGCCAACCTGCACTATTACTTCACCAACAAGCTGGGCCTGTACGTCGCCGTGCTCAGCAATATCCTCGACCTGTGGGACAGCACCTTCAATACCTTGACCGTCGAGGACGATCCCGGCGAAGCCCTGACGCGCTACATCCGCGCCAAGATGGAGTTCTCCCGCCGCAACCCCAAGGCTTCGCGGATCTTCGCCATGGAAGTGATCAGCGGCGGGCAGCGGCTGGGGGACTACTTCAGCGCCGACTACCGCCACTGGTTCCAAGGGCGCGCCGCGGTGTTCCAGGCCTGGATCGAGGCGGGCAAGATGGATCCGGTCGACCCGGTCCAGCTGATCTTCCTGATCTGGAGCAGCACCCAGCACTACGCGGACTTCGCCACCCAGATCTGCCAGGTCACCGAGCGCAAGCGCCTGACCCGGCAGGACATGCAGGTGGCCAGCGACAACCTGGTCCATATCATCCTCAAAGGGTGTGGAATTACCCCATCCGTCTGACGTGAGCCTATGCCTTCTACCCTGCTCGACCTCTGCGAGTTTCGCGAGGAGATCCGCAAGAGCCGCTTCATCACCCTGGCCGCCCCGATCACCTCGGTCGAAGACGCTGCGCGCTTCCTCGAGGCCCATGCCGATCCGGCCGCCACGCACAACTGCTGGGCCTGGAAACTGGGCGACCAGTACCGCAGCAACGACGACGGCGAGCCAGGCGGCACGGCCGGGCGCCCCATCCTGGCAGCGATCGAGGCCCAGGACTGCGACCAGGTCGTGGTGCTGGTGATCCGCTGGTACGGCGGCATTCAACTGGGCACGGGCGGGTTGGCGCGTGCCTATGGCGGCGGCGCCAACAAATGCCTGCAACAAGCGCCCAAACGGCTTCTGGTGCAACGCGACACGTTCACGTGCGCCTGCGCGTTCAGTGAGCTGGCGCTGCTCAAGCTGCGCCTGGCCGAGGTCGATGGGCTCGTGGTCGATGAGCAGTTCACGGCCAACGGTGTCGACCTGCACCTGGCCTTGAATTCGGACCGAGCCGACCACTTGCAGCGGCATTTGGCGGACCTGAGTCGCGGGCGTATTCGGCTCGTGCCCCTTGGATAAGTTGCCCACACCGGCTGTGGGTCGCCTTGTGGATAAGCTTGGGGCATACGTCTCCAGACCGCGAAACACGTAGCCTGCAGAAGATTGGACATTTTTTGACCAGCTTTTTCGGGCACCCTGCCCGCTGCGTACTCGTCGTTTCATCCACAGGCTGATGGGCCTTCTCCATCGGGTCGACACCGATTTTCACACAATTACTGTGGACGATCCTGTGGATAACCCGTGTGTGTTTGCGCAAGCAGGCGATACCCTCAGGCCCGCGGGCGATAGATCATTTTTTGTACACCCGTTGGTCTGCCGAGCGCCGCGACCTGGCGTATGCTGAGGGCTTTTCATCCATCGACTAGGAGTTTCCATGAGCGCATCCAAAACCGCACTGGTCATCGGCGCCTCGCGCGGCCTTGGCCTGGGTCTGGTCCAGCGGCTGCACGAAGGTGGCTGGAACGTCATCGCCACCGTGCGTGATCCGGCCAAGGCCACGGCCTTGCACGCGTTGCCGGGCGTACGGGTCGAAGCGCTGGAGATGAACGACGCGTCCCAGCTCGACGCACTCGCGCATTGCCTGGCAGGCGAGACGCTCGACCTGCTGTTCGTCAATGCCGGCGTCATGGGCCCCCTGCCTCAGTCCGCCGAGACCGTCCACCTCGAACAGGTCGGCGAGCTGTTCATGACCAACGCGGTCTCGCCAATTCGCGTCGCCCGCCGCCTGGTCGGCCAGGTACGACCCGGCACCGGCGTGGTGGCCTTCATGAGTTCGGGCCTGGGCAGCGTGACCAGCCCGGATGCTGGCGAAATCTGCCTGTACAAGGCCAGCAAGGCCGCACTCAATTCGATGATCAACAGCTTCGTGGTGGCGCTGCAGCGCCCGGACCTCTGCGTGCTGGCCCTGCACCCTGGCTGGGTTCGCACCGAAATGGGTGGCGAGAACGCCGAGATCGACGTGCTGACCAGTACCCGCGGGCTGCTCGAACACGTCGAGGCCCAGGCTGGCCACGGCGGGCTTCGCTTCCTGGACTACACCGGCCAGACCTTGACCTGGTAACCGGTACGTCCCGCGCACGGCAGGGTTCGGGCCGACGCTGGCGTCACTCGGTCGACTCGTCCCCCGCGCCAGGGCTGGACCTGTACAATGCGCGATTGTTAGTTGATCGAGATTCGCACCATGTATGACTGGCTCAATGCCTTGCCCAAGGCCGAACTGCACCTGCACCTTGAAGGTTCGCTCGAGCCCGAGCTGTTGTTCGCCCTTGCCGAACGCAACAAGATCGCCCTGCCCTGGCAGGACGTGGACGCGTTGCGCAGCGCCTATGCTTTCGGCAACCTGCAGGAATTCCTCGACCTCTACTACCAGGGCGCCAACGTGCTGCGCACCGAGCAGGACTTCTATGACCTGACCTGGGCCTACCTGCAGCGCTGCAAGGCGCAGAACGTCATCCACACCGAGCCGTTCTACGACCCGCAGACCCACACCGACCGTGGCATTCCCTTCGAGGTGGTGCTCGACGGCATCACCCGCGCGCTCAAGGACGGCCGTGAGCAACTGGGCATCACCAGCGGGCTGATCCTGAGCTTCCTGCGTCACCTGAGCGAAGAGCAGGCCGAACGCACCCTGGACCAGGCCCTGCCGTTCCGCGATGCCTTCGTGGCCGTCGGCCTGGACAGTTCCGAGATGGGTCACCCGCCGAGCAAGTTCAAGCGCGTCTTCGACCGTGCCCGTGGCGAAGGCTTCCTGACGGTCGCCCACGCCGGCGAAGAAGGCCCGCCCGAGTACATCTGGGAAGCCCTGGACCTGCTGAAGATCGAGCGTATCGACCATGGCGTGCGCGCCATCGAGGACGAACGCTTGATGCAGCGGATCATCGACGAGCAGATCCCGCTGACCGTCTGCCCCCTGTCCAACACCAAGCTGTGCGTGTTCGAGCACATGGGCCAGCACAACATCCTCGACATGCTCGAGCGTGGCGTGAAGGTCACGGTCAACTCCGACGACCCAGCCTACTTCGGCGGCTACGTGACCGAGAACTTCATGGCCCTGCATGAGCACCTGGGCATGACCCAGGCACAAGCCACCCGCCTGGCGCAGAACAGCCTGGATGCACGCTTGGTCAAGTAAGGCGCACGCCACCCTCGAGATGACGCAAGTCGCACCGGTTGCGTGCGACTCGCGTCGACCTGAAGGTCGGTGCGGTATCAGCTAACCGGCCTGCCAGGTCGGCAGACACGCGATCTGGTTGATCTGCTGCAAGCCTGAAGCCGAAAGGCGCAAGGCCCGCGACTGCTCATGCTCGCGAATCCAGCCGGACTGCATGAACAGTTTGAAGAACGCCTGCCCCAGGCTGCCGCCCAGGTGCGGCCGCTGGTCACTCCATTCGCAGCAATGGCAGATCACGCATTCGCGATGCGCCCCCGGCGCCAGGGCGTCGATGAACACACCGATCGCGGCCAGTTGCTGGCGCCCTTCCAGGCTGACGCGCTGCCGTGGCTCCTGGCCTTCCAACCAGTTCGCCAGCACCAGGCGATCGTACAGGTCGGCGGCCAACTTTCCTCCCAGATGATCACCGCAGCGCCGTGCCTGACGCATCGAAACCGGGATATCCAAGGGCAAAGGTAGGGCGGGCTTGTCCAGCGCACTGCCGACGCGAACGCTGGCCATGGCCTCCACCGCCATGCCGACCTCGGGCGTGGCCAGGCGGAAATAGCGCTTGCGGCCCCGGGTTTCCGGCCGCACCAACCCCCCTGTGGACAACAGCGACAGGTGGGCACAGGCCGACGACGCGCTCAACCCGGTCATCGTGGCCAATTCGTCGGCCGGTCGCGCGACGCCATCGATCAGCGCCCACAACATGGCGCTGCGTTTGGGATCGGCCATCAAACTGGCGATCTGACTGATACTGCTGACAGCTTTCATCTTTCGGGTAACTCCCTGCGTCATCTGTCTGATAGCGGAACATCAGCCAGGCTCGGCGAGCGCCTCGAACAATCGCCAGGTCGCGCAAGGGACGAACACGTCAGAACGGCATGACCTCTGCCAGGCTGCTCCACGTTGCCACGCGCTGCGCCCTGACAGGGAAGCATCTCTCGCTGGCACTGGCTGCCGGGGGCAGTATAAGCGGCGACTCCGCGGGCGCTCCTGACCTGGAACGCTCCAGCCCCCACCGAGGGGCAGAGGGTCGCCCAGGTTGATGGATCCGACTGCGCTCGCGTGACCAGCCAGTCGGACCATGCGCACGATGGCATGCCTGGTCCTCGCCCCGCTCGCGCGCGTCGAGGGCCTTCGCTGGGTCTGAATGAATAGGTAAAGGCCCACACCAAGCTTCATGGGGTATGGCAAAAGAATAAGAAATTTCCCTATTCACCAATTTGTGTCAACGCTTCACCTTCACGCGGACGAACAGGGGTGAGCCCCTCAGCCAGCGCGCCCTGCCCGACGCGCCAAGGTGGCCATGACCACCACTGCCGCACCGCACAGGCTGATGACCAAGGCCATCGGCACCGCGCTGCCATCGTGCAACACCCCCACCAACGCTGCCGCGCCGGACGCCACGCTGAACTGCATGCAGCCCATCAGGGCCGAAGCGCTGCCCGCGCGGGCGCCCTGCCCGGCCATGGCACACGCCGACGCGTTGGGCGCGATGCACCCGAGGCTGGCGATGCAGACGAACAGCGGCACCAGCAACGGCCAGAGCGATGCCGGCCGCAGCGTGGCCACCAGCAGCAAGGTGAGCGCCGCGGCCAGGTAGACCCAGATGGCACGCCCCAACAAGACGGCCGGGCCGCGACGCGCCAAAAGACGTGCATTGACCTGGGCGACGAGAATGAAGCCTGCGGCGTTGATCCCGAACAGCCAACCATAATGCTCGGCCGGCACGTCATAGAGCTTGATGAACACGAACGGTGAACCGGCGATGTAGGCGAACATGCCGGCGATGGCGATGCCGCCGGTCAAGGCATGGCCCACGAACGTCCGGTCACGCAGCAGCCGCCCGTACTGACGCAATGCGCCCGACAACGGCTGGCGCGGCAGGTGCGCCGGCATGCTCTCGCCCAGGCCCAGGTAGACTGCCACCAGGCACAACGCGCTGAACAGGCTCAGCACCAGGAAGATGGACTGCCAACCGGACACGCTGACCAGCAGGCCACCGAGCATGGGCGCCAGGATCGGTGCCAGCCCCATCACCAGCATCAGCTGCGAGAACACCTTGGCCGCGTCGATCGGCTCACAGCGATCGCTGACGATGGCGCGCGACAGCACCATGCCGGCACATCCCCCCAGGGCCTGGACGAAGCGTGCGGCGATCAGGGCATCGAGTGTCGGCGCGAAGGCGCACACCAGCGACGCCACGACGAACAGCCCCACGCCGAACAGCAACGGCAACCGACGGCCGAACCGGTCGGCGATCGGCCCATAGGCCAGCTGCCCGATCGACAGACCGAGGAAGTAGGCCGCGAGGGTAGTCTGCACGTGCTTTTCATCGGTGGCGAAGGCCTGGGCCATGGCCGGAAAGGCAGGCAGGTAAAAGTCGATCGCCAGGGGCCCGAACGCACTCAGGGCCCCCAGGATCAAGATCATTCGAAGGTTCATCCAACATCCTTAGCAGGCTAAGCAATTGCCTAGTTTACCCGGCCTGCCTGCGCTCGGCATGAAAACCTTGCCGAGCGGTCGGACATCTCTGCGTTTTCCCTAGAGCGCCTTGACGTGGTAGCCCTCCTCGGTGATGGCCGCGATGATCTGCTCGGTCGACAGTGGGCTGGTCACCCTCACCCGTCCGCTCGCCAGATCCACCTCCACGACCGCCGTGGCATCGTGCGCCTGCAGGGCGCGGGTGATGGCCTTGACGCAATGGCCACAGCTCATGCCGTGTACGTCGAACGTCTGCATGGTCTTCTCTCCTGTCGAAATGAGCTTCAGTCTCGTGCTTGCCCCTATGGCAAGGTCAAGCCCGTGCAGCGCCTGACGCTGGAAATCTTGCCTCAGGTCGGCCAAGCTGCGCCTTTGCCAGGCGGTCGACAGGAGAGCCGTGATGATCAAGACAACGATCGGCGTGATGGGGCTGCTGGGCACCCTGGCGCTGCCCCCTGCCCAGGCCGAAGGCAACCATGACTACAGCGTGCTGATCATTTCCCGCGAGCGCCTGGAAGTGGCGACCAGCTGCGAGATCGGCATCTATCTCGACGATCAGCTGGTGGCGCGGCTGTTCCAGGAGCAGTCCACTTCGTTCAACCTGCCGGCCGGGCAGGTGGACGTGCGCCTGCGGCGCCTGCCCGGTCAGGCGCCTGGCTGCAGCAATGGGCTGGAAAACCAGCGCAGCGTGCGCCTCACGCTGCCTGCCGGGCAGATCGTCAAGTACCGCATCGCCATGGAAGGCCCTGGCTTCACGCTGAGGCCGACCAGCCTGGGCTATTGACCTTGACCACGGGACAAGGTCGATGCTGACGGTGTGAACCGAGGAGCCAGACCATGCCAACAGCCATCACCTACCACCTGCCGATCGACGGCATGACCTGCGCCAGTTGCGCAGGCAGGGTCGAACGGGCCTTGCGCAAGGTCGCCGGGGTCGATCAGGTCAGCGTCAACCTGGCGACCGAACAGGCACGGGTCGAGGCCCCACCGCAGAGCCTGCCGACCTTGATCGAGGCCGTTTCCCAGGCAGGCTATCAGGTGCCGTTGCAGGCGCTGGACCTGCGCCTCGAGGGCATGACCTGCGCCAGTTGCGCCGGGCGGGTCGAGCGCGCCTTGCTGAAAGTCCCTGGCGTGTTGCAGGCGAGCGTCAACCTGGCCAGCGAACGCGCCCAGGTCCAGGTACTCGGCTCGGTCGCTATCGACGCCTTGCTGGCGGCCGTGCGCGACGCCGGCTACGGCGCCGACCGCCTGGAAGAGACGCAGCAACCCCACGCCGCAGGCCGCCGGAACCTGCTCAGTGAGCGCACGGCCCTGATCCTTGCCCTGCTGCTGGCCGCGCCGCTGGTACTGCCCATGGCCCTGCAACCGTTCGGCGTGCACGTCATGCTGCCGATCTGGGCGCAATGGCTGCTCGCCACGCCCGTGCAGTTCGTGCTCGGCGCCCGTTTCTATGTCGCCGCCTGGAAGGGCCTGCGCGCCCATGCCGGCAACATGGACCAGCTGGTCGCGCTCGGGACCAGCGCTGGCTACGGACTGAGCCTGTACCAATGGGCGGTGGCCGACGCAGGTGCCCCCCCACACGTGTATTTCGAAGCCTCGGCGGTGGTCATCGCCCTGGTCCTGCTGGGCAAGTACCTGGAACGCCGCGCCAAGCGCCAGACCGCCAGCGCCCTGCGTGCCCTCGAAGCCTTACGCCCGGACCGGGCGATCCGGGTGATCGACGGCCGGGAAGAGGACGTCCCGATCAGCCAGCTGCGCGTGGGCGACGAGGTACGGGTCAAGCCGGGCGAGCGCTTCCCGGTCGATGGTGAGGTCCTCGACGGCAACAGCCTGGTCGATGAATCGTTGATCAGCGGCGAAAGTCGGCCCGTACCCAAGCGACCCGGCGATTCTGTGACGGGCGGCGCCATCAACATCGATGGCGCCTTGCGGGTCCGTACCGTGGCAGTCGGCACCGAAACCGTGCTGGCCCGCATCATTCGCCTGGTCGAGCAGGCCCAGGCGGCCAAGGCGCCGATCCAGAAACTGGTAGACCAGGTCAGCCAGGTGTTCGTCCCGGTCATCCTGCTGGTGGCCCTGTGCACCCTGCTCGGCTGGCTGTGGGCAGGCGCCGACGCCCAGGTCGCCGTGATCAACGCCGTCGCCGTACTGGTGATCGCCTGTCCCTGTGCGCTGGGGCTGGCCACGCCCGCGGCGATCATGGCCGGCACGGGCGTGGCGGCCCGTCACGGCATCCTGATCAAGGACGCCGAGACCCTGGAGCGGGCCCATGCCGTGGACCAGGTTGTCTTCGACAAGACCGGCACGTTGACGTCCGGCCACCCACGCCTGGTGCACTGGCAGGCCAACGACGGCGAGGGTGACGAGGTGCTGGCCCTGGCCGGCAGCCTGCAACGTGGCAGCGAACACCCGTTGGCCCATGCCGTCCTCGACACCTGCCAGGCACAGGGTGTGGCCGTGCAGCCGCCCGAACGGACCCGCGTGGTCAGCGGCCAGGGCATCGTCGGCCAGGTCCGGGGACGGACCTTGGCACTGGGCAACGCCCACCTGCTCGTACAAGGCGAACCGCTGGCCGGCCCCTTGGCAGCGCAGGCACAGGCCTGGGAGCAGCAAGGCCATACCCTGTCCTGGCTGGTCGAACAGGCTCCGGTACCGCGCGTGCTCGGCCTGTTCGCCTTCGGCGACACCCTCAAGCCTGGCGCCCGTCCCGCCGTGCAGGCCTTGCAGGCACAGGGCATCGCCTGCCACCTGTTGACCGGCGACAATCACGGCAGCGCCCAGGCGGTGGCCGAGGCGACCGGCATCGACCAGGTGCAGGCGCAGGTGCTGCCGGCCGACAAGGCCGCACAGGTGCAGGCGCTGCGCACGCGCGGTGTGGTGGCCATGGTCGGCGACGGCATCAACGATGCGCCAGCCCTGGCGGCGGCCGACATCGGCATCGCCATGGGCGGCGGCACCGACGTGGCCATGCAGGCCGCCGGCATCACCCTCATGCGTGGGGATCCACGGCAGGTGCCCGCCGCCCTCGAGATCAGCCGCAAGACCTACGCCAAGATCCGCCAGAACCTGTTCTGGGCCTTCATCTACAACCTGATCGGCATCCCGTTGGCGGCCTTCGGCCTGCTCGACCCGGTCCTGGCCGGGGCGGCGATGGCACTGTCCAGCGTCAGCGTGGTCAGCAATGCGTTGTGGTTGAAGACCTGGACTCCCTCCCCCCTCAGCGAGGCCCCATGAACATCGGACAAGCCGCCCGGCGCAGTGGGCTCAGCGCCAAGATGATCCGCTACTACGAGACGATCGGCCTGTTACGCCCGGCCACCCGCAGCGACAGCGGCTACCGCGTGTACCGCGAGCAGGACCTCGACAGCCTGGCGTTCATCAAGCGCTCGCGCGACCTGGGGTTCTCCCTGGACGAAGTCGGCCAGCTGCTGCGCCTGTGGCAGGACGGCGACCGGGCCAGCGCCGACGTCAAGCGCCTGGCCACCCAGCACATCGATGACCTGAACAGGCGGATCGAGGAGCTGGTCGGTCTGCGCGACACCCTCGACCGTCTTGTCACCTCCTGCCAGGGTGACGCACGTCCCGACTGCCCGATCCTCGAAGGGCTGGCGAGCGGCCGCTGCGACGGTCCGACACACACCGACGAGACGCCCTGCATGTTGAATCCGACAGATCGATGTTCCGATCGCGACATCCCACGCTGAATCCAGACACGACGCCTCAAGAGAACCCCCCGCGCTGCCGATGGTGTGTGTATCTGCCAAGCTTTATAAAAAAAATCGGGAGCGTGGATGAACATCAAACAGAAACTGACGTGGGCGTTCGCCGTCATCGCCGGCCTGCCCATCGTGCTGGTGGCCACCCTCGTGGTGCTGAACCTGCGCAGCGAGTCGCGCGAGGGCTTTCTCGACAGCAGCACGCGCGAGGTGCGGCAGGTCAGCAATGCCATGCAGCTGTTCTTCAAGGCCATCGACGAGAACGTGGAAATGCTCGCCAACCACCCGGCGATCACGACCGGCAATGGCGAGCTGAACAAGTACATGAGCGCAGCGCCCTCCCGTGTGCTGGGCGAGCGCGACCAGCGCGTCCTCGACATCTTCAACGCGCTGGGCAATAGCCATGCAAGCTACGCCTACCTGTCGTATGGCGTGAGTGATGGCGGCTACGTCTCCTACCCGGCCGGGCAGAACTTCACCAACTACGACCCCGCCAGCGCCCCTGGTACCAGGCGGCCATGGCTCAACCGGGCAAGACCGTGCGCACCAGCGCCTACTTCTGGCCGGCGGACAATGCCGTGCTCATCGGCAACGTGCGCACGGTCGCCAACCAACTGGGCAACCCTGGGGGCGTCGTCGGGGTCGACGTCTCCATCGGTGGCCTCACCGAGATCGTGCGCAAGATCAAGCTCGGTGACAGCGGCTACCTGATGCTGGTGGAAAACAACGGCAACGTGCTGGTCGACCCGCGTGACGCCGAACACAACTTCAAGCCGCTGGCCAGCTTCGGCGACGGCTATGCCGAGCTGGCCCGCGCTGGCAAGGGCCTGGTCGAGGTCACCCTCGGTGGCGAGCGCTACATGGCCAACGTGTACCCCGACGAGGCGCTCGGCTGGACCTTCATCGGCCTGATCCAGGAGCGTGAGGTGATGCAGTCGGCCACCCGCCTGTCCTGGCTGATCGGTGGGATCGCGCTGGTGCTGGCCATTATCTTCGCCATCGTCGGCGCCGCCTTCGCCAGGCTGATCGTGCGCCCCATCAACAGCGTCACCCGTGGCCTGGAAGACATCGCCCAGGGCGAAGGCGACCTGACCCGCAACCTGGACGTGCGCGGTCGTGACGAAACCGCGCAACTGGCCAGCTGGTTCAACCAGTTCCTCGAGGCCATTCGCAGCCTGATCCAGCACATCGGCGGCGCGGCCGGCAAGATCCTCAGCACCTCGGCCAGCTCCACCCAGGTCTCGGGCAACATGGCCGAAGCCGCCGGGCGTCAGCGCGAGGCAGTGGACATGGTCTCCACCGCCTTCCACGAGATGGTTGCCACGGCCAACGAAGTGGCGCGTTCCTGCAGCCAGGCCGCCGAGTCCGCCGACAGTGGTCAGCGCCAGGCGCACGAAGGTCAGCAGCAGATCGATGCGGCCGTGCAGAGCGTGCATCGCCTGAGCCAGGAGATCGAGCAGTCGGCGCAGTCGATCCAGCAACTGGAGCGCGACAGCAACGCGATCCAGTCGATCCTCGGCACCATCCGCTCGATCGCCGAACAGACCAACCTGCTGGCGCTCAACGCCGCCATCGAAGCGGCGCGTGCCGGCGAGCAAGGCCGCGGCTTCGCCGTGGTGGCCGACGAAGTCCGCGCGCTGGCCAAGCGTACCGCCGACTCCACCGCCGAGATCGACGGCCTGCTCGGCAACCTGGCCTCGCGCACCGCCGAGGTCGCCGGGCAGATGCATGCCAGCCTGGACGTCTCGCAGGACTCGGTCACCCGCATCAGCCAGGCCCGTGACAGCTTCGGGCAGATCCGCGAGTCGGTGGACATCATCCGCGACATGAATACCCAGATCGCCACGGCGGCCGAAGAGCAGCATCAGGTGGCCGAGGACATCAACCGGCACATCAGCCAGATCCACGGCGATGCGCAACTGGTGGCCGAACTGGCCCAGGCTGCCCGCCACGATTCGGAAAGCCTGGCCGGTCTGTCCAACGAGCTGGACGCCCTGGTGCGACGCTTCCGCACCTGACCCTCAGCGCCGCAGTTCGCCCGGTGTGAAACCGAAACGCTGGCGAAAGGCGGCGATGAAGGCCGAGGTCGACTCGTAACCGCAGCCCAACGCCGCGTCCGTCACGCTGTCGCCGCTCTCCAGCAAGGCCAACGATGACAGCAGGCGCATGCGTTGACGCCAGTGCCGGAAGCTCAGCCCCGTCTCGCGCAGGAACAACCGCGTCAGTGTCTTCTCCGAGCAGGCCAGACGCTCGGCCCACACCCCCAGCGTGCAGGGTTGGTCAGGCTCGGCGAGCATGGTATTGCACAGCGCCAGCAAGCCGGGATGTCGTGGCAGCGGCAACGAGAACCCTACCTCCGGCAAGCTTTCGAGCTGGTCCAGCAGCACGGCGACCAGGCGTGCCTCAGCGCTGTCCGGCTGCGGGTAATGGGCGTCGAACCGGCAGAACTGCTTGATCAACTCACGGGTCAGGGGAGTCACTTCCAGCACCCGGCACTGAGGGGCCGCCCATGCGCAGGCATCGCGCCGTACATAGAGGCTGCGCATGTCCGCCTCGGTGGAGGTGACGACCTCGTGGTCCACACCGGCGGGGATCCAGATACCCCACTGCGGCGGTGCGAAGTAGCTGCCGCGTTCGGTGTAGACGCCCAATACGCCGGTGATCGCGTAGGAAAACTGTACCCAGTCATGGCAGTGCCGCGTGGTCCATGACCCGGCTCCGAGGCTCTCGACCCGGGCATACAGGGGGCGGGGCAAAGTCTCGAGCGCGGGAATGGGTCTTGGGCTGGCGAGGCGGTTGGGGAGTGGCATGGCGTCGTCTGGGGCAAAAGCCAGAGCATGCCAGCAAAGCCCATGCTGCGTCCTCTGCGTTCGTGGATGCTAGCTTCGAACGCTCAGGCGGGCCGCCGGCTGTCACGGGCAAGCCCCATCCGTGTCACGGCAGGTAGGTGCGATCGTCTGTGAGCGCAGCTGTCTTTTCTGCAGGACCGCATTGGCTGTTTTATGGGCCCTGGCGGGCCCAATCGCGGCACAGGGGCCGCTCACCCGTAGCCCCACCTCGGTGTTGCAGGCTATCGCGGTCACCTGTGGGCGGCCCCAGTGCCGCGATTGGGCCCGCAGGGCCCACAAAACCAGTCCCCCCAGCCTGTGTATAACGACCCTGCACTGCCTAGCGCTCGATGATCGCCGTCACGCCCTGGCCACCCGCTGCACAGATGGAAATCAGGCCGCGCCCCTTGCCGGCATGGGCCAGCAACTTGGCCAGGTGCGCCAGGATGCGTCCCCCCGTGGCGGCGAAGGGGTGACCAGCCGCCAGCGAGCTGCCCTTGACGTTCAGCCGGCTGCGGTCGATCGCCCCCAAGGCACCGGGCAAGCCCAGCGTCTCGCGGCAGTAGGCCTCGCTTTCCCAGGCCTTGAGGGTGCACAGCACCTGCGCCGCGAACGCCTCGTGGATCTCGTAGTAGTCGAAATCCTGCAGGCTCAGGCCGTTGCGGGCCAGCAACCGGGGTACCGCATGCACGGGCGCCATCAGCAGGCCCTCCTGGCCTTTGACGAAGTCCACCGCCGCCGTCTCGCCGTCGACCCACCAGGCCTGTATCGGCAAGCCCTGGGCGTCGGCCCACGCCTCGCTGCCGAGCAGTACCAAGGAGGCGCCATCGGTGAGCGGCGTCGAGTTGCCCGCCGTCAGCGTGCCCTGGCCGCCACGCTCGAACACCGGCTTGAGCGCGGCCAATTGCGCCTCGGTCAGGTCAGGTCGCAGGTTGTTGTCGCGCGTCAGCCCCCGGTACGGCGTGAGCAGGTCGTCGTGCCAGCCTTCGGCGTAGGCGGCGGCCAGGCGCTGATGGCTGAGCAACGCCAGTGCATCCTGCTCGTCCCGTGGAATCTGCCAGTGCTGGGCCATGCGCTCGCAGTGCTGGCCCATGGACAACCCGGTGCGCGGCTCGCCATTGCGTGGCAGCTCAGGCTTGAGATGTGCAGGACGCAACCCGAGAAAGGGCGTGAGCCGCTGCCCGAGGCTCTTGCCTCGGTTGGCCTGCAGCAGCACCTGGCGCAGGCCCTCGTTGACCGCGATCGGTGCGTCCGAGGTGCTGTCCACGCCGCCGGCGATCCCGCAGTCGATCTGCCCCAGGGCGATCTTGTTCGCCACCAGCAGCGCCGCCTCCAGCCCCGTACCGCATGCCTGCTGCACGTCGTAGGCCGGCGTCTGTGGCGACAAGCGCGAGCCCAGCACGCACTCACGGGTCAAGTTCAGGTCGCGTGAATGCTTGAGCACCGCGCCGGCCACCACCTCTCCCAGGCGCTGGCCATGCAGACGGTAGCGTTCCACCAGACCCTCCAGGGTGGCGGTCAGCATGGCCTGGTTGCTGGCCTGGGCGTAGGCACCGTTGGAACGGGCGAACGGGATTCGGTTGCCGCCTATGATCGCGACCCGACGAGCTTCACGCATGTGCATACTCCTTCTGACACCTCTTGATCCCTAGAGCCTAGGTGTTCTTGCCTGCGTCGAACGACCCTGGGCCCTCAATGGTCCACACTGCATGCTTGCCTCAAGGAGACCCCAACATGAGTGATCGATACCTCGGCTTTGCCAACTCCCCCTTGGGTCGACGCCTGGTCGAGGCGCTGGGGCTGCCCCGCCCGGCCCCGCTGGAGCGCTGGCAGTCCGGCCGTCTGCGCCCGGTCGAGGGCGCCCTGGTCATCGGTGGCGGGCCGCTGGCGAACGCAGTGGAAGCATTTGCCGCACGCCTGACCGACACCTGCTACAGCTACGCCGGCCAAGGCTTGCAGGCACCTGCCTGGGTAGCCGGGCTGGGACCGACGCTCAAGGCGGTGGTCTTCGATGCCAGTCACTTGTCCGACAGCGTTCAGCTCAAGCAGTTGCGCGAATTCTTCCAGCCGCTGCTGCGCAGCCTGGACCGCAGTGCCCATGTGGTCATCCTCGGCACGCCGCCGGACACCGTGTCGAACCCGGCCGCCAGCGTCGCCCAGCGTGCGCTCGAAGGGTTCAGCCGCTCGCTGGCCAAGGAGCTGCGCAATGGCGCGACGGCACAACTGCTGTACGTGGGCCAAGACGCCCATGACCAGCTCGAAGGCGCCTTGCGTTTCTTCCTCTCGCCCAAGAGTGCCTTCGTCTCCGGCCAGGTCCTGCACCTGCAAGGGTGCGAGCGCCAGGTCCAGGACTGGACCCGTCCCTTGGGCGGCTGTCGCGCCCTGGTGACCGGTGCCGCCCGTGGCATCGGCGCCTCGATCGCCGAAACCCTGGTGCGCGATGGTGCCGACGTGGTGCTGCTGGATGTCCCCCAGGCCCGTCAGGACCTGGAAGCCTTGGCGGCCCGCCTGGGTGGCCAGGCGCTGGCCCTCGACATCTGCGCCGCCGACGCCGCCGAGCGTCTGCAGGCAAGCCTGGCCGACGGCGTGGACCTGGTCGTGCACAACGCCGGGATCACCCGTGACAAGACCTTGGCCAACATGACCCCCGAGTACTGGGATTCGGTCATGGCGGTGAACCTCGACGCACCCCAGGTCCTGACCCAGGCCCTGTTCGACGCCGGCACCCTGCGCAGCGGCGGCCGGGTGGTGCTGCTGGCCTCGGTCAGCGGAATCGCCGGCAACCGTGGCCAGACCAACTATGCCGCGAGCAAGGCCGGGTTGATCGGCCTGGCCGAGGCCCTGGCCCCGCGCCTGGCCGAACGCGGCGTCACCATCAATGCGGTGGCCCCAGGCTTCATCGAGACCCACATGACCGCCAGCATGCCCATCGGGTTGCGCGAGGCGGGTCGACGCCTGGCCTCGCTGGGCCAGGGTGGGCGCCCGCAGGATGTAGCCGAGGCAGTGGCCTGGCTCGGACAACCCGGTTCCGGGGCCATCACCGGCCAGGTGCTGCGCGTCTGCGGCCAAGCGTTGATGGGGGCATGAGCATGGCTATCGAGTGGCATGACCTGCACGCCCCCGAGTCGGCGGCAAGCCTGTACCTGCGGGCGTTGCGCACGCGCACGATCCGCGGCGCGACGCTGCCGGCCAGCGGCCTGCGCTGCACCCTGCGCGTCGATCGCGACCACTTGGCCGCCTACCGTGGCCTGTGCCGTTTTCCCGACGACGGTCATCTGCCGGCGACTTATCTCCATCTCATGGCGTTCGGCTTGCACCTGCAACTGATGACAGCGCCCTCCTTTCCGTTCCCGTTGCTGGGCATGGTCCATCTGGACAACCGCCTCGAGGTGCTGCGTCCCTTGGGCGGCCTCGACACCCTGCAGTTCGCGGTACATGCCGAGCACCTGCGCCCACACGCCAAGGGCGGCACCTTCGATCTGGTCACCGAGGCCGAGGACGGCCTGGGCATGATCTGGCGCGAGACCAGCCGCATGCTGGTCCGCGGCCTGCGCCTCGACGCCTCGGCGGACGATCCTGTCGCCGCGCACGACACTCCGTCCGGGCTGAACCCCTTGACCCGCTGGTACGCCGACAGCGATATCGGTCGTCGCTACGCCAAGGTCAGCGGCGACTACAACCCGATTCACCTCAGTGCCCTCAGCGCCCGCCTGTTCGGCTTCCCCACGGCCATTGCCCATGGCATGTACAGCCTGGCCAGAACCCTGGCGGCCTTGCAGGGCCACCTGCCCAAGCACGGTTACGGCGTCGACGTCGCCTTTCGCAAGCCGGTCCGCCTGCCGACCGAGGTGGTTCTCTCCACCAGCGACCTGCAGGCGCCTGCCGGGCAGGTGCGTCTGGAAGGACACGATGGGCCCTTGCACCTGGAGGGCCGCTGGTTCGGGCTGACCTGAGAAGGCTCTGGCGCAGCCGTACACAGCACGACCGACCGTGTCTTGCCCCTTGCGTTGCCTCGACGCGGGCCCGAAGCTATGCAGCTGGGTCCGCATTGATGAAACGAGTCCGATGAACCTGTCCGAACTGACCGCACGCCTGCATGCCATCCGCGACGCCAATGACTGGCAACGCTTCCACAGCCCGAAGAACCTGGCCATGGCGGCCAGCGTCGAAATGGCCGAGCTGGTCGAGATCTTCCAGTGGCTGGGGGAGGATCAGTCCCGCCACCTGCCCGCCGATCAGCTGGCCCATGCTGGTCAGGAAATCGGTGACGTCGTGCTGTACCTGCTGCTGCTGTGCAGCGAGCTGGGGCTGGACATGGACACTGTCGTGCGCGACAAGCTGGCCGACAGCGAACGGCGCTTCGCCCGATGAACGACCGTCACTTCGACGCGCTGGCCGCACGTTTCGCGCAGAAGATCTATGGCGGCGCCAAGGGCGCCATCCGCCTGGCCGTGCTGCAGGCCGACCTGGCGCAGACTCTGCCTGAGCGCCCCCTGCGCGTGCTCGACGTCGGTGCCGGGCTGGGCCACATGGCATTGTGGCTGGCCGAGCGCGGCCACCAGGTGACGCTTGCCGAGCCCGCCGCGCCCATGCTCGACGGCGCCCGTGAGCGCTTTGCCGAAGCCGGCCAGGACGCCACGTTCCTTCAGGCCGACTGGCAGTCCTTGCCGGCGCAGCTCGACACCCCTTTCGACCTGGTGATCTGCCATGCCGTGCTGGAGTGGCTGGCCGAGCCACCGGCCATCCTGCCAGTGCTGCATCGACTGACCCGCCCCGACGGCTGGTTGTCCCTGGCGTTCTACAACCGCGACGCCCTGGTCTACCGCAACCTGCTCAAAGGCCACTGGCGCAAGTTGCGCAGCGACGAACTGGCCGGCGAAAAGCAGAGCCTGACGCCGCAGACGCCCCTCGATCCGCGCACGCTGCGCACGCAACTCGAACCTCTCTGGCAGGTCGAAAGCGAAAGCGGCGTGCGCGTGTTCCACGACTACATGCCCAGGGACTTCCAGACCAAGGCGGCGCTGGCCGACCTGCTGGAGATGGAACTGGCCCACCGTCGCCACCCCAGCTTCGCCGGCCTGGGCCGCTACCTGCACTGGATCTGCAGGCCACGCTGACCGCCATTCGGCAGGAGGTAACCATGTTGCATCGACGCCTGTGCCTGGCCGTGCTGCCCTTCGTGCTGAGCGCCTGCCAGAGTCCCAACCCGTACGTCGCCAGTTCCCTGCCCCTGCCGCCCGCCCCGGCGCAGGCCAGCCGGACCTTCGACGCCAGTGCCTACCCGGCGCCGACCCGTGACTATGGCCGCTACCGGAGCTGGAGCTGGCGTGAGGGTCGGCTGCCGAGTGGGGGGGCCAACACCGACCCGGCGCAACTGACCGACGCCATCGGCAGCGCGCTCGATCAGCAAGGCCTGCGACCCGCGCGGGACCGTGTCGGCGACCTGCTGGTCAGTGCTGACGTTCGCCTCGAGCGGCGTGTCCGTCAGGTGCGTGACTATGACGACTACCCCTACGGCGGCACGCCCTACGGTGGGGTAGGCTACGGCGGCTATCGCAATGGCTACGGCGGCTACGCCAGCGTCCCGGTGGTGCGCACCTACGACGTCGAGGTGATGGTGGTGCACATCGACCTGCTCGATGCTCGGGACGGTCAACCGGTGTGGAGTGGCAGCGCCGAAACCGGCAGCGACAGGTCCTCGCCCCGGGCGCGCGAAGACGCCGTGCGCGAGGCCGTCAAGAAAGCGCTGAGCGGCTTCCCGCCCAGCTGAATACCGAATAACGGAGAAAGGCCATGATCGCTCGTGTCGCGCTGCTGTCGTTCATGCTGTTGCTGGGGGCGTGTGCCACCCACGACGTCTCACAGGATTTCGATGCCGGACGCGATTTCGCCGCCTACCGCAGCTGGGCCTGGCAGCGACCAGCGCTGGAGTATCGCCCCGACGATCCGCGCATCAAGAGCGACCTGACCGAGCAGCGCATCCGCGAAGCCATCGCCAGCCAGCTCGACCAGCGTGGCCTGCGTCCGGTCCAGGCCGGCGCGCCGGCAGACGTGACGGTGCGCGCCTACCTGGTGGTCGAGGATCGGCAGCAGCTGGTCACCAACACCTACGGCGGCGGTTGGGGTGGCGG
>NZ_JAAMQJ010000055.1 GCF_013523125.1 Pseudomonas entomophila | reverse complement strand
GGAAGAGCGCGATGAATCAATTTGCGATTCTGTACGGAGATCGATTTATCAGGCCGACCTGGTAAAAGCACGGCCTGCCTCACGGCAGGCCGTTATCGGCCCGAACACAAAAAATCTGACAGTCTCCGCCTCCAGCAAGAACGCGGGGTACTTCAGCACCGCCCAGGCCTGTCCTAGACAAGCGTCACGCCCCTGCAATCATCAGCCGCCACCCGTTCCATACCCCGTCATCTCCAGATACCCCTCGCCTCCCGCACCGCCCACCACCCGTACCGGCCCCTCCCAATACGGAAACCGGGTCTGCATCCAGGCCTGGGGTTCGATCGCCTGCACCTGCACGTCCAGGCCCCGTTCGGCCAGGCGCAGCCGCCAGCGCGTGGGCACGGACACGCCATTGGTCTGGCGTGTCCAGCCCACCGGCTCCAGACGCACCTGCGCACCCTCCACGGGGAAGGCCTGGCCTGTCGGGTCGATCCAGGTACCGGCCTGATAAGGCATACCCTGCGCCTCGCGCACGCGGAACAGCATCAATTTGGCCCCATCGCCCAGGTGCAGGGAAAACCAGTCCCAGCCCGACTGCCCTGCAGCCAATGGCTGGCTGCTCCATTCGCGGTCCAGCCAGGCCTTGCCGGTGACGTCGACCTGCTGCCCGTCCAGCTCGACCTGCCCCTGCACCGTGTAGAACGGCTGGCTGTAGTAGTAGGACGCCTGGCCCTGGCCAGACTTCTCGCTGTAGCCGCGATCCCCGTGCAATACCAGCGGCTTGTCGGCCCGCAAGCGCAGGTCGTAGGCGAAGTCTGTGCCCGCCGCCGTCATGCGCAGGTGATCGATGCTGCCCTCGCCCTTCAACGCCCAATCGTTGATCCAGGCCTGGAACGGCTGCGCCTCGACCCCGGCCTGGCCGATGCCACCGCGCGCGAGGGTGTCGGCCGAACGGTGACCGTGGGGTCCGGTCAGCGCGGCATTGCCCATCCACAGGTTGGGGCTGTTCCAGTCGCCGGTCTCGGCGCCGGGGCGCAGCGCCGAGCGGAACAGCGTCCACTGCACGCCCCAGTCGCGGCCCTGGGCGTCCGTGAGGTTGGCGGTCACGTACCACCACTCGATGCGAAAACCATCATGGGCACCATGGTCGCGGGGGAAGACCAGCGGCTGGCCACGGCGCACCGGTTCGAAGGCCTCGGCCTGCTGGCCCAGGCCGGCGAACCCTTTGGCCGCAGGCGGTGCGTCATCAGGGCCGCAGCCGCCGAGCAGCAGCGTCAGCATGAGCGAGACGATCCTAGCGTTCATCGGCGAATGCCCTCAGCAACTCGTTGGGTTGACGCCGGGCCAGTTGCCAGAGCGGCCAGGCACTGGCCAGCACGCTGCTCAGCAGGCCCAGCAGGGCCAGGCGCAGCAACTGATCGGGGAACACCGACAGTGGCAGGCGCCAGCCGAACGCCTGGACATTGACCACCGCCACCAGGCACCAGGCCAGCAACAGCCCCAACGGAATCGCCAGGGCGACGGTCAGCCCCCCGAGCAACACGGTCTGCCCCAGGCTCAGCCAGACCAGGTGCGTACGGCGCACGCCCAGGGCCCACAGTGGCGCCAGCTGGCTCAGCCGGGTCTGCCCCAGGGTCAGCAAGCTGATGAACAGGGCCACGGCCGCAATGCCCAGCGTCAGGCTGTTGAGCGCCGTCGTGGCCGCAAAGGTGCGGCTGAAGATCTCGGTGGACCAGCGCTTGAGCGCTGCCTGCTCGATGAGGTGCTCATCGTCCAGGGCGAAGGCGGCCTGCACGGCCGATTTGAGTGCCGATGCCTGGCCGGGCAAGGTCTGCACACCGAGGCTGGTCAAGGTGGCCGGGGGCCACAGCGTTCGCAGCGTCTTGGCTTCGAGCAGCAGGTGGCCTTTGGGGTTGCCATAGTCGGCGTAGATCCCGACCACGGCGAACGGAGGCTCGGCACCCAAAGCCACGGTGTCGCCGACCGTCACTGCGAGGCGTCGGGCCAACTGCTCGCTCAGCATCACCCCTTCGCCTTGAGTCAGGCGTTGCCAGGCGTCCGGTTCCTGCGACAGCAAGGGCCAGTGCCCACGCAATCGCGCCGGTTCGGCGACGCCTTGGGCCTGCACGGGCCAGCCTTGCACCTGGACGTCGGTGCGCCAGCTAGCCACCACCGAGGTGACCTCCGGGCGCTGGGTCAGCCAGTCGGCCAGGCGGGTGGCGTGTCGGGTGTCCTTGGGGCTGATGTACAGGTCGGCGGACAAGCGCTGGTCGAGCCAGCCCAGGAACGTGCTGCGAAACCCTTCGGTCATGCTGCCGACACCGACACTCGCCGCCAAGGCCAGCAGCAAGGCCATCAAGGCCAGGCTCAGGGCCGGCAATTGCTGACGGCTGTCGGCGATGAACCACTGGCCCAACGGCCGCCGGACCATCCGCGCAAGCCCCGCCAGACAGCCTTCGAGCAACAAGGGCAGCAGCAACGCCGCCGCCAACAGGACGGCGGCGACCAGGGCAAAGGCGCTGGGCAGGCCATGGCCGTAGCGCCAGCAAGCCAGTGCGACCATGACCAGCCCGACGGCGACCAGGCCCTGGCGCTTGAGCCAGGGCAGTTGCGCCAGGCGCCAGGCTTGAGGCCGGGCCAGGGCCAGCAAGGGCAGGCGCGCTGCACGGGCCACACTGCTGGCACCGGCGAGCAGCGCGCCGAGGACCGCGACCCCGATGCCGCTCAGCCACCACTGCGCAGGCAGGCTCAACTGCCGGGCCACCTGGGCGCCGTACAGCCCCTGCACGCTGGCGGCCACGTCCGGCAGCAGCAGCGTGGCCAGCCCATAGCCACTGGCAACGCCGGCAAGCCCGCCCGCCACGGCGAACAGCCCCAACTCCAAGGCCAGACCCAGCAACAGCACCCGCTGGCTCACGCCACAGGCTCGCAGGGTGCGCAGCAGCGCGCGGCGCTGTTCCAGGGCCAGGCCGATGGCGGCATGGGCGATGAACAGGCCGACCACGAAGGCCAGCAAGCCCAAGGCGGTGAGGTTGAGATGGAAACTGTCGGTGAGCCGCCCCAGGTCGCCATCGTCACCCCCCGGCTGCACGCTGACACGTTGGGCGAGCGTGTGGGACAAGGGTGGCCCTGGGTGGTTGATCAGCAGCCGCGACAGCTGGCCGGGCATGCGCAGCAGCGTCTGGGCCTGGCCAATGTCCATGACCAGCACCCCTGGGGCCAGGTCGGGCTCGAGCCTGAAGGGCGGCAGCGCCTGACCCTGCAGGTCATGGGCCGTCTCACCGGGCGCGAGCGCCAGGACGTGCCAGGTATCCGGGGCGATCAGGGTCTGCCCCGGCGCATTGATGAAGGCCTGCACATCGAAGTCCTGCAAGCGCTGACCGGCCACGCGTGCGTCGCCTGGTTGGCTGAGCGGGTCGATCCCGATCACCCGAAGCTCATGGGGCGTCGGGCCGGCGATGCTCAGGCGTCCCTCCAAGAGCGGCGTGACGTCCCAGCCCAGCCTGCGCAGCTGCACGTACAGCGCCTGGTCCAGGCGTTGTCCATCGCGTGCCACCAGCCGCGCCTGGGTCGAACTGCTGAGCACGGCGCTGGCGCGCGCATAATCGCTGCGCGCCTGAGCATTGAGCGCCTGAACTCCGGTCCAGAGCGCCGTGGCCAGCCACAGACCGGTGAAGATCGCCATGCCTTGCAGGCGATGGCGGCGCCAATGGCTCAGCAAGGCCTGGAGGGTGATCAGCCAGGTGCTCATCGCGCAGGCCCGTCGCACACTTGCCCGGCCTGCAGCCAGCATTGGCGCTGCAGGCGGCTGGCCAGACGCTGGCTGTGGGTCACCATCAGCACGCTGCTGCCCGCCTCATCGACCAGTTGCAGCAGCAGCGCCAGCACCTCGTCGCTGCTCGCCTCGTCCAGGCTGCCGGTCGGCTCGTCGGCCAGCAGCAGGGGCGGCTTGCTAGCCAGCGCCCGGCCGATGGCGACCCGTTGTTGTTGCCCCCCGGAAAGTTGCTCGGGATAACGCTCCAGCAGCGCACCGAGCCCCAGGCGATGCACCAGGTGCGCGGTCCAGCGGGCGTCGTAGCGTCTGGCCAGGCGCGCCTGAAAGGTCAGGTTGGCGGCGACGTCCAGGCTGCTGAGCAGGTTGTACTGTTGGAACACCAGGCCGATGTCTTCGCGGCGCCAGCGCGCCAGGGCGGCTTCGGAGCGGCCGTCCAGGGGGACGCCGTCGATCAGCACACGGCCCTGGTCGGCGCGATCCAGGCCGGCGATCAGGTGCAGCAGGGTGCTCTTTCCGCTGCCGGACTCGCCCATCAGCGCCAGGCTTTCACGCGGGCCCATGGTCAGGTCCACGCCACGCAGAACAGGCAGGTCGCCCTGGGCGGTGCCGAAGGATTTGTACAAGCGTTCGACGATGAGCATGGCAAGGGTGTCCCTGGGTTGAGGCATCTGGGCGGCGGGGCGACCAGGCCATCGGGTGTGCTGCTATGACAGCGTCCGAACGACACGGGTGCAATTGGATAAACGAATTGCAAATACGAATCGTTGGCAGATAGTATGCGCCACCTTTTTCAATGCGCCTTGTCGCCGCGCTCCGTGTTCCCTGGTTCGAGACCTCCATGACCCGCTCTTCGTCGAAACCCCTCGCCGTCCCCTGCGCCTTATGCTCTGCTGTTCTGGGCGTCAGCCTGGCCTGGGCCGTCCCGGTGCGCGCCGCCCAACCTGCGATCGTTGACCTGCCGGCCAGCACGGTGGACGCCGACTCCGTGCAGCATGAGGCCGAGGCGTTCACGCCGGCGACGGCCCAGGTCGCCCAATCGTCCCTGCCCTTGGCCGAGACGCCTCGCAGCGTGCAGGTCGTGTCGCGCACCGTGCTGGACAGTCAACAGGCGATGGGCCTGGCCGACGCCCTGAAGAATGTGCCGGGCGTCACCGCCGGGCAGTACGGTCGGCGCGGCTGGGACGATCTGATCATCCGCGGCCAGGTGGCCTCGGACTCGTTGTTCGTCGACGGCCTGCGCACGGGCGTGTCCAATCGGGTGGCCGAGCAGATCGCCGGCTTCGAGCAGGTCGAAGTGCTCAAGGGGCCAGCGTCGCTGGAATATGGCCTGGTGTTGCCAGGCGGCGTGGTGAACATGGTGAGCAAGCGGCCGCGCCTAGAGCCGTTCGCCACCTTCGGCCTGAGCTACGGCAGCGACGACCTGCGCCAGGGCACCTTCGATGTCGGCACGCCCTTGTCCGACACAGGCAAGGCTGCCCTGCGGGTCAACGGCCTGCTGTCCAACGCCAACGACGACACCGACCATGTCTGGTTCAAGAACCAGTACATCGCACCCTCGCTGACCCTCGACCTGGGCCCGGACACCGACTTCACCGTGCTCGCCAGTCACCAGGACCGCCAGTACCTGCGCCAGCAGGGCCTGCCATTGTCCGGCTCGATCGATGGCAACCCCAACGGCGACCTGCCCCGCCGCCGTTTCACCGGTGAGCCGGACCAGGACCCGTACCACGGCGTCTCCAACCGCATCGGCTACAGCCTGGCGCATCGCTTCGGCGACGGCTGGACCTTCAACCAGAACCTGCGCTGGCAGACCTACCGCCTGGACGGGCAACTGGTCGCCAATGGTCGCCTGCAGGCCGACGACCGCACGCTGGCGCGCACGGCCCAGACCCAGCATTTCGACGGCGACACCCTGAGCCTGGACAACAACCTGCAGCGGGTCTTCGAGACCGCCTGGGGCGCCCATGACCTGACCTTCGGCGTCGACTACCTGCGCAGCCGGGAAAGCAACCGTACCGTCACCTGCAAAGTGGGCAGCCTGAACGTCTACGCGCCACGCTATGGCCAGGCCATCACCTGCCCGGCGACGCCGCGCACCTGGACCGACACCACGGTGCGCATGGTCGGCAGCTACCTGCGCGACAGCTACCAGATCGACGACCGCTGGCTGGTCACGGCCGGCCTGCGGCATGACCACAGCGACACCTATGGTGACAACCACCTCACCGACCGTCGCACCAGCAGCCCGGCCAGCGCCACCACCGGTGCGGTCGCGGTGATGTACGAGCTGCTGCCGAACGTGCGTCCCTACCTGAGCTTCGCCACCTCGTTCTACCCGAACACGGGCACGGATGTCGCCGGCAAGACCTTCGAGCCGGAAAAGGGCCGCCAGTGGGAAGCCGGGGTGAAGTTCGACCTGGTGCCGGGCAGTACCTTGCTGACCGTCGCCGCCTTCGACCTGCGTCGGCAGAACGTGCTGCAGGACGACCCGCTCAACGATGGCTTCAGCGTGGCCATCGGCGAGCAGCGCACCCAGGGCGCCGAGCTGGAGCTGACCGCCGACCTGAACGATCGGCTCAGCCTGCTGGCCGGCTACGCCTACACCTGGGCCATCATCACCGACGACGGCGACCAGCAGCCCTCGACCGTGGGCGATCGCCTGGCCAACGTGCCGCGCCACAGCGCGAACCTGTTCGCCCGCTACCGTTTCGATGGCTCGCCACTGGGCTGGGAGGTCAACGGCGGCCTCAATGCGGTCGGCGAACGCTACACCAATGGCTACTCATTGCCCGGCTATGCGGTGGTCGACGCCGGGATCGCCTATGGCACGCCACACTGGCGCACCGCGTTGAACGTCAAGAACCTGTTCGACCAGCACTACTATGCCGGGGGCCTGGCCCAGGCCGTTGCGCTGGGCAACGACCGTACGGCGGTGATGTCGGTCACCTACCGCTACTGAGCCTTCCGGGAGCGCTGCGGGTCGAGATCTTGCGTCGCCGTGCATTCTGGCCCAAGCTCGACGTTCCGCTCAGGCTGGGTCGTCCGATGTCACCGCGCTACCGTTTGCTGATCGCCGTTTCGCTCCTGGTCATCGTGCCAGGGGTGCTCGGTTATCTGTGGCACGAACCGCCCGCCCCTGCACCCCGTGTGCCACCGCACAGCTATCACCAGGCACTGCGTCAGGCGCACCAAGGCCAGCCGGGTGCGGCACGGGTGCTGTATCAGCAACTGCAACGTGCCGACCTGGCGCCCGACCGACAGGTGGCCTTGCTTGCCGAACTGCCTCACTACCCTTCGCCCCAGGCCTTGAAGCTCGCGCAGGATGCCCTCGAGGATGCCGATCCCGGCGTGCGTCAGGCCGCTATTCTCAGCGTCCGTGGCTTGCTCTCGGACTCGCAACGCAGCCTGGTGCTGGGCCCCTTGCTGGACGACGACGAGCAGTCGGTCCGCTTCGCCGCCGTGGATGCATTGCTGGGGCTGGCGCCGGACGACATCGGCGTGTACTTCGGCCCGCTTCAGGAGGTGCTGGAGCAGTACCAGCAGGTGCTCGAGCAGCAGCCCGAGCAGCCTGCCGCGCAAGTCCATCTGGCACGCCTGTACCTGCACGAACGCGCCTTCGATGCAGCGGCCAAAGCCCTGGATCGCGCCCTGGCACGAGAGGCTGAGAATCTGGACGCCCTGATACAGCGAGTTCGGCTGCTGGAGGGCCGAGGCCAACAGGACGCCTCGCGGCAAGTGCTGGCCGAGGCGCTGGTCCGCCACCCGGACGCGGCCGTGCTGCAATATGAACTCGGTCGCTGGTTGCGGCGTCACGACCAGGACGAATACGCCTTGCTGGCCTTCTCACGTGCGGTCGAACTGGGGCCGCGCAACCCCGACTATCGGTATGCCCTGGCCACGACCCTACACCGCCTGGACCAGGTGGAGGCGGCGCAGAAACAGCTCGAGACCCTCGTCGATCAACAACCGGCCAACCGCAAGGCCCGGGTACTGTTGATCCAGTACTGGAAGGAAACCGGGCAGTTGCAGAACGTTCAGGTCCTGCTGGCGCAACTGGAGCAGCAGAACCCGGACGACCCACTGGTGCAGCAGGGTCTGTGACCTTCCTGATGCGCCAGGCGCAGAAGGGCCTGTACCCAGGATCATCACGCCAAGCCCTGCGAGGGCCTGATGTACCCGCTGTCAGTGGCCGATGTCTTCGTGCCACAACGTCGGGTCGCGTTCGATGAAGGCGTTCATCAACGCTCGACAGGTGTCGTCGTTCAAGACCTCCACCTCGACTCCACGGCTACGTAACAATGACTCTTCGCCCAGGAACGTCTGGTGTTCTCCCACGATGACCTTGGGTATGCCATAGAGCAGGATGGCGCCACTGCACATGGCGCAAGGCGACAGGGTGGTATAAAGCGTGGATTCCCGATACACCTCGGCACGCTGACGGCCGGCATTTTCCAGCGCGTCCATTTCGCCGTGCAGCACGGCGCTGCCTGCCTGTACGCGGCGGTTGTGCCCACGGCCGATGATCCTGCCCCGGTGGACCAACACCGAACCGATGGGGATGCCGCCTTCGTCGAACCCTGCGCGGGCCTCGTCGATCGCAGCCTGCATGAACGGATCCAGGGTCGATGGCTTTGACATGGGAGACGCCTCGTTCGATGAGAAGAAGTCACGAGGCTAGCACAGACCCTCATCGTCCTGTCGTGATGGAGAAACCTACGGCAAGCCAGGTCAGGTCGAGGTCCGACAGCATGCTGTGTAAAACCCGGGCACGCGACGGCGTAATAGCCTACAGCCGACCTCCTCTGCCCTGCCTAAGCTAGTGCAGATTCTCGTTCAGCCCCGACCCTCACGCGAGCGACTCGAGCCATGCATAGACTTTCCGCCGGACGCATTCTGCTGGACTTGCTGCTGACCCTCACCATTAGCGCCATCCCGATCGCCTGCGGAGTCGTGATGATGATCTTCCAGCTAGAGGCCAAGCTTAACGAGGACGTCAAGGTGTCGCTCAACGAGGCCATCTACGCGGTCGACAAGGTGATCGACGGGCTGCATGACGCCAGCGCCAGGGCGTTGTATCTGACCGACCGGCCCTGCGCCGAAAGCCTGCCTGAACTGAGCGCCCTGGCTTCGGGCAACCCCCTGTTGCGTTCGTTGGTACTGACGCGCAATGGCACCGTCAGTTGCAGCAGCCTTCGCGGTACCCAGGTCGATCGTGTCGACCTCACACAGCTACACGGCGAACGTCTGGGTCTGGCGTTCGGCTCGCAATCGTCGCCAGGGCTGCCCGTACTTGCCTACACCCTCAACATGGGCGAAACGAGCGTCGTCGCCACAGCCTATGCAAGCGTGTTGATCAGCGAGTTGTCGGGTTTCCAGAACCAGTCGATCCTGATCGTACGCATTGGCGAGGCCAGGGTCTGGGCCTCGGGAAGTAGCGCTGGGGAAACCGGGGTGCCTGTGATGAATGAGCGAGGCCGCAAAACATCGGCCAAGTACGGTTATACGATCCACGTGGGTTACCCCCCTGGCCACCTGGGCCAGGAGGTACGCTCGATGTTTTCCACCGTCCTGCCTTCGCTACTGCTGGTCGGCCTGCTGACTGCCAGCGTGACTTATTGGAGCCTGTATCGCAAGGAGCAGGAAGTGCGCCGTGCATCGAGACGCCGCGCCTCTCACGAGGACGCTTGACCGGCCTCCAGGACGCCGCGCCGCACTTGGTCCCGCTCGATGGATTCGAACAGCGCCTTGAAGTTGCCTTCGCCAAACCCATCGTCACCCTTGCGCTGGATGAACTCGAAGAAGACCGGACCCAGCAGCGTCTCGGAGAAAATCTGCAGGAGCAGGCGCCGGTCGCCCTGCTCCGACGCTCCGTCGAGCAGGATCCCGCGCGACTGCAGCGCCTCGACCGGTTCGCCATGGCCGGGCAGACGCCCTTCGAGCATTTCGTAATAGGTCTGCGGCGGCGCAGTCATGAAGCGCATCCCCAGGGACTTCAACGCATCCCAGGTGGCGACCAGGTCCTCGGTGAGAAACGCGACGTGCTGGATGCCCTCGCCATTGAACTGCATCAGGAATTCTTCGATCTGGCCGGCACCGCGCGAAGACTCCTCGTTCAGCGGGATGCGCACCAGGCCATCGGGTGCCGTCATGGCCTTTGAGGTCAGGCCGGTGTATTCGCCCTTGATGTCGAAGTAACGGATCTCGCGGAAGTTGAACAGCTTTTCGTAGAAGTTCGCCCAGTACGCCATGCGCCCCCGGTAGACGTTGTGCGTCAGGTGGTCGATGGTGGTGAGGCCGGCCCCGGCCGGGTGCCGATCGACGCCCTCGAGGAAGGTGAAATCGATGTCGTAGATCGAGCTGCCTTCCTCGAATCGGTCGATCAGGTACAGCGGCGCACCGCCGATGCCCTTGATCGCCGGCAGGCGCAGCTCCATGGGCCCGGTGTCGATCTCGACCGGCTGGGCACCCAGTTCGAGGGCCCGTGCGTAGGCCTGGTGGGCGTTGCGCACGCGAAACGCCATGCCACAGACCGACGGGCCATGTTCGGCGGCGAAGTAGGACGCGATGCTCTTGGGTTCGTTGTTGAGGATCAGGTTGATCCCCCCCTGGCGATACAGGTGCACCTGCTTGGAGCGGTGGGTAGCGACCAAGGTGAAGCCCATGGCCTGGAAGACCGGCTCCAGGACGCCAGGGGTGGGTGAAGCGAATTCGATGAACTCGAAGCCCATCAAGCCCATCGGATTGTCGAATAGATCGGCCATGTGTGTACTCTCATCGGTGGCAAGCAAGGAAGGGTTGCTATGGAGCGCGGTGATGAGTCACAGGAGGCGCGCAGGAGATGCCCCTGACGCTGCGGGAAAGGAAGTCGCCGAAGAGCAGTCTGAAACCGTCGCATGCCATGGCATCGGTTCTCGGTGGGGGCGTGCCCGAACGGCGCGCCTTGTTATTGTATTCGTAACCTAATTCTATCTGGCGTAAAGGCGTTTGTCGTCCTGCTTTCTAAGGCTGAAACGGTTATCCTCGAAACCTGCTGTCCACCGCACAGGTAGAGCGTCATGCCCCTCACCGTCAAACGCGCTGGTCGCTGGAGCTGGCGAACCCTGTTGCCCTGGCTGGTCGGCCTGGCGCCGCTGCTGTGTGGTCTGGTCGTCATGCACTGGCAGACCCAGGCCGAACTGCGCGCCCTGAGCCAGTCGACGGCCACCCAGGCGGCCCGTGAAATCGACGCCATGCTCGATCAGCTCGATGACGCCACCCGGGTGCTCCTGCCGCTGGCCGGCCAGCCCTGCGATCGGGTCAGCCAGGCGTTACGCCAGCAGGTGACCAGCCATGCCTTCATTCGCTCGACCAACCTGGGCTGGCACGACACGCTGTACTGCACGTCTCTGATGGGTCACTTCAAGGAGTCGATCGACGTCACCCGCTACGTCGATGGCCGCTTGCTGTTGATGCCGGGTAACGACGTCACACCCAGCCACCCCGTGCTGGTCTATCGCGCCGGCGCCGACGCACGCAGCGTGCTGGTGGGACTGGACGGCCAGCACCTGGTGCTGATCCTGCGCCTGCTGGGCGCCGAGACCGAATTGTCCGTGTGGATCGGTGGAGACTGGCTGGACCAGCATGGCCTGGTGAGGCCCCCGCCCTTCCCGACACCGCCCGTGGCAGCGGTACAGGTGCATTCGATCCGGTACCCATTCATCGTCAGCGCCGGCTTCGGCGCCGGCAAGGTCGGCGAGCGCATGCGCGATCACTATCCGCCGATCCTGGGCCTGCTGCTGATGTTGGGTGCGTTGTGCGGTGCGGTCTGCCATTGGCAGTTGCGCAAGGTGCACTCGCCCCGGGCCGAGCTGCAGCGCGCGATGAACGCGGAGGAGTTCGTGCCGTTCCTGCAGCCCCTGGTCGACAGCACGCAGGGGCATTGGGTCGGCGCCGAGGTCTTGCTGCGTTGGCGACACCCGCGCGAGGGGCTGGTGGGGCCCGAGCTGTTCATCCCCTACGCCGAACACAGCGGGCAGATCGTCGAGATGACCCAGCACATGATGACGAGTCTGGCGCGGAAACTGGCGTCCTATGCCAATCACCTGAGCGACGGTTTTCATATCGGCATCAACATCACCGCCGATCACTGCCAGGACCTGCGCCTGGTGCACGACTGCCGGGCATTCCTGGCGCAGTTTCCTCCTGGACGCGTGGTGCTGAACCTGGAGCTCACCGAGCGCAAGCTGCTACGTGCCAGCCCGGTCACCCTGGCGCTGTTCGAACAGTTGCATAGGCTGGGCGTGACCATCGCCCTCGACGACTTCGGCACCGGCCAGTCGAGTCTGGCCTACCTGCGTCAGTTCCAGGTGGATTACCTGAAGATCGACCGTGGCTTCGTCGCGCTGATCGGCGGCGAGGCCTTGTCGGTACACATTCTCGACACGATCATCGAACTGTCGGCGCGGTTGGGCCTTGGCGCGATCGCCGAGGGCGTGGAGACGACAGCGCAGCGTGACTACCTGATCCAGAATGGCGTGACGCTCCAGCAAGGGTATCTGTTCGCACGTCCCATGTCGGTGGCGGCCTTCATCGACGCGATCATGCACGATAACGGTGCAACACGGTTGCCGAAGGCCACGCCCCCTGAGATCATGCCCGGCTGATCCTTCCGTCCTTCCGTTACCGAGGCGCCCGTGTCAAAAGGCATCGTTGCATCCGTCATGGCCTCCTGCCTGTTCGCCGTGATGTACTTCTATACGTCTCTCATGCACCCGCTCGATGGCGAAGAGATCTTCGGCTGGCGGACCTTGCTCACCCTGCCCTGCCTGACGGTGTTCATGCTGGTGGCCAAGGACTGGCATCGGGTCCCCGAACTGCTGGGTCGCATTCGCCAGACACCCCTCCTGCTGTTGGGCATGATCGGCACTTCGTGGCTCATGGGCATCCAGCTCTGGCTGTTTCTCTGGGCCCCCTTGCATGGGCGCAGCCTGGACGTGTCGATGGGCTACTTCCTGCTGCCGCTGACCATGGTGCTGACCGGTTTTCTGGTCTACCGCGAACGTCTGTCGCGGCTGCAGAAGGTCGCCGTGTTCTGCGCAGCGACCGGCGTGGGGCATGAGCTGTACCAGCATGGCAGCTTCGCCTGGGAGACGCTGGTGGTGATGATCGGCTACCCGATCTACTTCGTGCTGCGCCGACGCTGCCGCACCGATCACCTGGGCGGATTGTGGTGCGACATGTGCCTGCTGCTGCCATGGGCCGTGTATTTCGTGGTACAGGGGCCTTCGTCTGCCCAGGCCCTGGTCGACCGCCCGGCCCTCTACGGGCTGATCCCGCTGCTCGGGCTGATCAGCGCGTCGGCCTTGATCGCCTACGTGCTGGCCAGCCGTCTGCTGCCCTTCGGCCTGTTCGGCCTGCTCGGCTACATCGAGCCCGTGCTGCTGGTCGGCGTCGCCTTGCTGCTGGGCGAGTCCATCGGACCGGACCAGTGGCTGACCTACCTGCCGATCTGGGCCGCCGTGCTGGTCCTGGTGCTCGAAGGCGTCAGGCACCTGCTGCGTCAGCGTCGCCGCGTGGGGTGAGCCGTACCTGGCGCACGCGCCGCTCTTCGACGGCGACCACGGTCAACGACCAGCCGCCCCAGTCCAGCTGGTCGCCGACCCGTGGCAAGCGGTCCAGCAGGCTCATCACCAACCCTGCCACGGTCTGGTAGTCCTCGGTGGCACGGGCGGCGAATCCGGTGCGGGCCTGCACCTGACCAAGATTCAAGGCGCCATTGACCAGGAAGCCGTCCGTCTCCTCGACGATGCCCGGGCCTTGCACCTCGCTGGCATCCGGCAGCTCGCCGGCGATCGACTCGAGGATGTCGGTCAGCGTCAGCACACCGGTGAACTCACCGAACTCGTTGACCACGAACGCGATGTGCGTGGACTGCTGACGCATCTGCTCCAGGGCGTTGAGGATGCTGAAGCTCTCGAGCAGGTGCAGCGGCATGCGTGCCAGGGTCTCGAGCTCGGGCGTTTCCCCGGCCAGCAGGGCCTTGAGCAGTTCCTTCTTGTGCACGAAGCCCAAGGGCTCTTCGATCCGACCACCACGGATCAGCGGCAGCCGTGAATACGACGAGTTGATCAGCAGTGCGTCGATCATCTCCTTCGGCTGCGCCAAGTCGATCGCGTCGACTTCGGCGCGCACGGTCATGACGCTACGGATCGGCCGCTCGGCCAGGTTGAGCACACCACTGATCATCACCCGCTCGCGGCGGTCGAACAGCACCTGCTCCTCGCCGCCCTCGACCAGGTCGGCGATCTCTTCGTCCAGCTGGTCGGCTTCCAGGCGACGGCCGCCCATCAGGCGCAGCACCGCGTGGGCCGTGCGCTCACGCAGCGGACGCAGGCCCTGCACGCTGCGCTTGCGGCGAGCGCGCGCCAGCTGGTTGAACAGCTCGATCAGCAGCGAGAAGCCGATGGCCGCGTACAGGTAGCCTTTCGGGATGTGGAAGCCCAGGCCTTCGGCGGTCAGGCTGAAGCCGATCATCATCAAAAAGCCCAGGCACAACATGATCACGGTCGGGTGGGCATTGACGAAGCGGGTCAGCGGTTTGCTGGCGATGATCATGATGCCGATCGAGAAGATCACCGCGATCATCATCACCGACAGGTGCTCGACCATGCCCACGGCAGTGATCACCGCGTCCAGCGAGAACACCGCATCGAGCACGACGATCTGCGCCACGATGGGCCAGAAGGCCGAGTGACGGACAGGGCCGCTGGCCTGGGCGACGTGCCCTTCCAACCGCTCGTGCAGCTCCATCGTGGCCTTGAACAGCAGGAACACGCCACCGAAGAGCATGATCAGGTCGCGCCCCGAGAAACTCTTGTCCATGACCTCGAACAGCGGCGCGGTCAGCGTCACCATCCAGGAAATGCTCGCCAGCAGGCCCAGGCGCATGATCAGCGCCAGGCTCAGGCCGATCACCCGCGCGCGGTCACGCTGGTGCGGTGGCAGCTTGTCGGCGAGGATCGCGATGAACACCAGGTTGTCGATACCCAGCACCAGTTCCAGCACGATGAGCGTGGCCAGGCCCAGCCAGGCCGTGGGATCGGCTATCCATTCCATGGTCGGTCACTCGAGCGGAGGGTGTGGCGAAAGGTGTCGTGCAGACAGGACGGCGCAGGCCAGGACGGCAGGCGACTGGGAGGCTCCGGAAAGGCGTTCATAGGGACCTGGTGTGAATTTGGGAATTCGATCCTACAGATATAGCAGCAGAGTCCTACAGCGAGAAACTATTACAAAACCTGTCTTGCACGGTGGGAACAGGACGACCACTGCTGCGGGCACGTCCTGTCCTCCTGGCCTGACCGTCCGGCGGTGCCTGATCGCTACAGCGTCCAGTCCATGCTGACCATCAACGTGCGGGGTTCTCCGTGGTACACGCCGTTGTAGAACCCGACGTTGTTGTAGTACTGCCGATCGAACAAGTTCTTCACGTTCACCGATGCCGACAGGTGCTCGTCGAACCTGTAGCGGGCCATCAGCCCCACGACGGCATAGGCGCCCTGCTCGATCCGCGCCCGTTGCGTGACGGGCCGATCGCCATTGACCACGCCGGTCGGACGATTGGCCCAGCGATACTTGTCGCTCTGCCAGTCCAGGCTGCCGCCCACGGTCAGCGCCGGCAGCACCTGGTAAGTGCTCGACAGGCGCACCAGATTGAGCGGCTGCTCGGGCGTACGGCGTGTCTTCTCCGGCGTCAGGGCATGGGTATAGGCGTAGCTCGCCGTCATCTGCCAGCCCGGCAGCACCTCACCCCCGACTTCGGCTTCGAACCCCTGCACCACGATGCCCTTGCCCCCGGCGGTGTAATAGGTCTCGCCATTGGGCCCTGGCGGCACCGAGTCGTCGACCTCGGCCACGTTGTCCTGCTGGCTGCGAAACACCGCCGAGCTCAGGTGCAGACGGCCGTCGTGGAGGCTGCCCTTGAGCCCCAGTTCGTAGACTGCACCGACGATCGGCTCCAGGTACCGGCCGGACACGTCCTTTCTGGTCTGCGGTTTGAAGATGTCGGCATAGCTGGCGTACACGGTGTAGGTATCGTTCAGGTCGAACAGCACACCGGCATACGGCGTCCATTGATCGTTCTGCACCTGCCGACTGCGCGTGGTGCCCTCGACGCCGAGGTCATCCGCGTATGCCCAGCTGCGGCTGTCGGTTTCCCAGCCGCCGTAGCGGCTGCCGAGCACCAGGTGCAGGCGATCGGTCAGGTTCAGGCGCGTGGCCAAGTAGCCGGCCTTCTGTTGCAGCGTGTCACGTGTACTGTCCAGGCCCGTGTCGGCATCCTGGAATTTCGCGATCGCGCCCATGGCGCTCCAGTCGGCGATGCTGGCATAGCCGGGGGCGACCGGTGCGGCCACGAAATACGGCGAGCGGTTGCGCCGTTCCGAAGTGCCGTACCCGGCCATGAACTCATGGCGACGTCCGAGCAGCGAATACGGCCCGGCGACGTTGACGTCCATCGAGGTCATGGTCTCGTCGCCGGCGAAATGGCTGTACCAGGCCTGCATGCCGCTGCGGTCCGGACGCGGGTAGCCGTTACCGCCGTAGTACACCTTGCCGTCGACGGTGGAGTCGCGGCGGGTGAAGGCAGCCTTGAGCAACCAGTCCTCGCCCAGACGCTGGTCGAGGGTAGCGAACACCGTGTGGTCCTCCAGTGGCCAGGACGACCACGGCGCTGCCAGGTTGGTCGAGCGCGGCAGGTTGGCCCGGCTGCCATCGGCCATCCAGTAGGGCACCGTCCCCCAGGAAGCGCCTTGCACGTGCTTGTTCTGGTAGTCGTAGCCCACCGCCAGCGTGGTGCTGTCGCTCAGGTCGGCTTCGAGGATGCCGTAGGCGACTTCGCGCTGGCTGGCGTAGCTGTCCATGAACGACTGGCTGTCACGGTAGGCCAGCACCGTACGCCCCCGCAGTCGCCCGTCCCAGGCCAGCGGCCCGCCGATGTCCAGGTAGCCTCGGTAGTTGTCGTAGCTGCCGGCGCTGACGCCGGTCTTGACGGCCCATTGGTGGGTCGGGCGCTTGCGGTACAGGGCGATGGTCCCTGACGGGTCGCCCGCCCCCGTGGTCAACCCGGTCGCACCGCGCACCACCTCGATGCGGTCGTAGATCACCGTGTCGGAATCGGACTTCACACCCGAGAAGGTGTTGAGCATGCCATCGACCTGGAAATTGTCGATGACGTAGCCGCGCGCGTAGTAGCTCGGCCGCTCCGAATCGTTGCGCTGCACCGTGACGCCGGCGACCTGGGCCATGGCTTCGGACAGCGTGTCCAAGTGGAAGTCGTCCAGTTGCTGACGCGTCACCACCGACACCGACTGCGGCGTGTCCTTGATCGACAGGTCCAGGCGCGTCGCGGCGCTGGTCTGGTCGGTGGTGTACGAGCCCGTGCCTTCGGTGAGGCTGCCCAGACCGTCGGCCAGGATCTCGGTCGAGCCCAGTTCCAAGACGGCAATGTCGGTTTCGCGCTCGCGCTCCTGGGCCAGGGAAACAGGGCCGACGATGGACAGGCACAGGCCCAGGGTTAGACTCAAGGGCCGGTTGAGGGACACGCGCATGACGACGTTGCTCCGTAACGATGGATGATCTTGACTGCCGGGAGGTGGCATCGCTGGGAGAACGAAGCGCTGGTCGGATTCGTTAGCGGGCAAAATATTAGGAAATGTTGAATCGTTGCGCCGCGCCTGTTCGAGTAGGGCGCCGGTGCGTTGTGCTTGTGGTCGGGCAGCCAAGGCGTCTAAGATGCCGACCGCCGGTTTCCACCACGGAATTAATAGGGAATGCCGTACCTGCCTTGCAGGAAAACGGAACTGCCCCCGCAACTGTAGGTGCCGAGCCCGCTCCATGCGCCACTGGGATACTCCCGGGAAGGCGGAGCGAGGCCATGACGCACCAGTCAGGAGACCTGCCGGCATCCATCATTCACCAACCGGCGGGGTGTCCGGGAAGGTTATCGACACCCTGCCCCAGGGTGCAGCCCTGCGCCGTCGGCCTGGGCTGGCGATGCCTGTCCGTACGCCTTCCGGTGCGTCCTCGATAGGAGATCGCCCGCATGTTCCCACGCGTCCTCACGCTGCTCGCCGGCCTTGGCCTGGGTGGCCTGGCCCATGCCGCCAGCACCCAGTACCCGCTGACCCTGGAGAACTGCGGCGTCTCGCAGACCTTCCAGCAGGCGCCTCAACGTGCAGTGACCATCGGCCAGTCGGGGACCGAGATGCTCTATGCCCTGGGGCTGGGCGACACGTTGGTGGGCACGTCGCTGTGGTTCAACGATGTGCTGCCGGTCTACCAGGCGCAGAATGCCAAGGTCGAGCGTCTGGCCGACAACGACCCCAGCTTCGAGGCGGTGATCGGCAAGCGTCCGCAGCTGCTGGCCGTACAGCTCGCCTGGATGGTCGGCGAACAAGGTGTGGTCGGCACACGCGAGCAGTTTCACGAATTGAACATCCCTACCTACCTCATGCCGTCCGACTGCGAAGGCAAGGACAACCGGGTCGGTGCCGACGGCACGCGTCTGCAGCCCTTCCAGATCGACACGGTGTACAAGAGCATCGGCCAGCTGGCGCAGATCTTCGACGTCCAGGACCGCGGCGACGCGTTGAACCAGTCGCTCAAGACGCAGCTGGCCAACGCCCAGGCGCGCCTGGCAGGCAAGGATCTGTCGGGCACCAGCGCGCTGTTCTGGTTCTCCAGCGCGGACCTCGAGATCGACCCTTATGTCGCCGGTCGCAAGGGTATCCCTGATTTCATGCTCAACACCCTGGGGGTGCGCAACGTCGTCGAGTCCGACGAAGAGTGGCCTACCGTCGGCTGGGAAACCCTGGCCAAGGCCAACCCGACCTGGCTGGTGATCGCGCGCATGGACCGCCGCCGCTTCCCGGCCGACGATTACCAGAAGAAGCTCGACTTCCTGCGCAAGGATCCGGTGACCCGCAACATGGACGCGGTCAAGCACGACCGTATCATCGTCCTCGACGCCCATGCCATGCAGGCCAGCCTGCGCCTGTTCAGCGGCATGGATACCCTGGCCCAGGCCTTCGCCAGCGGTAAAGCGCCCCAGCCATGATGCGCTCGTTGCCCGCCGTGGCCTTCGCCCTCGCCGCTCTGGCCCTGGCGCTGCTCGCCGGTATCGCCATCGGCGAGACGCGCCTGTCGCCCAGCGTGGTCTACCACGTGCTGGCCAACCAGCTCTGGCAGGCCGGGCACGTGGTCGACCCGATCGACCAGGGCATCGTCTGGAACTACCGCCTGACCCGTACCCTGGTCGCGGCTGCCTGTGGCGCCGGGCTGGCGACCTGCGGGGTGATCCTCCAGGCGCTGCTGCGCAATCCGCTGGCCGAGCCTTACCTGCTGGGACTGTCGGCCGGCGCCTCGACCGGCGCGGTGGCCGTGGCCTTGCTCGGTCTGGGGGCCGGCGCACTGACATTGTCCGGGGGCGCCTTCGTCGGTGCCCTGGCCGCGTTCGCCCTGGTGCTGCTGCTGGCCCGTGCCAGTGGCCCGAGCGGCGCCAATGCCCAGGTGATCCTGGCCGGTATCGCCGGTTCGCAGCTGTTCAACGCGCTGACGGCATTCCTGGTGACCAAGTCGGCCAGTGCCGAGCAGGCCCGCGGCATTCTGTTCTGGCTGCTGGGCAACCTCAGCGGCGTGCGCTGGCCCTCGGTGTGGCTCGCCGTGCCGGTCGCGCTGATCGGCTTGGCGATCTGCCTGTGGTACCGCCGCGCGCTGGACGCCTTTACCTTCGGCGTGGATTCGGCGGCGTCCCTGGGCATTCCGGTGCGTCGCGTGCAATTGCTGCTGATCACCTGCGCCGCACTGGTCACCGCCGTGATGGTGTCGATCGTCGGGGCCATCGGCTTCGTCGGGCTGGTCATTCCCCACGCCCTGCGCCTGCTGCTGGGGCCGGGACACAGTCGCCTGTTGCCGGCCAGTGCCCTGGGCGGTGCGCTGTTCCTGATCGCCGCCGATATCCTTTCCCGTACCCTGATCCCCGGTCAGGTGATTCCGGTAGGCGTGGTCACCGCGCTGATCGGGGCACCGGTCTTCGCCGTGATTCTGATCAGCCGCCGGAGCCCGCGATGACCGCCATGTTTCCCCTCCTCGACACCTGTCCGCTGACCTGCCAAGGCCTGGGCTACCGTGTGCGCGACACCCAACTGCTGTACGGCGTGGACCTGGCGGTGCGGCCTGGCGAGACGCTGGGCATCGTCGGCCCGAACGGCTCGGGCAAGTCGACCTTGCTCAAGCTGCTGGCCGGCTTGCGTGCGCCGAGCAGTGGCCAGGTGACCCTGCTCGGTCAGCCCCTGGCCCGCCAGCCGCGCCGGCAGATCGCCCAGGCCCTGGCGTTGGTCGAGCAGCAGGCCGACACCCACGATGCCGTCGATGTCTTCGACGCCGTGGCGCTGGGCCGCACGCCCTGGCTGTCGGCCCTGACGCCGTTCACCGCCGACGACACGGCGATCGTCGACCAGGCCCTGGCCGATGTGGACGCCCTGCACCTGCGCCAGCGCACCTGGAGCAGCCTGTCCGGTGGTGAACGCCAGCGCGTGCACATTGCCCGCGCATTGGCCCAGCGTCCCCAGGTACTGCTGCTCGACGAGCCGACCAATCACCTGGACATCCAGCACCAGCTCGGGCTGCTGCAACAGATCCAGGCCTTGAAGGTGACCACGCTGATCGCCCTGCACGACCTCAACCAGGCTTTGACCTGCGACCGGCTGGCGGTGCTCGACAAGGGCCGCCTGGTGGCCCTGGGCGTGCCGCACGAGGTCCTTACCCCTCAGCGACTGCTCACGACGTTCGGCGTACACGCGCATTATCTGACCGACCCTTTCGACGGCGCACGCATCTTGCGTTTCCGCGCCCCCTGACCTGGACGTTTTCATGTTGCTGCGTACGCTTGCCCTGTCCCTGCTGACCACGGCCTTCGCGCCCACCGCGCTGGCCGAGGTGCATGAGGTTCACATGCTCACCCGTGGCGCAGAGGGCGCCATGGTCTACGCGCCCGATCACCTGCGCATCGCGCCGGGCGACAGCGTGCGCTTCCTGCCGACCCAGAGCGGGCACAACGCCGCCAGCCTGCCCGGTCTCTGGCCCGACGGCGCCCCGACCTTCAAGGGCCCGATCAACCAGCCGCTGACCTACACCTTCGACGTGCCAGGGCGCTACGGCATCCAGTGCATTCCGCATCTGGCCATGGGCATGGTCATGCTGATCGAGGTCGGCCCGTCGTCCACCCAGCCCCTGATCGTCCCCCCAGGATTACCGGCACGCGCCCAGGCACGCCTGACGCTTCAGGCCCAGCGCCTGGACGCGACGCCATGAAGGGTGCACACGCCTCCCTGGCCATGCTGGTTCCCCTGCTCGGACTCAGCCCGGTGGCCTGGGGCGAGGCGGCCCAGTCCCAGTCGAAGGGGTTTCTCGAGGACGGTACCTGGAGCGTGCTCAACCGCAGCGTCTTCGATCAGCGCGACTACCGGCATGGCGGTCGCAACAGTGGCGCGCGCAATGCCTACAAGCCGCGCGCCGCGCGCAATGGCCAGGCCGAAGAATGGGGCTATGGACTGATGGGGACCGTGCAGTCGGGCTTCACCCAAGGGACCGTCGGCGTGGGTGTCGACGCCCATGCCTACCTCGGGGTCAAGCTCGACAGCGGGGGCGGTCGTGCGGGCAAGGCGCGTCTGTTGGGGCTGGACAACCAGGGCCACCCCAAGGACACCTATGGCCGTGCCGGTGCCGCGCTCAAGCTGCGGTTGTCGAACAGCGTGCTCTGGTACGGCGAACAGCGGGTCAAGACACCGGTGTTCAGTACTTCGGACAGTCGCCTGCTGCCTGAGACAGCCACCGGGCTGTTTCTGGTCGGCAATGAATTCGAGGCACTCAAGTTGGTGGCAGGCCATTTCACCGAGGATGCCGACCGCAACGCCAGCAGTCATGACCAAGGGTTCGCGGTCAACTATTCCAATGCCGCGCAGGGCGATCACTTCGACCTGGCCGGCGCCGTGTACAGCCCAAGGCCCAACCTCAGCGCCAGCCTGTTCACCTCGCGTTACGAAGACACCTGGAACCAGCAGTACCTGGGCGGCAACATTGCCCATGCGCTGGACGACCAGCGCAGCCTGAGCCTGGACCTGAACCTCTACCGCACCACCGACACGGGCAAGGCCTTGTCAGGGCGTATCGACAACACCACCTGGAGCCTGGTCTCGCGCTACAGCCAGGGCCCGCACAGCGTCAGCCTCGGCTATCAACAGGTCGACGGCGACACCCCGTTCGACTACGTGAGTCGGGGCGCCATCTTCATTGGCAATGCCGTGCAGCTGTCGGACTTCAACGCGCCCAATGAGCGCTCCTGGCAAGCACGCTACGACCTGAACATGAGCGCCTATGGGGTGCCGGGCCTGAGCCTGACGGCGCTGTACGTCCGCGGTTCGGGCATCGATGGCAGCCATGTGGACCCCACCGGCGGCTATGCCTACCTCGGCTATGGCCAGGGCGGTAAGCACTGGGAGCGCGACCTGGAAGCGCGCTACGTCATCCAGACAGGCAAGGCCAAGGGCACCACCTTCTCGCTGCGGCACGACGTGCACCGGGGCAACACCGCGCAGGCCGAACTGGACAGCGACCAGCTCCGCCTGGCGGTGGAATACCCGCTGTCCGGGCCGCTCTGATCGCCGCTGGCGGACCGGTCGATCAGGCCGGTCGGCTCATGTGGGTGGTGTGCCAGAGCGGATCGTCCTCGACGTCCACCACCTCGAACCCCTGGCGCTCCCAGAAGGCGATGGCGCCCGCCAGGAACGGGTGGGTGTGCAGGTACAGGCACTCGACCCCGGCTGCACGGGCCTCCTGGCAGAGCGCGTCAAACAGACGCACGGCCAGGCCGCCCCGGCGGTAGCGAGGGTCCACGAACAGCCGGACGATCTCCACGGTGTGGCGGCCGTGATAGTCGAGCTGGGCGAAGCGGTGGTCATAGGGCAGGTAGCCGATGGCCGCGACCAGTTGTCCTTGATCCCGTGCGACCAGGAAACAGCCTGGGCCGGTGACGTAGGTGCGCTCGAACTGGGCCAGGTCGGCCGGCAGTGGTGCGTCGGTGAGCTGGGGGAACAGCGCGCGGCGCGCCTGGTCGACGAATGCACGCACCTCGTCGACGGTTTCAGGGGTGACGTGGTGCAGGGTACAGGTGGAGATGGGCATGGGGACCTGTAGGGTCGTGGGTAAGGTGTACGGTTCTATCGCACCTTGCCGGCGCTCGCAACGATGGCATGGTCGCTGGCCAGGTGGCCGAGGTACACTCGAGCCCTCCTCTCTCGCCCAAAGGGCCTGCGCATGTCGATCATGAAGAAGACCTCGCTGTTGATGCTGTTTACCGTGCTGGCCGCCTGCGACCAGTCGAGTGATCGAGAGCGGGAGATCCTGGCACAGTTGCCGATCCAGGACGCCTACGAGCACAACATCGACAAGATGGCCGAGCTGCTGGCCGGGAAGCACCCTGACGTGCCGCTGCCAACGATCGAGGAGGTGCTGCGCCGCAACCTGACCGTCGAGGACCAGCGTCAGGACCTGCTGGAGCTGTACAGCGAGAAGAATTTCAGCGACGCCGAGTTCGAGATCATCAAGGCCTCGACCCGCGACCCGGCCAAGGCCCAGGCACTGAACCAGACGCCCGAAGGGCGCCAGGTGAGCGAGAAGCTGACCCGCCTGATGGACCAGCGGGCCAACGACCCGGCGGCCAAGGCGAAGGCCGAGGCGCGGTTGCGCAAGGTGGATGCGGAGTTGGGGGCGTTGGCGAAGGGTCAGGGGTGATGGTAGCGCTGGGCCAGGGCTGATCGTTTTTCATCAAGGAAAAACGGCAGCGGGGCTGATTTTACGGCCCCTGCGGGCCCGATCGCGGCACAGGGGCCGCTTGTATGGTAGGACTTGAAGGGAGGAGGAGGGACTAGATCCGCTTCTGACTGTTCGCGCAGTACAGACCGTGGGAGATTTCGCCCCTCCTCCCTTCACCCAAGCGCCG
>NZ_JAAMQJ010000054.1 GCF_013523125.1 Pseudomonas entomophila | reverse complement strand
ACCGCCTCCTCGAATAGGCCTAATACATAGATGCAACCGGGTCCCTTTGTTCAAAACAGCAGGAAAAGCGGGTAGACAATGTAGGCGAGTCCATACATAGGAGCGGCCCCTGTGCCGCGATTGGGCCTGCAAGCCCATACAATCAGCGCACCCCCTCCTTCAGGCGAACCTACCCCCCACCGCCACCTCACGAAAGCCAGCGATGGCCTCCGCGCCCCACTTGCCAGAAACATCCGCCTTGTGCAGCATGCAGCCACGGTAAGGACGGCCTTACGACGCCTGGCGTGACGTTTCGGGGACGGCCCCATCCGTGTGTGAATGGAGGTAACCCCATGTCCTGGATCATTCTGTTTTTCGCGGGCCTGTTCGAAGTGGGCTGGGCCGTCGGGCTCAAGTACACCGATGGCTTCACCCGCCCCTTGCCTACGGTGCTGACAGTTGCCGCCATGGCCGTGAGCCTGGGGCTGCTGGGCCTGGCGGTGAAGGAGCTGCCGCTGGGCACGGCCTATGCGATCTGGACCGGCGTCGGTGCGGTGGGCACGGTGATCGCCGGGATCCTGCTGTTCGGCGAGTCCATGGCCCTGGTACGCCTGCTCAGCGTCGCGCTGATCGTCGCCGGGCTGATCGGCCTGAAGGTCAGCGCGAGCTGACCTCCCCTGCCCGCCTCAGCGAAGGTCGCCGCGCAAGGCGGCGACCTTGTCGCGCAGCACGCCGGGCTTCGCCGCTTCGGCCGGCACCGCCTCACCAGCCACCAGGGTCACTCGCGACCAGAACCGCTTGAACAGCCCCTTGTTCGGATCGCGGCTGAAGAAACTGCCCCATAGCCCCTGCAAGGCCAGCGGCACCACCGGCACCGGCGTGTCGGCCAGGATCCGGTTGATGCCGCCCTTGAACGCATCGATTTCGCCATCGGTGCTCAGCTTGCCCTCGGGGAAGATGCACACCAGCTCGCCCTCGGCCAGGTACTGGGCGACGCGGGCGAAGGCCCGCTCATAGGTGGCTTCGTCCTCGCCGCGTCCGGCGATGGGGATGGCTCCGGCGGTGCGGAAGATGAAGTGCAGCACCGGCAGACGGTAGATCTTGTAGTACATGACGAAACGGATCGGCCGCCGTACGGCGCCGGCCATGAGCAGCGCGTCGACGTAGGACACGTGGTTGCACACCAGCAATGCCGCCCCTTCGTCGGGGATGCGCTGCAGGTCGCGGTGTTCGACCCGGTACATCGCATGGCCGAGCAGCCAGATCATGAAGCGCATGGTGAACTCGGGGACGATGCTGAAGATGTACGCGTTGACGCCGATGTTGAGCAGCGAGACCACCAGGAACAGCTGCGGGATGCTCAGCTCGGCCACGCTCAGCAGCACGATGGTGACGAGTGCCGAGACCACCATGAACAAGGCATTGAGGATGTTGTTGGCGGCGACCACCCGGGCGCGCTGGCGCTCGGGCGTGCGTGACTGGATCAGGGCATACAGCGGCACGATGTAGAAACCGCCGAACACGCCCAGGCCGACGATCGACAGCAGGATCCACCAGGCCTGGCCGAGCGACAGCAGGGCGAGCCAGTCGTAGGGGGCGTCGGCACGCGGCACGTCGCCCGAATGCCACCACCACAACAGGCCGAACAGCGTCAGGCCGAACGAGCCGAACGGTACCAGCCCGATCTCGACCTTGCGTCCGCTGAGCCGCTCGCACAGCAGCGAGCCGAGCGCGATGCCGATGGAGAACAGCGTCAGCACCAGGGTCACCACGGTCTCGTCGCCGTGCAGCCAGTCCTTGGCGTAGGCCGGGATCTGCGTCAGGTAGATGGCCCCGACGAACCAGAACCAGGAGTTGCCGACGATCGAGCGCGACACCGCCGGCGTCTGGCCGAGCCCCAGGCGCAGGGTGGCCCAGGACTGGCTGACGATGTTCCAGTCGAGCTTCATCCCCGGCTCGGCGGCGGGCGCCGTCGGGATCCAGCGACTGGCCAGGTAGCCCAGCACCGCCGTGCCCACCACGCCGCCGGCAACCACCGTGGCATAGGAGGCGGACGACATCATCACCCCGGCCCCGATGGTCCCGGCCAGGATCGCCAGGAACGTGCCCATTTCCACCAGGCCGTTGCCACCCACCAGCTCCTGCTCGCGCAGGGCCTGGGGCAGGATCGAATACTTCACCGGGCCGAACAGCGCCGAATGGGTGCCCATGGCGAACAGCGCCACCAGCATCAGGGTCAGGTGCCCGGTGACGAAGCCGGCGCCACCGATGGCCATGATCACGATCTCGGCCAGCTTGATCACGCGGATCAGGCGGTCCTTGGCGAACTTCTCGCCAAACTGCCCGGCCAGGGCCGAGAACAGGAAGAACGGCAGGATGAACAGCAAGGCGCAGAGGTTGACCCAGATCGAACGGTCGCCTTCCAGGCTGAGCTTGTAGAGGATCGCCAGGATCAGCGACTGCTTGAACAGGTTGTCGTTGAAGGCGCCAAGCGACTGGGTGACGAAGAACGGCAGGAACCGCCGTTTGCCGAGCAGCGCGAATTGCGAGGGGTGACTCATCGTCCTTGTACCTGATGGCTTTGTCATCGCGCAAACTACAAGGGTTGGCGGGGGGCGACAAGCTGCAAGCTGCAAGCCAGAGTGTCAGTGCCGCTTCGATGTCCTGTGGACACATGACTCATCGCACTACCGTCAGCTTGTGGCTTGTGGCTTGTGACTTGTGACTTGTGACTTGTGACTTGTAGCTTGTGGCTTGTGGCTTGTGGCTTGTGACTTGTGACTTGTAGCTTGTGGCTTGCAGCTCCCGGCTGCGACCTTGGTCGGCGCTGACGAACGTGAAGCGGCATGCCAGACTGCCCGACCGAGAATGGGCCTTCTTCTTGTCGCGGAGTCTTCATGTCGTTGTCCAGCGGGCTGATCGCTCTGGTCGCCCTGGCCTACATGGCCGTCATGTTCGCCATCGCCTTCTATGGCGATCGCCGCAGCACGCCGCTGCCGCCGCGCCTGCGTGCGTGGGTGTACAGCCTGTCGCTGGCGGTGTACTGCACCAGCTGGACGTTCTTCGGCGCGGTCGGCCAGGCCGCCGAGCAGTTGTGGGCGTTCCTGCCGATCTACCTGGGACCGATCCTGCTGCTGATGCTCGCGCCCTGGGTGGTGCAGAAGATGGTGTTGATCAGCAAGCAGGAGAACATCACCTCCATCGCCGACTTCATCGCCGCGCGCTACGGCAAGTCGCAGGCACTGGCGGTGGTGGTGGCGCTGATCTGCCTGGTCGGGGTGCTGCCCTACATCGCCCTGCAGCTCAAGGGCATCGTGCTGGGCGTGAATCTGCTGATCGGCGCCAGTGCCGACGCCACCGGCACCCGCGTCCAGGACACCGCGCTGGTGGTCTCGCTGGTGCTGGCCCTGTTCGCCATCGTGTTCGGCACCCGCAGCCTCGACGTCACCGAGCACCACCGGGGCATGGTGCTGGCGATCGCCTTCGAGTCCCTGGTCAAGCTGCTGGCGTTCCTGGCGGTGGGGGTGTTCGTGGTGTTCAACCTCTACGATGGCTTCGACGACCTGCTGAGCCAGGCGCGACAGTCCGTCCAGCTGCAGGGGTATTGGCAAGAAACCGTCAACTGGCCGTCGATGATCGTGCAGACCGGGGTGGCGATGATGGCGATCATCTGCCTGCCGCGGCAGTTCCACGTCACCGTGGTGGAGAACATCGAGCCGCAGGACGTGCGCCTGGCACGCTGGGTGTTCCCGCTGTACCTGGCCCTGGCCGGGCTGTTCGTGGTGCCCATCGCGCTGGCCGGGCAGATGCTGCTGCCCGGCAGCCTGCTGCCGGACTCCTTCGTCATCAGCCTGCCCCTGGCCCAGGCCCACCCGAGCCTGGCGCTGCTGGCGTTCATCGGCGGGGCGTCGGCGGCCACCGGCATGGTGATCGTCGAGGCCGTGGCGCTGTCGACCATGGTCTCCAACGACATGCTGCTGCCCTGGCTGCTGCGGCGCAACAATGCCGAGCGCCCCTTCGAGGCCTTCCGCCACTGGATGCTCTCGGTACGCCGCGTCACCATCGTGGTGATCCTGCTGCTGGCCTACGTCAGCTACCGCCTGCTCGGCTCCACCGCGAGCCTGGCGACCATCGGCCAGATCGCTTTTGCCGCGGTGACCCAGCTCGCCCCGGCGATGATCGGCGCACTGTACTGGAAACAGGCCAACCGTCGCGGCGTGTTCGCGGGCTTGGCCGCCGGCACCTTCCTCTGGTTCTACACCCTGGTACTGCCGATTGCCGCCCACAGCCTGGGCTGGTCGCTCACGCTGTTCCCGGGCCTGGCCTGGCTGCACGGCAACCCGCTGAACCTGCCGATCTCGCCACTGACCCAGGGCGTGGTGCTGTCGTTGGCCGGTAACTTCACGCTGTTCGCCTGGGTCTCGGTGCTCTCGCGCACGCGGGTGTCCGAGCACTGGCAGGCCGGGCGCTTCATCGGTCAGCAGACCAATGCCCGACCCGGCAGCCGCACGTTGCTGGCGGTGCAGATCGACGACCTGCTCAACCTGGCCTCGCGCTTCGTCGGCGAGGAACGCGCGCGGCAGAGCTTCATCCGGTTCGCCTACCGTCAGAGCAAGGGCTTCAACCCCAACCAGAACGCCGACGGCGAGTGGATCGAGCACACCGAACGGCTGCTGGCCGGGGTGCTTGGCACTTCGTCCACACGCGCCGTGGTCAAGGCAGCCATCGAAGGCCGCGACATGCAGCTCGAGGACGTGGTGCGCATCGCCGACGAAGCCTCCGAAGTGCTGCAGTTCAACCGGGCGCTGCTGCAAGGCGCCATCGAGAACATCAACCAGGGCCTGAGCGTGGTCGATCAGAACCTGCACCTGGTGGCCTGGAACCGACGCTACCTGGAGCTGTTCAACTACCCGGACGGGCTGATCGCCGTGGGTCGACCGATCGCCGACATCATCCGCTACAACGCCGAGCGCGGCCTGTGCGGCCCCGGCGAGGCCCAGGTGCATGTCGCCCGGCGTCTGCACTGGATGCGCCAGGGCCGTGCGCACACCTCCGAGCGACTGTTCCCCAACGGCCGGGTCATCGAGCTGATCGGCAACCCGATGCCGGGCGGCGGGTTCGTCATGAGCTTCACCGACATCACGCCGTTCCGCGAGGCCGAGCAGGCCCTGAAGGACGCCAACGAGCGTCTGGAGCAACGGGTCGCCGAGCGTACCCACGAGCTGTCGCAGCTCAACCAGGCGTTGAGCGAGGCCAAGAGCCACGCCGAAGCGGTCAGCCAGTCCAAGACGCGCTTCCTGGCCGCCGTCAGCCATGACCTGATGCAACCGCTCAACGCGGCGCGGCTGTTCTCGGCCGCGCTGTCCCAGCAGGACGAGCATCTTTCGGAGGAGGCCCGGCAACTGGTCGGCCACATGGACAGCTCGTTGCGTTCGGCCGAAGAGCTGATCAGCGACCTGCTGGACATCTCGCGCCTGGAAAACGGCCGCATCACCCCAGACGCCAAGCCCTTCGCCCTGCACGACCTGTTCGACATGCTGGGCGCCGAGTTCGCCGCCCTGGCTGCGGAAAAGGGCCTGGACTTCCGGCTCAGGGGCAGCCGCCTGCGGGTGCACAGCGACGTCAAGCTGCTGCGCCGGGTCCTGCAGAACTTCCTGACCAATGCCCTGCGTTATGGCAAGAGTCCGATCCTGCTGGGCGCACGGCGCAGCGGCGAGCACCTGTGGCTCGAGGTGTGGGACCGCGGGCCGGGCATCGCCGACGACAAGCTGCAGGTGATCTTCCAGGAGTTCAAGCGCCTGGACAGCCACCAGACGCGCGCCGAAAAAGGCCTGGGCCTAGGGCTGGCCATCGCTGACGGCCTGTGCCGGGTGCTGGGCCACCGTCTTGAAGTGCGCTCCTGGCCGGGCAAGGGCAGCGTGTTTCGCGTGCAGGTCCCCATCAGCCGCACGGCCGCCGCACCGGTCGCCACGCCGGAGCAGGCCGGGCAACCCCTGGCTGGCCTGCGGGTGCTGTGCGTGGACAACGAAACCAGCATCCTGATCGGCATGAGCAGCTTGCTCACGCGCTGGGGCTGTCAGGTCTGGACCGCGCCGGATCGTACGGCCTGCCAGGCTCTGCTCGACGACGGCCATCGGCCGCACCTGGCATTGGTCGACTACCACCTGGATGCCGGCGAAACCGGCATCGGCCTGATGGCCTGGCTGCGCACGTGCCTGGGCGAACCCGTCCCAGGGGTGGTGATCAGCGCCGACAACCGCAGCGAGATGGTCGCCCAGGTGCATGCCGCCGGCCTGGACTTCCTGCCCAAGCCGGTCAAGCCGGCGGCGCTGCGCGCCCTGCTCAATCGGTATCTGAACCTGGTTCAGTGACGGTGGCATCGCTCATCGCCCGCTCCAGCAGCTCGCTGGGCAGGCTCTTGCTGGCCCGCGCCCCGAGCAGCTTGAGCTGCTCGCTGCGGCTGACCAGGTTGCCGCGACCTTCGCACAGCTTGTTGCGCGCGGCGGCATAGGCCTTGTCCACCTGCTGCAGGCGGTTGCCCAGCTCGTCCAGGTCCTGGATGAACAGCACGAACTTGTCGTACAGCCAGCCGGCCCGCTCGGCGATCTCGCGGGCGTTCTGAGTCTGGCGCTCCTGCTTCCACAGGCTGTCGATGACCCGCAGGGTGGCCAGCAAGGTGGTCGGGCTGACGATCACGATCTGCCGGTCGAACGCCTCCTGGAACAGGTTGGGCTCGGCCTGCAGGGCGGCTGAAAAGGCCGCCTCGATGGGCACGAAGAGCAGCACGAAATCCAGGCTGTGCAGCCCTTCGAGGCGGTTGTAGTCCTTGCCGGACAGCCCTTTGACATGAGCGCGCAGCGACTGCACGTGCTGCTTGAGCGCAGCCTGCGCCCGCTCGCCATCCGGGTCGCTGACGTACTGCTGGTAGGCGGTCAGGCTGACCTTGGCATCGACCACCACCTGCTTGTCGCCGGGCAGCATGATCAGCACGTCGGGCTGGTAGCGTTCGCCGTCGGCGCTCTTGAGGCTGACCTGGGTGTGGTACTCGCGGCCCTTCTCCAGGCCGGCGTGCTCCAGCACCCGCTCGAGGATCAGTTCGCCCCAGTTGCCTTGGGTCTTCTGGCCCTTGAGCGCCTGGGTCAGGTTGGTGGCCTCGTCGGACAACCGCTGGTTGAGCTGCTGCAGGCGCTCGAGCTCCTTGGCCAGCGAGAAGCGCTCGCGCGCCTCCTGCTGGTAGCTGTCCTCCACGCGCTTTTCGAAGGCCTGGATGCGTTCCTTGAGCGGGTCGAGCAACTGCCCCAGGTGCTGCTGACTGGTCTGGGCGAAGCGCTGCTCACGCTCGTCGAAGATGCGCGTCGCCAGGTCGGCGAACTGCGCACGCAAGGTGTCACGGGCATCCTGCAGGTCCTCGAGGCGCTGCGTGTGGCCTTCCTGCTGCTCGCGCAACTCAGCCTCCAGCCCGGCGACCCTCGACTCCAGGCGCCGCAGTTCGGCTTCGCGGGCGGTGCGTTCCAGGTTCCAGGCATGGGCGGCGTCGCGGGCATTGTCGCGCTCGACCTGCAGCAGTTCCACTTCCCGTTGCTGCGCGGCCAGGCTGGCCTGCTTGAGCGCGTTGGCTTCGCTGAGGTCACTGACCTCGTCGCGACAGGCATCCAGTTGCGCCTGCAAGCCTTCCTGGGCCAGCTGGGCGCTGAGCAGGCGCTCTTCGGCCAGCGACAGCGCCGCTTGCTGCACGGTTGCCTGACGCTGCGCCCGGAACACCCAGGCCAGGCCGGGTATGGACGCCGCCACGATGCCAAGCAGGATGCTGGCCAGATCCACTGTCATGATGTTTCCCGGTGCTGTGCGTAGAAGTGCGCACGAGCTTATCAGGCCGCGGCGGCCAGAGCTTCAGTCGGGAAACAGGCGCCTGAGCAGGGGGCCGGCTTCGGGAGAGCCTTGCGCCGCGGCCAACTCGAGCCAATGTCGCGCACGCTCGGGCGAAAGGTCGGGCGAATCGGCGCACAGACGGCCGTATTCGAACTGGGCCTGGGGGTCGCCGGAGCGGGCCGCCTGACGCAGCAGTTCGTGGCCCATGCGGCGGTCACGTGCACTGCCGCACTCGTGGCACAGCATCTGGCCCAGGCGACTTTGCGCCACGACGACGCCTTGGCGGGCAGGCTGCTTGAGCAGCCGTCCGGCGAGGTGCTTGATGCGAGGCTTGCGGCCCAGACGAGGACTGTCGAGCAGCCACAGTGCTACCTTGAGCGTAAAGCGTTTGCCCGGTACGGGTTCGGCAGATCCTGGGCCAGGCGAGACGGTTTTTTTGCCTTGAAACATATGCGCAAGCGTTGGGGCGGACATGGGGCGCGCCACTCTACGCCTTTTTCTTCGAATGGGCGCCTGATGAGGACTCGACACATGCTGAAAATTTTATTTCCGCCTGCATTTCAGACGAACGGTAATAACACGGATTATTGCCCTCTTGATTGTCAGACAATGGCCCCTTCTCAGACAGCCTCGTGCTAGAGCCTGCGACGCGCACAATCCACAGAAGCTGTGGATAACTCGGTGGACAACCTCTTGGACAACCGCTCAAACCCTTGTGGAATGGGCCCTCCAGACAAACTGGCGTTTTTTTCACCAGTTCAAATTAGTGTTTTTTTTCATTGACTTAACGTTCGCAGCAGTGCATCTGCCCTGGGCAAGCGCGTTCAGACGAGCTGTACCCTCACGCCAAACACCTTGTGTACAACCTGCCCAAGATCGCTATATCCCAAACGCTCCTTAGCACTTTTGCCGCATTTCGAGGTCGAAGCCCCCTTCCCATCCACCCGATGAATGGCCATAATGGTCGGCTTGCCAGAGGGTCAACAAATCGCTTGCATCCGCGACCGCTCTTGTGTAGTGTGGCGATCGTTAGTACCCAAGCTGAAAAATCAAAAGGCCGCTGACCAGGCGTTCGACACTCGAACCTTCTACCTGGCTGCACCGACTCCTCGGATGGTTCACTCGGCAGCTTCGCTGCTCCAGCACGAATCACCTCTCGGATTGATCAGGACCTGCACCGGGCGTTCTTGAACCTCGTTCCCGTGTGTTGCCTGCCTCCTCAAGTACCTACCAGTCAGCCCAGCGCTCCTATCATGCGCCTCGCCTGGCTGCTCTGTTCCAGACGGGTTCTGCGCCTTTCCCTAATTCCTGGCGCCACTGGAACGTTTTCATCGTGCACGGTTCGAATCCGTGTCAATTGCAGGACATCCAATAATATGAATACGCATCATCAGTTCCAAACCGCCATCGGCGCCCTGTCCCAAGCCTTCGCACCGATGAAGTGCCTGATCGTGGCCCCGCGCAACGGCAGCTTCAGCTTCACGCTGGTCGACGAACACGGCATCGCCTGCCACAGCGAGCGTCTGTACCCTGAACAGTACAACCGTGCCGGCACGCTGCAGGCGGTCATCGACCGCACGCGCCAGTCCATCACGGCGTGATCGCGTTCGCGTCTACCCTGATCGCACATGAAGAAATGCCCGGTCACTCGGCCGGGCTAATCGCTGGCGGGCATATGCACGGCTTCTTCAGGCTGCAATCGATTTAAAAACAGTCCTTTACCTCAGCCTCATCACACTACACTTCAACTCGAGCGGCCCAGGCCGCTTTCGGCGGGTCCGGCTGTGATCCATTCGCTGCCAAGCGCCCGGCCCCGTCGGTTCTCTGACACGCGAGGGCACCATGGTATTCGCCGCGACCGAGTTGAGTGTTCATGTGATCCGCCCCACCCTCGAATACCTGGGGCGCCACACGGTATCTGCAGAAGCTTTGTTACTGGGCGTTGCGGCCAGCCAGTCTGCATTGGGTGCAGGTCTGTGCGACCGACGTGGCCATGGCCTCTACCGTATCAGCGCGCTGCGTCACCATGACCTCTGGGACACCTACCTGGCAGCCGACCCCGACCTGGCCAGCCTGGTGCGCGGGTTGGCCAGCCAGCATGCGTTCCTGCGCGGACCGCACCTCGAACTGACGGTCAACCTGCGCTACGCCACGGCGATCGCCTGGATGCTGATCGAGGCTCAGGCAACGCCCTTGCCGGCGGCGCATGACCTGATGGGCATGGCGCGCTTGTGGCGCCGGACCTTCCACCCTCAGGGACGCCTGCGCGACTTCACGATGGCGTGGCAGGCCTGCGTCGATCCGGGTGTTTCCCTGGCCTCTTGAAAACTCCTACACAGCATTCTGGTTTTGTCTTACAAAGCAGTTAGATTGTCCTACAAAACCTGTCTAACTCCTTAAAACTCGCCTATAGCGCCCTGTGCAAAATGTTGGTAGCGTTCCGCCTCGGAGATCCCAAGGAGTTCTAATAATGAAAAAAGCAATGCTCAACACCTCCCTCGGTCTGGCTGTCGCCCTGGCATCCGGGCACCTGCTGGCCAACGGCTTTGCCCTCAATGAGCAGAGCATCAGCAGCATGGGGGTAGGTTTCGCGGGTCGTTCTTCCTCTGCCGAAGACGCAAGCACCATCTACGGCAACCCTGCCGGCATGTCGCAGCTCAAGCGCGCGCAGGCGACCGTGGGTGCCGCGGGCATCTTCGCCAAGTCCGACATCAGTGGCCGAAGCACCTTTGGCGGGGAAACCGACGGCGACATGGTACCGGTCGTCGCCGTGCCCATGGGCTACTACGTCAAGCCCCTGGACGATCACTGGACCGTGGGCTTCGGGGTCTACGTGCCGTTCGGCCTGGTCACCGACTACGGCAGCGACGACGCGGCACGCTACTGGGGCAAGAAGAGCCACGTCGAGGTCATCACCTTCCAGCCGACCATCAGCTACGCCTTCAACGACAAGGTCTCGATCGGTGTCGGCCCGACCTTCAACCGTATCCGGGGCGAGCTGGGGTCCAACCTGCTCAACTCACGCAGCCCCGGCCGCAACGACGGCGAGGTCAAGATCAAGGGCGACGACACCGCCGTCGGCTACAACGTGGGCCTGCTGGTCCAGGCGACCGACCGCACCCGCGTCGGCCTGACCTACCACTCGATGGTCGACTACACGCTCGAGGGCAAGACCAAGGTGAGCTCCACGGCCATCGGCCCGTTCAGTGGCAGCAAGTTCGACGCCGACCTGAACATCAAGACGCCGGAATCGGTCGACCTGTCCGTGACCCACGCGCTCGACGACCAGTGGACCCTGTACGCCGGCAGCACCTGGACACGCTGGAGCCGTCTGGAGCACATCATCGTGAACAACGACGTGCCAGCGCCGCTGGCCGGCTCGCCGTTCGCCACCATCACCGAAGAGCAGAACTGGCATGACACCTGGTCGCACGCCATCGGCGCCGCCTACAAGGTGAACAAGCAATGGACGTTGCGCAGCGGCTTCACCGTCGACCAGTCGCCGACCAACAACCATGATCGCTCCCCGCGCATCCCGACCGGCGATCGCAAGATGGTCAGCCTGGGCGCTGGCTGGAGCCCGAACGACGACATGACCATCGACGTGGCCTACTCCTACCTGTGGGAAGAGGACGCCAAGGTCAACCTGGTCAGCTCCACCAAAGGTGCCTACCGCGCCAAGTATGAAAACAGCGCGCACACCGTCGGTGCTTCGCTGACCTACCGTTTCTGATCCACGCGTGTGACCACGGCGCCCTGTCCGGCCTGGACAGGGCGCCGTGGTCGTTCGGGCGACTTACAAGACGGGCGATGCGATGGCCTTTTCGATGGCGGCCTTGAAGGCTTCGTCGTCCGGCTTGGTCAGGCTCGAGAAACTGCCGATCACCTTGCCCCGACGGTCCACCACATACTTGTAGAAATTCCACTTGGGTGCGCTGCTCTGGCGCCCCAGTTCGGCGAACAGTGGGATCGCATCGCTGCCCCGCACCGGCTGGGCCTTGGTCATGGTGAAGGTCACGCCATAGTTGGCATAGCAGACCTTGGCGGTCTTCTCGCTGTCGCTGTCTTCCTGCTTGAAGTCGTTGGACGGCACGCCAAGCATCTCCAGGCCCTGGGCGTGGTAATGCTGGTACACCGCTTCCAATCCTTCGAACTGCGGGGCGAAGCCGCAGTAGCTGGCCGTGTTGATGATCACCAGCGGTTTGCCTGCGTACCGTTCGCATAAATCGATCTGACCCTTGCCGCGCAATTCGGGCACGCTGCCTTGAAGCAGCGCAGGACACTCCTGCGCCCAGGTGGGACTGAGTGCCGAAAGCGCCAATAATGGGACGATCCACCAACGTGCCTGCATGTGCGTTCTCCTGCCGAACATTCCTGAACGTGGAGCGTAGCGGCTTATGCCCGACCGTGCGTGATTCTCCCGCTCGGCAACGGCTTCACCCCTCTTCGGCCTGTTGGGCCAGACGTTGCCGAATGGGCTCGAACGCTGCCGTGGCCTTGCGCGTCAGCGGGTCGGGTCGACCTGCGTCGATGGCTTGCCAGTAGCGCCAAGGCACCTTGGCCTGGCCCAGTTCGTAATCCATGCCGTCCCAGCTGTCTTCGCGGAAACTGTAGAACGCCCAATGCACGCGCTGCTCGTCGAGCACCGTCAACACGTCCTCGAGGTATTGACGGCAACCCGGCAGACGGCGCATGCAGCCGAACTCCCCGACCACCAGGCGCGAGCGCGGCACCTGATGGGCGTCGGCCCAGTCGACTGGCCGGCGCAGGTAAGCAGCCACGTGCGACGCATCCCAGTGCACCTGGCGGCCCGCGAAAGGGACTTTGCCGGGATAGCTGAACGGCTTGGCCCTGGCCAGGTTCGGCGCGCTGGTCGCCGAATAGGGCTCGTACATGTGCACGCTGTAAAGGACCCGCGGATCGTCCAGTGCGTTCGGCCAGTAGTCGAACGCGTCGGCGGCCGCGTACCAGCCTGCATCGAGCATCACCGGCGTCAACGGGTCGACCTCGCGCACTGCCGCCAGCACGTGGCGGTAGAACGCTGGCAGGTCCCGGCTGCTGCCCTGACGCGTGGCGTACCAGCGCTTCATGCGTTCGAGCGTGGCATGCTCGGGCAGCCCGTCCTGCTTCTCGGGCGCGGGTTCGTTGATCAGGTTGTAGGCGGCCACGGCCGGATGGTCCTTGAGCGCCGCGGCCAAGTCCCGCCAGAAGGCAGCCGCCTGGTTCCACCAGGCCTTGTCCTGCCAGAGACGATCGTCGAACACGCCACCGTTGTTCTGCGACCAGCGCATGCCGGGCAAGGACAGCGGGGCGATCACGACTTTCAGGCCAGCGCGGTGCGCACGGTCCAGGGCGGAGCGGAGCTGCTGCAGGTCGGCGGGTTCGAGCCCCTGGTACTGGTCGGCATCGCCCAACAGCATGTCGCGTCGAGCGGGTTGCCATTTGTCGTAGGAGAGTCGTACCCACGTCGCGCCGTAGTCACGCAGCGCATCGAAATAGGCCTGGTCGGGCGGGAGACGGTTGAAGCTGTTGCCGCCGTAGCGGGGGGTATCCCAGAAATCGATCAGGTCAGCGGCCTGGAGCGACGGGATACCGAGCGCGAGCAGGCAGGCGAGGAGAAATCGACGCATCATGATGGGGCTTCCTTGGCCTGGGGAAGCGGCGATTTTACGAGGGTGGCCGAGGGGGAGCACAGGGGAAAATTTTGCTAGGCGTTTCAAAGCAGGAAGCGGCAAGCGGCAAGCGAGCGTATGGCGGCACGATACAGGTATGCCTGATTCATCCGGTGGCTGATTTTATGGGCCCTGCGGGCCCAATCGCGGCACTGGGGCTGCTCCCACAGGTGACCGCGGCGACCTGCAACACTGCGGTGGGGCTATGGGTGTGAGCAGCCCCTGCCGGACCGGCCGCGATGGGCCCGCCAGGGGCCACATTAGCATTCGGCAAAAACCACAGAATCTCCCACAGGTAACCGCGATAACCTGCAACACCGCGGTGTGGCTACGGGGTGAGCGGCCCCCGTGCCGCGATTGGGCCCGCCAGGGCCCACATCAGCATTTGGCAAGGCCCACGGAATCTGTCAGCTTCCCCAAAGCAAGGCGACTCACAGCACCAATCCGACCACCACCACCGCTTCCAGCAACTCGAGCAACGCGCCGGCCGTGTCGCCGGTGGTACCGCCCAGGCGACGCATCATGGCGGCGCGCATGCCCAGGAAGGCGACCAGCACGAGGCACAGTGTCATGATGCCGGCACTGCCCAGGCACAGCAGACAGGCCAGTGCGCTCGTCCCCAGCACCCACCACCCTTGTCTGACTGGCAAATGCTGCGCCAAGGCCTCGCCCAGTCCACCCGGGCGTACATAGGTCGTGCACAGGAACAGCGCCAGCAGCGCGGCGCGCCCGATCACCGGGGCCACGAGCAGCCCGAGGCGATCGCCTTGCTCGATCAGTGCCAGCAGCGCACAGAACTTGAGCAGCAGCACCAGCACCAGGGTCACCACCGCGATCGGCCCGCTGCGCGGATCCTTCATGATCCGCAGGGTGCGCTCGCGGTCGCCGAAGCCGCCTAGCCAGGCATCGGCGCTATCGGCTAGGCCATCGAGGTGCAGGGCGCCGCTGAGCATGACCCAAACGCTGAGCAGCAGGGCAGCGTGCAGGTATGCAGGCGTGCCACCCAGCGCCTGGCTGGCCAGCCACAGCACGCCCCCGAACACGGCCCCGACCACCGGGTACCAGAGCAGCGAGCGGCCCAGTTGCCTGGGTGTCGGCATGCCGGGCAAGGTGACCGGCAGGCTGCTGAGAAACTGCAAGGCGATCCAGAACGGCAGCATCTCAGGCCTCCTCGCGCAAGGCGCCATCGGCGTCCACATGCAGCCGCGACAGGCTGGCATGGGGCACCTCGACCTGCAGCAACTGCTCCCGTGGCAGCCCGCGCGCGCGGGCCAGCAGCAGGCGGATGACGCCCCCATGGGTGACCAGCAGCACCGACTGCCCAGCATGGCGCGCGCGCAACCGGCCAAGTGCGGCCAGGGCCCGCTCGGCGAAGGCTTCGACCGGCTCGCCCCGGGGCGGCGTGAAGGCATACGGGTCGGCCCAGAAAGCCCCCAGGGCGTCGGCGTCGGTCTCCATCAGCTGGGCGGCACTGCGACCCTCCCAGTCACCGAAGTGCAGCTCGCGCAGGTCTGCCTCCAGGGCGAAGGGCACGTTCAGCCGCTGGGCCAGAGGCTCGGCGAAGCGGGCGCAGCGCTGCAAGGGCGAGCTGACCACCACGTCCCATGGGCCGGCATCGGCGACGGCGGCCTGCATCTGCGCCCAGCCCTGTTCGGTCAAGGCATCGTCGAGGCTGCCACGCAGCCCGCCGCCCAGTTCGGTCTGCCCGTGACGCAACAGGTCGAGCCTCATGCCGAACGATCCGCCACGGCGGCTTCGGCGAAGGTGGCCATGTCGGCGTGCAAGGCACAGGCCAGGCGCAACAAGGGCACGGCCAGCGCGGCGCCACTGCCCTCCCCCAGGCGCAAGCCGAGCGCCAACAAGGGGTCGGCCTCGAGCGCTTCGAGCACTTGCCGATGTCCCGGCTCAGCCCCTTGGTGGGCGAACAGCAGCCACGGGCGGCAGGCCGGGTTCAGGCGCACGGCGAGCAACGCCGCCACGCTGCAGATGAAACCATCGACCAGCACGGCGATGCCCCGTTGCGCACAGGCCAGGTACGCCCCGGCCAGGGCGACCAGCTCGAAGCCGCCGACGCAGGCAGCCGCACGCCAGGGATCCTGGGCATCCACCGCATGCAAGGCCAGCGCCCGTTCGATGACCTCGGCCTTGTGGCGCACACCGGCTTCGTCCAGGCCCGTGCCAGGGCCGCTCAGGGCGGCCGCCTCACAGCCGAGCAAGGCGCTGGCCAGCGCGGCGGCGGCGGTGGTGTTGCCGATGCCCATCTCGCCACCGATGAACAGCTGCGTCCCCGCCTGGGCAGCCCGCTCGGCGCTGTCGCGGCCCGCCTGCAGGGCAGCATTCATCTGCACCTCGGTCATCGCGGGTTGACGGGTGAAGTTGGCCGTACCGGTGCCCAGGCGCAGATGACGCACACCGGGCAGCGTCAGCGCCGGGTCCACGGTGCCGAGGTCGACCACGTCGAGCTGGGCCTGCAACTGGCGCGCCAGCACGCTGATCGCCGCGCCGCCGGCGACGAAGTTGCCGAGCATCTGCCCGGTCACCGACTGCGGGTAGGCCGAGACGCCCTCGGCGACCACGCCGTGGTCACCGGCGAAGACCGTGATGGCGACCTGCTCCAGGTGCGGGCGCTCACGCCCTTGCAGCCCGGCCAGGCGGATCGCCAGGGTCTCGAGCTGGCCAAGGGCGCCGGCAGGCTTGGTCAGTTGGCGTTGCCGCTCGGCCGCCTGGGTCATGGCGGCAGTGTCGACGGGTTGGCAGGCATCGCGCCACCAGGGGTGCATCATAAAGCAGGTCCTTTGAGCAAGAGAGGAAGGCCAGCGACCGTGAGCACCACGCGCTGGCACCGTTCGGCGATCGCCTGGTGCAGCCAGCCGGCCTCGTCGACATAGCGCCGGGTCAGCTCGCCCATGGGCACCACGCCCAGGCCGGTTTCGTTGCTGACCAGCAGCACCACGCCAGGCATGGTGTCGAGGCAGTCGAGTAGCGCATCGCGCTCGCGCGCCAGGCGCTCGGGGTCGTCGAGCATCAGCAGGTTGGTCAGCCACAGCGTCAGGCAATCGACCAGCAGGCAGCGATCGGGGGCCGCCAAGGCGCGCAGGGTCGCGGCCAGGGCCAGGGGTTCCTCGATCAGGCCCCAGGTATCGGGGCGGCGCTCGCGGTGCAGGCGCACGCGTGCTGACATTTCGCCGTCGAGCGGTTCGCTGGTGGCGATGTAGGTCACCGGCAGGCCGCTGTCGGTGGCCAGGCGCTCGGCCAGTCGGCTCTTGCCGGAACGGGCGCCGCCCAGGATCAGGTGACGCATTCAGGCCACTCCACACAGGGCGCGCAGGCGCGCAATGTCCAGGTGCTGGTCGACCAGGTCGGCCAGGCGTTCGATGTCGCGCTCGCGCAGGCCGTGGTAGTCGAAGGCCTCGACCGTCTCCAGGCCGGCCCAGCGCAACAGCGCAGCGCAGGCGCGTTCGCTTTCGAACAGGCCATGCAGGTAGGTGGCCAGGACCTGGCCGTCGTCGCTCACGGCGCCGTCGCAGCGGCCATCGGCCAGGCGCACGGCCGGACGCGCCAGGGCCGCACCTGTGGTCACGCCGGCATGGATCTCGTAGCCCTCGATCGGCACGGCGTCCAGGTGCAGGACGCCGGTGACGTTGCGCAACTGCTTGTCGGCCTCCAGGACGGTCTCGTAGTCCAGCACCCCCAGGCCGGGGCTGGTGCCGGCCGGGCCTTCCAGCCCGAGCGGGTCGTGCACGGCCTGGCCGAGCATCTGCAACCCGCCACAGACACCGATCACCTTGCCGCCGTAGCGCAGGTGACGCGCCAGTGCCTGCGCCCAGCCACGCTCGCGCAGTTGCGCCAGGTCGCTGCGCACGCTCTTGGAGCCCGGCAGGATGATCAGGTCGGCGGCAGGAATCGGCTCACCCGGCCCGATGAAGTGCAGGTCGACCTGCGGGTGCAGGCGCAGGGGATCGAAATCGGTGTGGTTGCTGATGCGCGGCAGCACCGGCACGATCACCTTGAGCAGGCGCCCGTGCTTGGGTGCCTGGCGCGCATCCACGGCATCTTCGGCCTCCAGGTGCAGGTCGCTGACGAACGGCAGCACGCCGAGCACCGGTTTGCCGGTGCGCTGCTCGAGCCAGTCCAGGCCGGGTTGCAGCAAGGCGATGTCGCCACGGAAACGGTTGATGACGAAACCCTGCACGCGTGCCTGCTCGCTGGGCGAGAGCAGCTCGAGCGTGCCGACCAGATGGGCGAAGACCCCGCCACGGTGGATGTCGGCGACCAGGATCACCGGGCAGTCCACGGCTTCGGCGAAGCCCATGTTGGCGATGTCGCCGGCGCGCAGGTTGATCTCGGCGGGCGAGCCGGCGCCTTCGACCATGACCACCGGGTAGGCGTCGCTCAGCCGCTGGTGCGACGCCAGCACGGCCTGCATGGCAATGGCCTTGTAGCCGTGGTAGGCCACTGCGTTCATGCTGGTGACGGCCCGGCCATGGATGATCACCTGGGCGCCGGTTTCGCTGTTGGGCTTGAGCAGCACCGGGTTCATGTCGGTGTGCGGCGCCAGCCGGCAGGCCTGGGCCTGGACGGCCTGGGCGCGACCGATCTCGCCGCCTTCGGCGGTGACGGCGCTGTTGAGCGCCATGTTCTGCGGCTTGAACGGCACCACCGCGACGCCCTGGCGCAGCAGCCAGCGGCACAGCGCGGTGACCAAGGTGCTCTTGCCGGCATCGGAGGTGGTGCCTTGCACCATCAGCGTGGTCATGTCTGGTTCTCTTCGATCGACGGTGGAAAGGCGTGCAGAGCTTCGCTCAGGCGTTGCCAGTGGACGTCCTCGGCCGGCAGGCCCAGGCGCACGGCCGCCGGATGCTCGAACAGCCGCACGAGGATACCCTGCCGGGCCAGATGGTCGTGCAACCGGGCGGCCTCGGGCGTGGCGACGTACTGGAACAGGTCACAGCCGCCCGAGGGCGCGAGCCGCGCCGCCGTGAGCAGCGTCGCCAGGCGGTGGCCGGCTGCGGCACAACGCTCGGTCTGCACACGGCAGGCAGCGGTGTCGCTCAGACAGGCCTGCCCGACCACCCGTGCCGGGCCGCTGACCGTCCAGGGGCCGAGCACCTCGGCCAGGCGCTCGAGCAGCGTCGGTTCGGCCATCACGAAGCCCAGGCGCACGCCGGCCAGGCCGAAGAACTTGCCGAACGAGCGCAGCACGATCAGCCCCGGCTGCCCGGTCTGGTCGACGAGGCTGTCGGCGGGCGTATTGTCCATGAAGGCCTCGTCCACCACCAGCCAGCCACCACGCCTGGCCAGGCGCGCATGCCAGCCGAGCAGACGCTCGCGGGACAGGCGCAGGCCAGTGGGGTTGTTGGGGCTGACCAGCAACAGGACGTCCAGGTCGTCCAGGGCGCCATCGACCTCTTCGGCGCCCAGAGGCACGACCTGATGGCCAGCCTGGGTCCAGGCATGGGGGTGTTCGGCGTAACAGGGCGACAGCACGCCCACGCGGCCGCGCGGACGCAAACCGGGCAAGGCCTGGATCGCGGCCTGGGAGCCCGCCGTGGCGAGCAGCGACTGGGCGCCGTAATAGCGCCGTGCGGCCTGTTCGAGGCCATCCTCGGTTTCCGGCAGGCGAGCCCAGGCCTCCGGCCCGATGGCCGGAATCGCGAAAGGCCAGGGGGCGATGCCGCTGGACAGGTCGACCCAGTGTTCGCGCGCGATCCCGTAGCGGCGCACCGCGCCGAGCAACCGTCCGCCATGTTCTATCAAACCTGATGCCTCTCTGGTGCGCCGTGGGGCGCTGTCGGTGATGGAGGAAAGTGTGTGCCACGTATCACGCTAACTTGAACGTGCCGCTGTATCGGTGAGGCCGACAGGGCTTCACGGGCGCCATCGCGGGCAAGCCCCCCACAGGTTGCCTGGGCATTGCTTGATGGGTTCGACGACAGCGTCCGGCTCCGGCAGGTGTCGTTCCTACTTTGAACTGCGATGGCCTGCTCCACCGCGGTGTGACTACGGGTGTGGGAGCTGGCTTGCCAGCGATCGCGGTGGCGACGCTCCGCCATCGCTTGAGCAGACACGCGTTCGTTCACCCCAGGTAACCCGCCAGGCAGATGACCAGCAACCACAGCCATACCCCACGGCTCACCAGTGCCCAGCCGCGCTCGATGGACCCGGCATCGGCAGCCGGTCCCTGCCCCAGGGGGGGACGCTCGTGCAGTTGGCCATGGTAGATCGCCGGACCGCCCAGCGCGACGCCGAGCGCGCCGGCGCCGGCCGCCATCACCGGGCCTGCGTTCGGGCTGTCCCAGGTCGGGGCCTGTCGCCGCCAGCAGCGCAGGGCCAGGCGGGTCTTGCCCAGCACGGCGTAGGTCAGCGCCACCAGGCGCGCGGGCAGGTAGTTGAGGCCGTCATCAATGCGCGCCGCTGCCCAGCCGAAGCGCTCGAACCGCGCGTTGCGGTACCCCCACATGGCATCCAAGGTATTGCTCAGTCGGTACAGCACCACGCCCGGCGCGCCGGCGACGATGAACCAGAACAACGCGGCGAACACCGCATCGCTGCCGTTCTCCAGCACCGATTCGGTCGCCGCGCGGGCCACCGCCGTTTCGTCCAGCTCGGCCGTCTCGCGGCTGACCAGGTAGCTCACGCGTCGCCGTGCTTCCTCCAGGTCGCCCCGGCGCAGGGCCGTGGCCACCGGCAGCACGTGCTCGCCCAGGCTGCGCAAGCCCAGCGCGCAGTACAGCGCCAGCGCATCGACCAGCCAGCCGATACCCGGCAGCCAGGACAGCACCAACGCCACCAGCGTCAGGGGCAGCACGGCCAGGCACCAGGCGCTCACCCCATGGCTGCGCCAGCCACGGCCCCCGGCATTGAGGCGTTTTTCCAGACGCACCGCCAGGCGCCCGAAGGCCACCAGCGGATGGCGGCGACGTGGCTCGCCGAGCAGGGCGTCCAGGGCGACGCCGATCACGGTCAGCAAGGCGATGCTCATGGGCGCTGCTCCCAACGGTTCTCGAACACCAGGGTCTCCAGCGGCTGCACTTGTGCCCACTGCTCCAGCGCCAGCATCGGCGCCGGATAGAAGGCCTCGACTGGCCCCAGGCACAGGACCGCGACCGGCTTGGCGCCCGGCGGCATGCCCAGCAGCTCGCCCAGGGCGTGCGGGTCGAACAGCGACACCCAGCCCATGCCGAGCCCTTCGGCACGCGCCGCCAGCCAGAGGTTCTGGATGGCACAGGCCAGCGAGGCCAGGTCCATCTCGGGTAAGGTCCGGCGCCCGAACACGTGCTCCTCGCGCCCGTCCATCAAGGCGGCCACCAGCAGCTCGGCGCAGTCGTTGATGCCCTCGACCTTGAGCTTCATGAAGTCCTCACCGCGCTCGCCCAAGGCGTGGGCGGTGCGCTGGCGTTCGTCCTCGACCTGGGCCTGGATGCGCACGCGCAAGGCCGAGTCAGTGATGCGCACGAAACGCCAGGGCTGCATGAGCCCGACGCTCGGCGCCTGGTGCGCCGCCGCCAGCAGCCGGGCGAGCACGGCCGGCTCGACCGTGCCCCCGATGAAGTGACGCATGTCGCGCCGCTCACCGATGGCCCGGTAGACCGCTGCCCGGTCGGCCTCGCTGAAGGCATGCTCGCTCATGGTCGCAACAGCGCGGCGGCCGCCTCCGGGTTGGACGGGAAGTAGAAGTGCACGTAGGAGGCGGTCAGCCTGCCCAGCCGGTACACTGCCTCGGCGCCGCGCCCGCCGTTGGGGCTATGGCCACGCGCGATCGGCGTGTGCGGCGTCTCGGTCAGGGAATGGTGGTAGGTGTGCCCGCGCAGGGCGCCTTCGGGCAAGTCGACGGTCTGCAGCGCCAGGGCCGCCAGACGCTTCTGCATCACCGCCTCGCCGCTCAGCAGCCCCAGCAGGTCGGCGCGCTGGCCGGCCACGTCGGTCAATGCCTCGAGCAGGTAGAGCATGCCGCCGCACTCGGCCAGCAGTGGCTTGCCGTCGGCGTGGTGCGCACGGATCGCCTCGTGCATGGCGGTGTTCTGCGCCAGCGCGCCATGGTGCAATTCGGGATAGCCACCCGGCAGGTAAAGGCTGTCGACCACAGGCAGCAGCGTGTCATGCAGCGGCGAGAAGAAGGTCAGTTCGGCGCCCATGGCCCGCAGCAGGTCGAGGTTGGCCCCATAGACGAAGGCGAAGGCTTCGTCACGGGCGACTCCGATGCGTACCCCGGCCAGCAGCGGCGGGATGACCACTGCGTCAGGCGCGGCGAAGCGCACGGCCGGGGGCAAGGCGGCATCGCAGCTGGCGCCCAGGGCCTCGGCGGCGGCATCCAGGCGCTGATCCAGATCGTTCAGTTCGCTGGCCTGAACCAACCCCAGGTGACGGCTGGGCAGCTCGATGCCGCGCTCACGCGACAGGCCCCCATACCAGCGCAGCCCTTCGGTCAGGCTGCCTTCGAGCAGTTGCGCGTGGCGCAGGCTGCCGACCCGGTTGGCCAGCACGCCGGCGAACGGCAGGTCCGGCTGGTAGCGGGCCAGGCCCAGGGCCAGCGCGCCGAAGGTCTGGGCCATGGCGGTGCCGTCGATGACCGCCAGCACCGGCACCCCGAAGTGCCGTGCCAGGTCGGCGCTCGACGGCGTGCCGTCGAACAGCCCCATCACGCCTTCGATGAGGATCAGGTCCGCTTCACCCGCGGCCTCCCACAGCAGCCTGCGGCTTTCCTCGACGCCGATCATCCACAGATCGAGCTGGTAGACCGGCGCGCCGCTGGCCCGCTCGTGAATCATCGGGTCGAGAAAGTCCGGCCCGCACTTGAACACGCGCACGGTCCGTCCGAGGCTGCGGTGCAGCCGGGCCAGCGCGGCGGTGACGGTGGTCTTGCCCTGGCCCGAGGCCGGGGCAGCGATCAGCACCGCCGGGCAGTGGCGCGCGTCGCTCACAGTTCGACGCCCTTCTGCGCGCGGATACCGGCCTGGAAGGCGTGCTTGACCATACCCATCTCGGTGACGGTGTCGGCCAGCTCGATCATCTCGGGCTTGGCGCCGCGCCCGGTGACGATCACGTGCTGCATGGGCGGCCGTGCCTGCAGGTCGCTCAGCACCTGATCCAGGTCCAGGTAACCGTGCTTGAGGGCGATGTTCAGCTCGTCGAGCACCACGAAGTGCACGGCCGGGTCCTGCAGCATCTGCCGCGACACCGCCCAGGCCGCCTCGGCTGCGGCGATGTCGCGCTGGCGGTCCTGGGTTTCCCAGGTGAAGCCCTCGCCCATCACGTGGTAGCGCACCTCCTCCGGGAAGCGTCGGAAAAACAGCTCCTCGCCGGTGCTCTGACGGCCCTTGATGAACTGCACCACGCCGCAGCGCATGCCATGCCCCATGGCCCGGGCGAGCATGCCGAACGCCGAGCTGCTCTTGCCCTTGCCATTGCCGCTCAGCACCAGCAGCAGGCCGCACTGGTTGGGCGAGTTGGCGATGCGCTCGTCGATGATCGCCTTCTTGCGCTGCATGCGCGCCAGGTGACGTTGATCGCGTTCGTCGGGGGATGGGTTCATCGAAGTTCTCCGCAAGCTGCCGGCCCGTCGCCGGGCGACAGGGGTCTGGCGAACGCCAGGCGACAGATGAATGACAGACTCACGGGGGCGCGCAGGGGCTGCGACAGGCTCGCAGGGGTCCGCGCATCACCCTCCGTGATGCCGTTTTGGCAGTGACAGGCCGGTCTCCGGGCTCGCGCGCGGCCCGATGGGGCCCTCAGGCGCCTTCCCGGGTGAACGCCCAGTGGCCTTGCCTGATCTCGACTCGCTTACCGTTGCGGGGGCAGCGCCGGACTCGCGCCACGACGGCGCCCACCGGCTTCCCAGTTTCACCCTGCCCAGCGATGGCTGGCGGGGCACCTGAAACGAAGCGCGAAGGGTAGAGGGTTGCCGGCGGAGCGTCAATCGAACCCCAGCGCCGACACGACCACAGGCGCCCTTGCGGGGAACCTCCTGGCGCAGCACCCTTCTCACGTCAAGCGAGCCATCGGTCGAGGAAACGGACATGGGCAAGGTACGGGTTGCGGGCATGCTGCTGGTGATGGTCGGACTGGGAGGTTGTGGCGAAGCGGCGCGACTGAGTGTCAGCGACGGGACGGGGCCCACGCCGCGACTGCCCGAGCCGGACAAACGCCTGATTCCGACCGTGAACATCGCGCCCGCCGTCGGCTGGCCACGGGGGAGTACCCCGCATGCAGCGCCCGGCACCCAGGTCACCGCCTTCGCCAGCGGCCTGGACCATCCGCGCTGGCTGTACGTGCTGCCCAATGGCGACGTGCTGGTGGCCGAAACCAATGCACCGCCCAAGCCGGACGACACCCGTGGCCTGCGTGGCTGGGTGATGGAGAAGGTCATGAAGCGTGCCGGTGCCGGGGTGCCCAGCGCCAACCGGATCACCCTGTTGCGCGATCAGAACAAGGACGGTGTGGCCGAGATGCGCGCAACCTTCCTGGAAGGGCTGAACTCGCCCTTCGGCATGGCGCTGGTGGGCAACGATTTCTACGTCGCCGATACCGACAAGCTGCTGCGCTATCACTATTCCCCCGGCGCCATGCAGCTCACGGGCGAGGCGACCACCGTGACCGACCTGCCCGCCGGGACGCTCAACCACCACTGGACCAAGAACGTCATCGCCAGCCCGGACGGCAAGACCCTCTACGTGACCGTCGGCTCCAACAGCAACGTCGGCGAGAACGGCCTGGAGCAGGAGCAGGGTCGTGCGGCGATCTGGGAAGTCGACCGTGCCACCGGCCAGCGACGGCTGTTCGCCTCGGGCCTGCGCAACCCCAACGGGATGGCCTGGGAGCCGAGCAGCGGTGCGCTATGGACGGTGGTCAACGAACGCGACGAGATCGGCAGTGACCTGGTGCCGGACTACATGACTTCGGTCAAGCGTGGCGGCTTCTATGGCTGGCCCTACAGCTACTACGGCCAGCACGTGGATGCGCGGGTGAAGCCCCAGGCGCCTGATCAGGTGGCGCGGGCGATCGTGCCGGATTATGCCTTGGGGCCGCACACCGCTTCCCTTGGCCTGACCTTCCTGCAGCCAGGCGTGCTGCCGGCCCCGTTCGAACGCGGCGCCCTGGTTGGTCAGCACGGGTCATGGAACCGCAAGCCCCACAGCGGCTACAAGGTGGTGTTCGTGCCGTTCGATGCCCACGGTGCTCCGCAGGGTCAGCCGATCGACCTGCTGAGCGGCTTTCTCAATGACAAGGAAGAGGCGATGGGACGTCCCGTGGGCGTGGCCACCGATGCGCGCGGTGGCGTGCTGGTGGCCGATGACGTGGGCAACGTGGTCTGGCGGGTCAGCAAGGCGCCTTGAGTACAAGGCTGGGGGACACGCAGTCGCGTGGAGAATATGGAAATAGCTGGCAGCGCTCGGAATGCTGTGTCGCTGATTAGTTTCTAGGGCCGCTTTGCGGCCCATCGCGGCCGGTCCGGCGCCCCGGCAGGGGCCGCTCCTTGTATCTCGACTTTTGCCTCCTTGCAGGCCAAAGTTCTCGACTGATCATCGAGGGAAGGCCATGAAGCAGAGCCGCTCCTAGGGCATCGAGCCCGCATTGTAGATATGCTCGG
>NZ_JAAMQJ010000053.1 GCF_013523125.1 Pseudomonas entomophila | reverse complement strand
ATGCAGGCGGTGATGGACCGGACGCTATCGCGGGCAAGCCCGCTCTCATAGAACATAAAATATCTTGTTGATTTTAAAAGGAATAATTTCAGGATTTTGTGGGCCCTGCGGGCCCAATCGCGGCCGGTCCGGCGCCCCGGCCGCGATGGGCCGCAAAGCGGCCCTAAATCGATCAGCAATAAAGCCCCGGATCCTGCCAGCTACCGTCATGTTCTCTGCGCGACAGCGCGGCGCCAAGGCGGCGGGCGGACTCCCACAGGAGGGCGGCGCGCGCCTGTATCATACCGGTGAAGTTATAGGCGCAATAAATGCCCCTATCTCGGAGCTTTTTCCAAAGACGTCAAATTCCAAAGAAGTCAAAAGGCATGGGCGTGCAAAGGTATTGACGCCCGGATACAGCACAGGCTACCGTCCAGGCCATGAACACCTTCACACCGTGCCACGCACTCGCCCTGATTATTACCGCCATCATCGGATTGGCGGGCTAGCGCGTACGTGCACCGAACCCGCCCTGGAGGCGGGTTTTTCGACTGACTCCCGGGCTTACGACACGACCAGGAGTCATCGATGACCTGCTTCGGCACCCCGCCTTCCATTCCCGATCCCGTCCGCCAGCTGCTGTCGGAACAGGTCCGCCGCATCCTCGCCGCCCCGGTCTACGACATCGCCTTCGAAACGCCGCTGCATGCCGCGCCGGTCCTGTCGGCGCGCCTGGACAACCAGGTGCTGCTCAAGCGCGAGGACCTGCAACCGACGTTCTCTTTCAAGATCCGTGGCGCCTACACGCGACTGTCACGCTTGACGGCCGAGCAACGTGCACGGGGCGTGATCACCGCGTCCGCCGGTAACCATGCGCAAGGCGTCGCACTGGCGGCCCGGCACCTGGGGATGCAGGCCTGCATTGTCATGCCGACCACCACCCCTGAACTGAAGATCGAGGGCGTGCGCTCGCGCGGCGGGCAGGTGGTCCTGCACGGCGAGAGCTTCCCCCAGGCGCTGGCCCACGCCCTGGCCCTGGCCGAACGGCAGGGCGCGACCTTCGTGCCGCCGTTCGACGACCCGGACGTGATCGCCGGGCAGGGCACCGTGGCGATGGAAATCCTGCGTCAACAGCCGGGCGCTCTGGACGCGATCTTCGTGCCGGTCGGCGGCGGCGGGCTGATCGCCGGCATCGCCGCCTACGTCAAGTACCTGCGCCCCGAGGTCAAGGTCATCGGCGTGGAACCGCACGATGCCAATTGCCTGCAGGCGGCGCTGGCCGCTGGCGAGCGGGTGATCCTGCCCCAGGTCGGCACGTTCGCCGACGGTGTCGCGGTGGCCCAGGTGGGCGCGCACTGCTTCGACCTGTGCCGCCATTTCGTCGATGAAGTCATCACCGTCGGCAGCGACGAGCTGTGCGCGGCGATCAAGGACATCTACGACGACACCCGCTCGATCACCGAGCCGTCCGGCGCGCTGGCGGTCGCCGGGATCAAGCGCTACGTGGCGCGCGAAGGTGTCAGCGGACAGACCCTGGTGGCCATCGACTCAGGGGCCAACATCAATTTCGACCGGCTGCGCCACGTGGCCGAGCGGGCCGAACTGGGCGAGCAGCGCGAAGCGGTCATCGCCGTCACCGTGCCCGAGCGAGCGGGCAGCTTCCGGGCCTTCTGCCAGGCGCTGGGCCACCGCCAGATCACCGAATTCAACTACCGGTATCACCCTGGCAAGGAGGCCCGGCTGTTCGTCGGTGTCCAGACCCATCCCCAGCACGACCCACGTGAGCGTCTGCTCGAGGCCCTGTGCGGCGACGGTTACGAGGTCCTGGACCTGACCGACAACGAGCTGGCCAAGCTGCACGTGCGCCACACTGTCGGCGGGCATGCCGCGCCGGGCACGGCGGAGCGCGTGCTGCGCTTCGAGTTTCCCGAGCGGCCGGGGGCGTTGCTGGGGTTCCTGGAGCGCCTGGGCAGGCGTTGGAACATCAGCCTGTTCCACTACCGCAACCACGGCGCGGCGCAGGCCCGGGTGTTCGTGGCACTGGCGGTGCCGGAGGATGAACAGGCGGGCCTGCCGGCAGCCTTGGCAGACATGGGGTACGACTACTGGGATGAGACGAACAACCCGGCGTACCGGTTGTTCCTGGGGTAGGGGTCGGTATGCGAAGGGGCGTCGAGGAGGGCGGAGTCATGGATGCTTCGGTTCCCAATGACCCTTATCGTGTGAGCGCCACCGGTCGCAGCGTTGACCTGACAGATGAAAGTGGCGGGTGTCGTGGGCCTGCAAGGGCCACAAGATCAGGCACGTCCTTCATCCAGGTCAATACGACCCAGACAGCCACCCCCGCCTCACCGCTCGCGCATGAAGAACCCCGCCACGAACCGGCGAAACGTCTCCAGGCTCTTGAAATCCGCGTAGCGCTTGAAGTGTTCGCTGTCCGGCTCCGGGCCGATCGGTTGCTCCAGCAGCGACACCGACAGCACCCGGTCCCGGTCGGACGTCAGCACCAGTTCGTCCATCACCGCCGCGCCAATCACCGGACGGCGCATCTGCACCTTGACACCCTTGCCGGCCATCCAGTCGATCAGCGACACCAATGCCTTGAGCGGTTCGCGCTCTTCGTCACGGTAGACCGGAAACAGGTGCCCGCGCGACAGCACCGGCACGCTGGCCACATGGATCACCTCGTAATACTGGCTGCCCGCCGTCGCCGGCGAGTACACCGCCAGGGCCAGCAGCGGGCCGGCGGTACGTGCGCCACCCCAGAACAGGTGGTGGCCCTGCACGTCGAAGCCGTTCTCGTCCCCTGCGGTGAGCACCTTGCGCGCCTTGATCGTCTCCACGCAATCGAGCAGCAGGCCGTGCCGCCGCGCGCTGCCGAACACCGTGGCCTCGCGCAAGCGGCTCTTGAGCCTCATCATGTGCTTCATGTCCAGGCGGGTTTCTAGGTAATTGCTGGCCGGCACCCGCTCGAGCAGGGGATAGCGCGCCGCGACCCGGCGCAGTTCGGCGAACTGTCCGGTCAGGTCGCGCTTGAGGTGGGTGGCGTAGAGGTTCAGGCCGCTGGCTTCGATCCAGGTCAGCAGCAGCGACAGCAGACGCTGAGAGTCGCGTCGCTCGCCGGTTTCCGAGCCTGCCCCAGCACCACCGACAGCCGCCGATCCGAACGGGCCGATCAGCCGCAAGGGCGTGTCGGGGGGCAACCAGGCGGCCGGCGCCTGGTGCGGTCGAGCGCGCTCGGCCTCCTCGCGCGCGTCCTTGGTGAAAGGGCAGCCGACCTCGTGGTCGGACGTGCCGGGGTTGTTCTTCAGGAACAGGGTGCCGGTGTGCCCGTTGAGCGTGACGTTGAGCACGGGCGATTCGTCGACGCGGCAGTCGCAGGCCAGCCAGTGGCCTGCGCTGCGCACCTTCATCAGCAACTGGTTGGCCTGCAGGACCCTGGGCCCGCCCAGCGTACCTGTGGCGAACCCGGCCAGCAGGTCCTCTTCGGCCAAGGTCAGGCTGCGGACCGGGTCGCCACTCTTTTCGATGATCCGCATGCCATGCTCCGCGCCAGTCGCCAAGGGGTCTCCAAAGCTTCCAGCAAAGCCGCCAGGCTTGCAACGGCCAGGTTCAGATCGGCAGGTGCAGGAGCAGACGGGCCGGCCTCGCCAGTACCTCGGCGCGCAGGGCCGGGTCGGCCTGCAGGCGGCGCAGCCGGCGCCACAGCTCGGCGCTGGCCTGCTCGGGTTGCTGCAGGAAGAACTCGCTCTCGGCCAGCTCACGCAACTCACGTCGATAGGCCAAGGGCAGGCCGGCCCAGATCTGCCAGTCCTGTGGCGAAGTCCCTTCGAGCAGGTCTTCGTACTCGGAGTCGGCCACCAGCAAATCGACCCCCGTGCGCGCGTGATAGTCGCCGATCTGCACATGCACGCGGGTGGAGAGCCACTCGCTTTCCAGACGTAACGCACGACCGACCTCGTCGGGCAGCGCGAGGTCGTCCGGCAAGTGCGTGAGCGGGTTGTCGCTCAGGTCCAGGATCAGGGGCTCCTGCAGGTGTGCCAGGCCCATGGGCAATTGGCTGAGGCTGCAATTGACCAGGTGCAGGCTGTGCAGCGCAGGATGTCGACTGACATCGGGGGCCTCGAGCAAGGGATTGTCGGACAGGTCCAGCAGGCGCAGGTTCGGGTAGGTGTCCAGGCGCGCCTGGGCCTCGGCGCTCCAGGTGATCCGGTTGCTCTGCATGTCCAGCCAGGCCAGTGTGTCCGGGGCGGCGACCAGGGGCAGATGATCCAGCCGGCAACCCTCCAGACGCAAGGCATACAGCCGAGGAAAACGCGCCAGCAACGCGTCGGGCACCCGCGTCAGCGCGCGGTTGCGACCGAGGTCGAGCTGGCGGATATGCGCGAAATCGTCCGGCAGCGACAGCGATGCCAGGTCGGCGTCCTCCAGCTCGAGCCCTCTCAGGCTCAGGGACGTCACGCTGTGGCCATCGGCCAGGTGAGCGTCGAGGTCGCGATGCCAGGCATTGATCAGCGCACGGGTCGCCCGCTGCCGGCGTGGCAGGTTACCGGCCCACTGCGTCAAGTCCGCGCGCAGCGTCTCCAGCCGCCTCTCCAGGTGGCGCAACTCGACCTCGGGCGTGCGCAGGGTACGCTGCCAGTCGCGCAGTTGCTGCTCGAAGGCCTGATCGGAGTCGCGTGGGTACAGGCGGCGATACCGCTCGCGCAATGAGGTGCGCAAGGGCGAGGCAGTCGGGTAGTCGGTCGGCGTGCCGCCGCGCAGCGGGCCGCGCGCGCGGGGGCGTTCGCCAGACGGTCGGCCCAGGCGGCGGGACAGCGCCCCGCGCGAGGAGGCCGCCCGTTGCGCAATGGCGTCCCGCAGCGCTTCGGCGTCGCGCCATCCCAAGGCTTCGCGTTGAGCAGGCGTGAGCGCTTCGAGTACCGCCTGGCACAGGTCCGCGTGCAGTGGGCCGGGGGCAGGACGCTCGCCTTGCCACGGCTCATACCCGCCAGGCAGGCGCAGTACCACGCGCACCTCGGTGGCCTGCGTACGACCTGCGCCGAACACCGTCGGCCCCTCCGGACTCGCCTCGCGCAGCTCCAGGCGCAGGTGCTCGGGCCAGCGCGGCGAGCGCTCCAGGCAGGCGAGTATCAGCTGTTCGCTGTAAGGGCTGGCCAGTCGCGGTCGGTACAGGCCCTCGAACGCACGGGTCAACGGTAGCGCCTCGTTCACCTCGCGTACCGTATCGAGCAAGAAGACCGGCAAGGCCCCGTCTTCGACCCACGCCTTGCGTTCGGCCGCGCTCAAGCGCCTTGACAGGCGGTTGGCCAGGGGGCGCGAGAGTCGAGGATAAGCCTGGCACAGTCGAGCGTCGGCCACATCGGCAGCGCCAGCCGGCAGGTAGGCCTCGTCGAACAGCGTCGACCACGGGGCCTGCGGCGTCACCGCCCAGCGTGCCTGTGCCTGGCGCTCGGCGGCCAGGCGTTCCAGGGTGTCGAGAAACAGCGCCGGGGCCGGTTCGCCGCGCAGGTAGACTTGCCGTAGTCGGGCCTGACCGACGCCGGTGCATTGGCTCGCCAGGTGCAGCTCGGTTTCGTCGATGTCGGTGCGCGACGCCCCAAGTCGTCGCGCCAGGCGCAGCGGTGACCAGGTCAGCGGGCGTTCATGCGCGGCCCACCAGGTGCCCTGGCCATCGTGGTGCATCACCGGGCGATAGGCCTCGGGCGCGCCGGGCTTGATCACCCGCCACTGGCCCAGGCGGGCGTCCCAGCGCTGTTCGTACACGTGGCCTTCCAGGTGCACGAAGACCCGTGCACCCAGGCGATAGAGCCCCTGGGCGTCAGGCGGCAGCGTGTCGGGCAGCACGACGTCGCTGGCATAGCCGTCCAGGGTCGGGAGCCGCAGCCGCAGGCTGCCATCGGCTCGTTGCACCTCGTCCAGCGATTCCATCAGCGGGCTGTTGAACAGCGCGGGCAGGGCTCGACCCGCCACGTGCAGGCCCGCCATCAACAGCAGGTTCAGGCCCACTGCCTGGCAGTGGCGCAAAGCCTGGTCACGGTCGCCGATGCGCCAGGCTTCATAGCCTTCGTACACCTCGTCGAGCAGTTGCCAGGCGGTGACCGCCAGCAGGCAAGTGCCGACCGCCGGAATGAAGAAACCGGCCAGGGCGAGCACGTCGAGTCCTTGCTGCTCGAGCTCGGTCAGGCGCCGGCGACGGGCCGCTTCGTCGGCGTCGGCCGTTGGCACGGCGATGACGCGTGCTTCTTCGTGCAGGCGGCGCAGGTGGTCGTCGTGCAACCAGTCGAACGGGTCGCCGTCGAGGGGCAGAGGCTGCGCCGGCAGCCCTGTGCCCACGTTCTGCGTCAGGATGCGCATGAACTCGGCCTGGCGCATACGTGGCACGTAGGCCTTGAACGCGGCACGCTGTCCGGCATCGCCCAGGACCTCGTCGAGCACGTGGCCGAGCCGTGCGACATCGCCCACCCGCCACAGGGCCACCGGGCTGCCCGGCAAGTACAGCACCAGGCCGACGGCGTTCGTGTGCAGCAGCAGCGCTTCGTGCAACGGGATCCCGAACAGGCGGATCGACCAGGCCGACGTCCTCTCGCCGGTCAACCATCCGGCGACTTCATCGTGCGCAGCACCGTTGAGGTGGTGGCGCAGGTAAGCCAGGTCGCTTGCGACCTGCAAGCGTGCCCGATGCACCGCCAGGCTGTGCGCGCGAAGGCGTGCGCGGCCTTCGGCCGGCTCGAAGACCGCACGCAGGTGCGCCTGGTAGCGTGCGCCCAGGTCGAGCTGGCGGCAGGTCTCGGCGAAGGCTTCGGGGGTCAGTGGCAGCGGCGTGACCTGATAGCGCTCCGACGACAGGTCCAAAGGCGCACCAGGCAGGTCCGGGCTGACGAAGACCGAGGTGTGCACGGTGATCGGCATGACCTCGATCGCGTCGCGTCGTGCCAGCGCCGAAGGTGCGTCGAACGCGACATCGTCGGCGAAGTTCTGCAGGGCCGCCTGCAGCAGGCCTTTGGCGCTCGTGGCTGTTGAGGTAGCGTGCGCCCTGCCAGTGCCAGGTGCGCTGTACGTGCAGCAACTGGTAGTCGTCCAGCGGGCCGGTCAGGCCATGGTCACGGGCCAGTCGCTCGCGCAGCAAAGGCTCGGCGAAGGTGTCGATCTGCTGAAGCCCTTTGAGACTGCGGGCCAGTGTCTGCTCGGCGAGGCGCAGCGTGGCCTGGCTGGCCAGGACTGCCTCGCGCAGGTCGGGTGCGGCATTGGCGAACCAAGCCGCCTCCTGGCCTGGCAGGCCTTGCGCCGGGGTGTGACTGGCGAGCACGGCATGCCATTGCTCGACACCGGCGTGTCGGCTCCAGGCGGGCAAGCGCTGGCGAAGGAGGTCATGGTGCGGATTGGCGGTATCGAGCCGTGGCATGGGGAGTCTCCCGAACTGAGGGAGACGTAGCAGACGGCAACCGGCGTCCGAAGACGGGGTAGCTATGCGCTACCCGGCCTTTGGCCGTGCCCAGGACCGCAGGAACAGGCGCGCGGGCCGAGGCGTCGTCCCGAGCTTGCCGTAGCCGAGCGCCGGCACACCGTCCAGGTGACGGATGAGCACTTGGGTCAGCGACGCCTCGGGCGCCAGGTACTCGTCGCCGAAGTCGTCATGCCCCAAGGCCGTTGGGTGCGCCACCACTTCCAGAACCCCGTGGGCAGATACCTGGCCTGAGGCCAGGTCGGCCGGCGTGCAGACCTGGTCGGCGGTCACCCCGCACAAGCGCTTCAGGCGCCAGTTGAGCAGCGTCTTGAACACCCGTTTGACGAACCCGATGTTGCTGCCGACGTTGCGCGCCAGGCGAATGGGCACCCCTTGTTCGCGGGCGAAGCGGGCGACGATGGCGCCGATCGGCCAGAGGTTGTGCACGTGCTGGTGCGAGTCGATGTGGCTGGGCACCAGCCCGTGGTCCAGGCAGTGCTGCCACTGGGCGCGCAGCTCGTCGAGCACCGCGGCACGTTCGCGGACGCTCAGGCGCAGCGCGTTGCGGCGCACGCACAGGTCCAGTTCGCCGCCGGCCGTACAGAACCGGGGTTCGTCGAGCAAGGCCCGGCCCAGCGGGCGGCCGTAGGTCAGGTTGAAATGCAGCCCGATCCGGCCCTGCAGGGCCGGTTGCTGCGCCAGGACGCAGGCGGCCGCGAAGGCCGGCATGTTGGCCATGGCCGTGGCCGAGCTGATCACGCCGCGCTGGAACGCATGCAGGATGATGGCGTTGGTGGGCGCATCGAGCCCGAAATCGTCAGCGTTGACGATGACCAGAGACGGCATTCGGTTGTTCCTTGGCAGGGATGGACGAAGGGGTGGAGACGGGCTGAGCGGCCTGGCGCCGCGCCAGGTGCGGTTTGAGCCAGCGCCAACCGCGCAGCGCGCCGCCCAGCAACAGCCCGTCGAGGCGCCAGCTGTAGCAGCTCAGGCGCCACTGATCGACCTGACCGGTCATGCGCTCGTGCAACTGGTGGCTGGAGTTGGCCAGGCTGACCCGTGAGGCATCGACCCATTCCCAGCCGGCTTCCAGCCCCCAGTGGATGAACGCTTCGAGCAGCACGCGGCCACTGCCCAAGTCACGGTATTCCGGCACGAACGCCAGGTTGTAGTCGTAGAGCCGCCCGCGTTCGAGCAGCCCCAGGCGGTAACTGATGCAGCGCCCGTCGAGTTCGAGCAGCACCAGGCAGACCAGGCCCTCGTGGGCCAGGGCGGTGAACGCCTGGTACATCCACTGGCGGCGCTGCGCTCCGGAGAAGATGCCGACCTCGTCGTCGCCCTTCCAACTGGCGGCTTCCACGGCGCTCACCGCGTCGAGCAGGGCTTCGATGGTGTCGGGGCAGGCGATCACCCGGCGCACGGTGGCGCCGCAGGCCTGGATACGCTTGCGCGCGCGGCGCAGCTTGTAGCGCGGATCGCCACTGACCTCCTGGCGGTCGGCGTCGCTGATCCGGTGCACCGGCACCTGGCAGGTCAGGCGCCGCTCGAAGGTCGAGCTGCGCGCGGCCCAGGTGTCCAGCCAGCTGCGGTGCGGCGTGCCGTCGGGCACTTCGCTCAAGCGCAACAGGGCATGGGGCAGGCGCTTGCGGATCGCCTGCAAGACGTGCCCGGCCAACGTCGGCGGCAGGTCGATCAGCAAGGCGATGCGGTCGCTCAAGGGGTGCCCCAGGTGCTGCACCACCGGCACCGACAACGGCCCGGCCCGTTCCTGCTCGCGCACCAGCGGCAGGCACAGGCACAGGCGCTCGTGCCAGTAGCCCAACAGCACCTGCAGTCGTTGGCCGGGGTGCAAGGCGTCTTCGGCTGCGCGCAGCCAGCCGAGGTGGTTGAACGGGGTGCTGTCAGGCAGGCGCTGACGCAACTGCTCGTACTCGTCGGCCGGAAACGCAGCATCATGCAGTGAATCGCACCAGGTCAGTCGCAGGTTCATGTCAAGGCTCCTCGACGGTGGAATAACGGGCCAGGCGTGGCAGGCAGGGCGCGCATGGCGGTCATGGCGCGCTCCAGGACAGGGCGAACACCGTCTGCGCAGGCAACTCGAAACGCAGTTGATCGTCCTCGCAGCGCGGTGTGGCTTCATGCACCTGCGCATCGGCACCGAACAGCGCCAGGTGCGCGGCAGGGCAGCCCAGCCCCGTCAGGCTGATCCGCTGCAGACGCTCGGCCTTGTTCACGCCCAGCACCGTGCGCTGCCGGTCGCGGGCCAGGCCCAAGGCATCGACTTCGAAGGCATCGTTGTCCAGCGCCATCACCTGATCGAGCCAGTGACGGGCGATGAATTGCTGGGCTCGGCCCACGGGCTTGAGGCTGACCCCCGAAGGCGGGTGGACGTCCAGCATGCCCTTCGGCCAACCGGGCTCGTCGGCCAGGTGGAACCAGTTGAGCATGTCCAGCAGGCCGTCGGCCGACGCGTTGATCACCACCGACGTCCACCAGAGTGCCGCGTACTGGGTGTTCTGGTCGTACGGGCTGAGGCTGGCGCCACTGGACATATTGGTCTGGTCGAGCAGCAGCGCCTTGCGCGGACGCCCCTGGACATCGCGCCCGACCAGCTCGGCGGCTTGCAGGACACTGTCCCGGTAACGCCGGGTGGCCAGCAGGTCACGCACCATCCATTCGTGCCAGGCCAGCGCGTCGATACGGGCGTCGTGGACCGCCAGCAGCCGACGTGCCCAGTCGATGCCGCGGCGTGTCCGGGCCTGCTCGACGAAGGGGCCGTCCAGCAGCCGCGAGGAGGCGGGCATGGCGATGCGCACCCCGGCTTCGCGCGTCCCGGGACTCTGCTGCACGCGTTCGGCCAGGGTCTGGAAATACGCCTCGAACGCCTCGTAACTGCGGTAGTTGAGGTTCGGTTCGTCGGCGAAGGAGAGGTAGTGCAGACCACCGTCGCCGCGTGCGCGGGTGGCGGCGAGCCAGGCATCCAGGCCAGCCAGGGTGGTGCGATCGGCCGACAGCTCGGCCACCCGGCCACGGGCGGCGAGCAGGGTGATGTCGTGGCGGATGCCGAACCGCGTGAGGTAGAGGTCGCGCCAGCGGTCCTCGTAGTGAGGCCGCTCGGCCATGATGTCGACCAGGCTGTAGAAACCGCCCGCCGTCGGCGCCAGGGCATCGAGGGCCGCATGCGCCACCGGCGGCAAGGGTTCGTAGGGCAGGGCGACACCCAGGTCCGGCGTGTGGCCCAGCACCGTGCCGCGCCAGGTCAGGCGCACCTCGCCCTCGGTGGGCGCGGCAGACGGGGTCTGGGACGCCGCGGCGTCGGGGGTCTGGGCGAACAGGTTGTCGCTGCCGTCGAGCCAGAACGCCGTCTTGCCCTGGCCGATCACCGTCAGGCGCCAGGTCTCGTCACGCGTGCCGACCGGCAGCGGCAACCGATCGAACTGCCAGTAGCGCGGGTAGGTGTTCAGCCACAGGCGCAGGCTGCGTCCGTCGCTCAGGCGCTCGGCCAGCACGGCCCGGGCCCCACCGTGGTACTTGCCGGCCAGCACGGCGCTCTGGCCGGCCGCGACCCGGGCATACCAGACCGGTGCGGTCCGGGTGTCCAGGCTGAAGTGCACCTTGGCCGGGGCCAGCCGCGCCACGGTGCTGTCGTCGTGATGGATCTGGTAGCGGCGGAAGCTGTAGCCGGGCACTTCCAGGCGGTAGGGCCCCTGCCCAGGCATGATCGGCCAGCTCAGCTCGCCGCGCGGCTGGTCGGCGGCGATGTCCTGTTGGGCCACCAGTCGGCCCCGACCGTCGAGCAGGTACAGCTGCTCGGCGTTGGCCCGCGCTTGCCAGGCCGGGCGCCAGGTGATGCGCAGGGTGTCGGCCCGGCTCGGCGCCAGGTACAGGCTGGCGTCGCGCACCCCTTCCCAGGTCAGCGCCTGGGCAGTGACCGGCACGGCCAGCAGGCAGGCCAGCAGCCACGTCCTCATGCCGGGCGTCCTTGCAGCATCTGGCGCAGCGGCGCGTAGTCGCTCGGCAGCACGAACAGGGTCTGCCACACCGGCACTTGGCCCAGGCGGCAGTAGACCAGCAGCATCCAGCCGGTCACCAGCAGGTAGCACGCCGAGGTGGCGATGGCCGCGCCGAGGATGCCGTAGGCCGGGATCAGGATGACGTTGAGCAGCAGGTTGAGCACCGCCGCCGTGCCCATGATCAGCGACACCGTGCCAGGCTTGTCCTTGCCCAGCAGGTCCAGGCGCAGGATGCTCGTGTAGCACATGGCGAACATGCCCGGCAGCAGGGCCAGCAGGGCCGGGTAGGCCGGTTCGAACTCGGCGCCGAACAGCGTGACGATCAGCCACTTGCCGATCAGCGCCATGCTCAGGCAGGCCCCGAGCATCACCGTGCCGGTCAGGCGCAGGGCGATCGGTGTCAGCTTGCGCATGCTCTCGTCCTGTTGCAGCAGGCGCTTCATCAAGGGCGTAGTGACCGCCTCGGGCACGATCAGCAGCAGCTCGGCGGCGGCGCTGGCCATGGCGTAGTGGCCCACGGCGGTGCTGCCGATCAGCGCGCCGATGAACAGGTAGTCCGAGCGCAGGATGATCTGCTGGAAAATCACGTCCGGGTGGCTGCGCGCGCTGTAGGTCAACAGTTCGCGCTGGCCGGCGCGGTCCCAGCGCAGGCGCAGCGAATGCGACCGGGACAACCACCACAAGCCCAGGGCCAGCACCACCGCCAGGCCCATCAGCCAGCTGATCAGCGCGGCCTCCAGCGCCTGGCCGCCCCACATCCAGAACATCGCCAGAAACAGCAGCAATGGCGCCAGCGATTCGGTCAGGCGCAAGGCGTTGAAGGCGTCGACATTGCCGCTGGCGTTGTGCAGATTGAGCAGGCCGCTCTTGAGCACGGTCATCGGCACGGCGATCAACAGCAGCCAGGCCAGCAGGCCCAGCTGCAGGGTGACTTCCAGGTCCGTGGCGAACTCACGCACCAGGGCCACGCAGAACAGCGTGAGCAGCAGCGCCAGCAGGCACCCGTAGACCAGCACCTGGGTCAGCAGCAGGCCCATCGAACGCTGCTTGGCCGCCTGGTAGCTGACGGCGCTGTTGAGTCCGCCGCTGGTGACGGCGCTGATCATTTCCGGCAGCGAGCTGAGCAGCGCGAACAGGCCCCGCTCGCTCGGGCCGAGGATCCGCGCCAACAGGATGTTGCGCAGCAGGCGCAGCGCGATCATCGCCAACTTGGTGCCGACGCTCAGCACCAGGTGACGCACATAACTGTTACCGCTCATGGCCGGTTCCCTCGACTGATGCGCCAGGCCAGCAACGCTGGACGACTGGCATTGTGTTGACTGACCCCGATGCGTGGCAGCGCCAGCGGGTCGTCATGGGGCTGGCAGACGCCGATGCGCGTGCTCAAGGCCCAGGGGTAAGCGTGTTCGGCGACATGGGCGCGTACTCGCGCGTCATGATCGCCATTGGGGTAGCAATACACCGGCAGCGGTGCCTGGCAGCCAACGCGCAGGGCGTCATGGCTGCGCCGCAGTTCCTCGTCCAGCGCCGCATCGTCGAGAAACGGCAGCAGGGCGTGACTGGCGCCATGGGGCCCGAAGCGCACCAGTCCGGAGTCCTCCATTTCGCGCACCTGCTCCCAGTCCATGGCCTGAGGCAGGGATTCGGGCGGGCAGACGTCGGTCAGCAATTGCAGGGCCTGCGGGCTGAGGGTCTTGAGGCTTTGCAGATAGCGCGCGAGCAGCAGGCTGCGGGCGACGGGCTGGGCGTGCAGGAAGTAATTCACCGGCAAGGGGCGACCGAGCTGGCGCAACTGCTCGATCAACCGGTAGCGCGGCGCCTCGCCATGGCTGCCCCACAGCGTCTCGCCGACGCTTTCCCACCAGAACCGCTGGCGGCTGCCGATGTAGTCGGTGGACAGGAAGATGCTCGCCGGCACCTGGTGCTTGACCAGCAGCGGGAAAGCATTGGAGGCGTTGTCGCGCCAGCCGTCGTCGAAGGTCAGGGCCACCCGTGGACGGGCCGGGCGATCGGCCTGGCCGTGCCCCTGAAGCAGGTCCATCAGGCTGACGCAGTCGAAATGGCGCGACAGCCAGCCGAGCAGGCCGTCGAAGGTGGCCTGGCCGATGCACAACTCGTTGCGGTGCGGCAGGGCCGCACTGGCATCATCGGGCAGCACCCGGTGCAGCATGAGAATCACCCCGTTGTGCTGCAGGGTCTTGCGGCCGGACGGGGAGTGGAAATACAACCATCCGCTGGCCTGTTTGAGCAACGTCTTGAGCGGCATGTCCTGGCCTCAACGGTTCTGGTTCGGGTTCCACTGGCTGTAGCTGTGCCCGCGCAGGAACTGCCACAGGCCCACGCTCATGCCCGCCAGGGTCACCAGCAGGAACGCCGCCAGGCGAAACGGCTTGGGCAGGCGCCGACGCACGTCGAGCAGGCCGAGGACCGCCACGCCGTAACCGAGCAGCTGGGCCACCAGCATCCAGCGGAACAGGCCCGGTTCCAACGCCAGCCAGAGGTTGGCCAGCAGCAGCGGTAGCAACAGCACCGGCGCCAGGCGGCGGATCAGCTTGTGGCTGATCAGGGCGATGGCGTACAGGCCGTGACGCAGCGGATTGAGCAGCTCGCGGCGCGCCGCCAGGCTCAGCAGGCCGCCGACGGTGACCCGCTGGCGACGACGGAACTGCTTGTCGGCCTCGTCCACCCCCTGGTCGAGCACGATGGCCTCGGGGACGTAGACGATGCGCTTGCCGGCGGCCGGAGCGCAGGTGCTGATGAAGAAGTCGTCGTTGACCTGCTTGGGCACCGCCTGGTACAGCGTACGGCGCAGCGCCAGCAAGGCGCCGTCGGCCGAGACCATGCAGCCGGTGCTGTTCTCCACCTTGCGCACCCAGGCTTCGTAGTGCCGGTAGAGGCTGTCGCCCAGGCTCAGGCCCTGGCCGACCACCGGGATGATCATGTGTCCGGCGCTGGCGCCGACTTCAGGGTCGGCGAACGGTGCCAGCAACAGGCCCAAGGTGTCGTCGGCCCACTGGTTGTCGGCGTCGGTGAAGACCAGCAGCTCGCCGCGGCTGACTTCGACCCCGGCATTGAGCACGCCGGCCTTGCCCAGGCGCGGCAGGTCGAGCACTTCCACACGCGGGTCGCCCAGGCTGCGTGCCAGCTGCACCGTGGCATCGGTCGAGCCGTCGCTGACCACCACCACCTGCAGGTCGGCCGCCTGGTAGTCCTGGCGCAGCACGCTGCGCAGCTTGTCGACGATGTGGCGCGCTTCGTTGTGCGCGGCGATCACCACGCTGACCCGTTGCGGCGCGAGCGGGCCCGGGCGGCGGCGCGGGAAGCACGGCGCGGCCAGGGTCAGCAGCACGGGGTAGCCGATCCAGGCATACACGGGGAGCAGCAGGCACATCCAGAATACGACTTCAGCCACGAGCGGGCCTCCTTGCGGTGCGGTTGAACAGGCTGAGCACGAAGGCCGCGCCCGCCAGGTGCAGACGAATCCAGTGCAGCCCCCACAGTTGCAGCACGAACAGGGGGTCGCGGTGTTTGAGGCTCTGGCGCAGGCTCAGCGCCAGGGCCGGCAGGGCACCGAGCGCGAGCAGGGCCAGCGCCGGGCCGACATGGCCGGCCGACAGCAGGGCCAGGATCAGCGCATCGATCAGCCAGATCCCCAGCGACAGCAGCGGGAAGCGCAACAGCCGCAGGCTGGCACCGTGGCTGCGCAGCAGGGCCAGGTGGCTGCCTTGGCGCCACAGCTCCTTGCCGACCCATTCCGACCAGCTGCCCTCGAAGCCCCAGTGCAGCACCACCGGCGCACGCACGGCGCGCAGGCGTGCCCCGGCCGCGTGCAGGCGCAGGGTGAAGTCCTTGTCCTCGCCGGTGCGCAGGCGCTCGTCGAACCCGCCGACCGCCTCGAACCAGGTACGGCGCATCAGCAGGTTCGGCGTCGGCAGCCAATGGCTGTCCTGCACCGCCGCGCCGGCCCGCAGGGTGCGCCGCTGCCAGGCGTAGGCGAACCAGGGCGCCTGGCGCGGCGTGTCGCAGTCCAGGGCGAACACATCGCCCTCGCCGCGCCGGTGCAGGTCCAGCAGGCACTGCAGCCAGTCGCCCGGCACTTCGATGTCGGCATCGAGAAACGCCAGCCAGTCACCCCGGCTGGCCTGGGCGCCGCGGTTGCGCAGGGCGCCGATCGGCAGGCCAGGGGCGCTGAGCACGCGGGCGCCATGCTGGCGCGCCAGGCGTGGGCCCTCGTCGCTGGAGCCGTTGTCCACCACCAGCAGCTCGCAGCGCAGACCGGCCAGCGTGGCGGCGTGGCGCGCCGCCTGAAGGGTGCGCACGATGTGCTGCGCTTCGTTGAACATCGGGATCACGAGACTGATCAGGTGCACGGTGCGATCTCCTGCTGGCGGGGCTCGGCGGCCTGGCGGACCAGGACGCTGGACAGGGCCAGCATCAGCCACAGGTACTTGTGGTTGTAGGCGGTCAGGAACATCAGGAAGATGCCCATGGCCATCATGCTCATGGTCAGGTGCGTCATCAGGTCGGCGTTCTCCCGGTCACCCCGGGCCAGCGACAGTCGCCGCGCGTGCCAGAAATTGCGGATGGCCAGCAGCACCATGCCGACGAACAGCAGTCCGGCCGGCACGCCGGTCTCGCTGGTCACCTGCAGGTAGGTGTTGTGCGCGGCGCGGTACAGCTCGGCGGCCTTGTTGCTCGGGGCGAAGGCCACGGCATAGCCGCTGCGGGCATAGTGCAGCGGGAAGGTGCCGGGCCCGGTGCCCAGCACCGGACTGTGGGCGATCATCGAACGGCCGACCAGCAGGTACGAGGCGCGGCGCCCGAGGGATTCGTCCTTGTGGGCGTTGACGCCCCCCTTGAGCAGCATCAGCGACTGGATCCGTGCGGCGTAGCCTTCGGGCATCAGCGCAGCCCCCGCCGGGATCAGCACGGCCAGGCCGAGCATGGCGAAGCCCAGGTGCCGCGGGCGAATGCGCGCCACCTGTTCGCGGTAGTGCACCAGCAGGATGCCCAGGCTCGCCAGCATCACCACCAGCCCCGAACGCGATTCGGTCTTGGTGATGCCTGCCAACAGCAGAACGCAGCAACCGATCCAGAACAGCCGCAGCGGCAGCCAGCGGGTCTTGATCGCCAGCCACAGGGCCAGGGGCATGGCGAAGGTGATCAGCAGCGCGAAGTTGTTCGGGTCGAGCGAGGCCGAGGCGCGGCCGCCCTGCTGGTACTTGGCCATGAACAGGGCGAACAGGCAGCTGATGCACACGGTGACGGTGACCAGCCGGGCCAGCATCGGCAGGCTCAGCTCGCGGGCCACCAGCAGGGTGATGCCGAAGACGATCAGGCCCACGCTGATCTCGCGCAGGTGCGCCAGCGACATCGGCAGCAGGTCGCTGGTCCACAGGCTCAGCAGGTACAGCGCCAGGAACGGCAGCAGCAGTCGCCACTGGTTGCTGGCCAGGCGGCTGGCGGGCAGCTGGCGCACGGCCAGTTGCAGGGTGAGGATCAGGATCATGCCGACGCCGACCAGCTTGGCGCCGGACAGCAGCTTGTCCTTGAGGATGCCTTCCAGCGGGACCAGCGCGGCGATCGCCAGCAGCCCCCAGGCCGGCTTGCGATACAGCACCAGGGTGCCCGCCAGGCCCAGGACCGCGCCCGGCGCCAGGGCCGGGTACGGGCTGGCCAGCAGGCCGAGGCTGACCAGGGCCACCAGGCCGACCAGCGACAGAGGGATGATCATGCCAGGGCCTCCCGTGCGGCCCGCCGGTACACCTGCGCCCAGTGGTGCGCCAGGGTCGGCAGGTGGAAGTGCTCGCGCTGGGTCTGACGGGCGCGGGCCACCAGTTCCTCGGCCTGGGCCGGGTCATCCAACAGGGCCTGCAGCTGTTGGCCCAGTTCGTGGGTGTCCAGCGGGGTGGCCAGCAGCCCACTGTGTCCGTGGCGGATCACGTCAGGCACGCCACCGACCGAGAACGCCACCACCGGCACGCCGTCCTGCATGGCTTCGAGCAGGATCATCGGCGTGCCTTCGGTGCGCGAGCTGATCACCAGCGCATCGAGGCGCGCCATCCAGCGCCGCATGTCGGTCTGGAACCCCGGCAGGCTGATGCGCTCGGTCAGCCCGGCGGCATCGATGCGCGCCTGCAAGGCCGCGCGTTCCGGGCCGTCACCGAGCATCACCGCCCGCACGCGGGGCTCGCGCTGGCACAGCGGGATCAGCGTGTCGAGAAACAGGTCCGGGCCCTTTTCGCTGCTCAGGCGCCCGACGAAGCCGGCCAGCCAGTGGGCATGGCCGTTGCTGCGCGGGGGGACGCCTTGCGGTTCGGGCAGGCCGTTGCGGATCACCTGCAGCTTGCCGGCGCCCACGCCCGCCTGCCGGTGCAGGCGTTCGATGCTGTCGGCCACGCAGACCACCTGATCGACCGTAGGGGTGCGGCACAGTTGCAGGCTCAGCCAGGTGTAGAAGCGCTGCTTGCGGCTGCGCGGGGTGAACCCGTGCTGGGTGACCACCATCGGCAAGCGCCACAGCGTGGCACCGACCCAGCCCAGCAACAGCCCCTTGAAGTTGTGGCTGTTGAGCAGCGGACGCTGGCGGCGTTCGCGCGCCAGCAACCGCAGCAGCGCGACCAGGTTCGGGCAACTCTGGCACTCGATGCCGGCCTGGCGAAAACGCGTCAGCAGGGCCGGTGGCGCGCCCAGGAACAGCACCCGGTGCCGTCCTGGCGTGGCCTGGCAGTGGTCGAGCAGCATGCGCTCGGCGCCGTAGAAGCCGCCGCTGTTGAGCAGGTGCAGGACCGTGCGCGGCGCGTTGGGCGCGGCGGCGTTCAATGCCGCACCCAGTGCATCAGGCGCGGCAGGCTCCAGCGACGGTGCGGGTTGGCCAGGGCCGGAGTGTGTTCGTTGATCACCAGCAGCACGGGCAGGCCCAATTGCTGGCCGATCTGTGCCGGGTGCTTGAAGCGGTGGTCGAAGAACTCCTTGACGTAGACCACGGCGATGGCCAGCAGCAGGCCGGTGAGCAGGCCGAACGGGATGATCAGCCCCGGCTTGGGGAACGCCGCGCTGGCCGGCTCGTACGGCGCGCTGAGGATCCGGGCGTTGGACTGGCTACCGTCGAGCAGGCCCTGGCCGCGGCTTTCTTCGTAGCGCTGGGCATAGGTCGAGAAGGCGCGGTGCAGCGCTTCGATCTCGGTGTCGAGCTGACGGGTCTGGCTCTGGGTCTCGCGCAGCTGACGGATGCGCGCGGTGTACTCGGCGATGCGCGCGGATTTCTGGTCGATCACCTGCTGGGTCACCGCCAGGTCCTGGGTGCGCTCGCGGATGCGGTTGTCGACCACCTTGAGCAGCTGGTTGCGGGTGGCGTTGAGCTGTTCGCGCTGCAGCAGCATCGTATCGGACCCGGCCTGGAAGATGGCCAGGTCGCTGCTGTAGCGCGTCATCTGGTTGGTCAGCTGTTCGCCGAGCTGCTTGATCTCGCGGTCTTCCAGCGGCACGTTGTCGACGGTGGTGACGAAGGTGTAGGGGAAGCTGTAGTCGGCGAGCTTGGCCGAGTTGGCCGCAGTGCGACTGGCCTTGAGGTAGTCCAGCCACTGCTGGTTCTGCAGCAGGCGGTCGCGGGCCGCGTTGAGCGCCTGCTCCTCGGTGTTGATGGCGTTGAGGCGGAAGGTCATCTCTTCCCGCGGGTCGGACGAGCTGATCGCTTCGAGCAGGTTCAGGCGCTGGGTTTCCAGTTCGCCCAGGCGGGTCTGGTAGTGCAGCTTCTTCTGTTGGTAGAAGGCTTCCGGCAGTTCGTTGGATTGCAGGTCCTGGCGGTTCTTCAGGAAGTTCTCCAGTAGGCGGCCGAGGAATACCGTGCCCAGGTGCGCATCCTTGGCCGAATAGTTCAGCGAGATCACGTTCGAGCCGGGCAGGGCGGCGATGTCGAGCTTGCTCAGCGCTTCGTCGGTCAGGCCGTCGAGTTCGTTGTCGCGCGGCACCGCGTCTTCGTCGGCGAACAGCGCCAGTACCGGCGCTATCACGTGCTGGCGCACGGGTGTGAGCAGGTGGTCGCGCACCCAGCTCGGCTCAGGCTGGTAATAGCCCTCGGTACGCAGCTGGCTGATGGTCTCGCGGATCAATGCCGGCGAACGCAGGATGTTGCTCTCGGTTTCCATGTCCGCCAGGCTCGGCGGAATGAAGGTGTCGGCCTGCTGCCCCAGGGCCGAGCTGGTGTCGCTCTGCGAGAGCTTCTTGGATTGCACGATGACCTGCGCGGGGATGTCGTAGCGCGCGCTGAGCACGAACGGCAGGACCAGGGCGAACACGGCGAAGACCAGGAAAATGCGCTTCACCCACTGCTGGTTGGCGAAGAAGATCCTGAAGAACTCGTGTACGTAGTTCTCTTTGGGTTGGGTAATCATGAACGTGTCCCTGGTCAATTGCCGATGCTGTTCTTGTTGTCAGCGCGATAGCTGAAGCCGAAGTTGACGCCTTGGAACAGCACCACGTCGGCCAGTTGCCGGCTCAGTTCGCCGGCGCTGGCCAGGGCGGTCTTGGGCACGTAGAGCATGTCTTCCGGTTGCAGGTAGGCGATCTGCGCGCCGCTGCCGTCCAGGGCCTTGTCGACGTCGTAGTGCACGGCCTGCACGTGGTTGCCGGTGCGGCGCATGATCACCACCGAGCCGAGCTTGGCCTTGAGGGTCGGGCCACGGGCGAGCGTCAGGGCCTCGAGCACCGAGACCGGACGACGGATCGGGAACGACCCCGGCTGGGCGACTTCGCCGAGCACGTAGATCTCGTTGGCGGCGGTGGCCTTGAGCAGCACGTCGACGGTCATCCGGCCGGGCAGGTTGGCGTAGCGCTGGTTGAGGTGGTCGCGCAGCTGGTCGAGGGTCAGGCCCTGCAGCGGCACCGAGCCGATTTCCGGGAAGGTCGCGCGGCCGTCGGTACCGACGATGATGTCGCGGCTCATGCCGCTGCCGGGGTGGCTCAGGGCGCTTTTCAGGTTGGCGTCGCTGCTCATGGGGGTGAGCACGCGCAGGGTCACCTGGTCGCGGTTGTTCTGGAACACCCGCTTGTTGCGAAACGCCTGCTGGATCGCCGTCTCCGCCTGGCTGGCGGTCAGGCCGGCGACGCGCACGGCGGAATTGGTGCTGGGCAGGGTGATGCTGCCGTCGGGCTGCACCAGCTGACTGCCGTTCAGGCCACTGGCCGAGAGGAAGTTCAGGTCCACCGTGTCACCTGGCTGGAGGGTGTAGGTGCCGGTGCTGGTGTTGGGGAAGTGGAAGATCACTTCCAGCACGTCCTGTGGGCGCAGGACCTGCTCGCGGCCGCCCAGTTCGGAGGCCTGCGCCTCGGCCGGTGCGGCGGTGAGGATCTGCACCGGAATCTCGCGGCTCTGCTGACCGGCACAGCCGCTCAGGGCCAGCACGCACAGGGCGATGGTCGGGTAGTTCATGGTCGTCTCCTGGGCCTGGCTCAGAGGTTGTTGTAGAGCCACTGGGGCATGTAGTACTTGCGTCGGTTGAAGACGCTGCCGATCAGCCGCGCACCGGCCTGGGTCAGGCGCAGGCTGGCGGCCTGGGCGACTTCCAGGCGGGTCTGCTCGGCGCACACCACCAGGATCACGCCGTCGACCATGGTGCCGATCACCAGGCTGTCGGTGTTGACGTAGATGGCCTCGCCGTCGATCACCACGAAGCGGTACTGGGTGCTGAACTGGCGCAGCAGCACGCGCAGGCGGTCCGGGTCCAGGCGCTCGCGGCCGCGCAGCCAGGTGCCGCCGGGCAGTACGTCGAACGGCTGGTCGGGCAGGCGCACCACGCAGTCCTGGGCCAGAGGGGACGTGTCGCGGTCGAACAGCAGGTCGGTAAAGCCACGCAGCTTGCCCAGGCCCAGTTGCTGGCTGAGGCTGCCGACACCGGCGCTGGTGTCGATCAGCAGCACGGTACCGGCGCTCATCAGCGCCAGCTGGCTGGCGAAGGCCAGGGCGCTGGTGCTGGTGCCGCTGCCGCTGTTGGCCGAGGTCAGCAGCAAGGTGCGCTGCTCCAGGTCGAGCACGGTGGCGGTCAGGTTGGTTTCGCTGGGGGTGGCGATGCTCAGGCGCCGGGATATAGAACCGTCCATCTCAACTTGCTCCGTGGCCGCTGAAGACTTTGAAGGGCGTCTTGAGCAGGATCTTCAGGTCCAGCATCAAGCTCTGTTCGTGGATGTAGCTCAGGTCCAGTTGCACGCGTTGGTCGAAGTCGATGTCGCTGCGCCCGGAGATCTGCCACAGGCCGGTCATGCCGGGGTAGATGCTCAGCCGGGCCAGGTGAGCGTCCTTGTAGCGGTAGGCGTTGAACGAGGTCGGACGCGGACCGACCAGGCGCATGTCACCGGCGACCACGTTGAGCAGGTTGGGCAGCTCGTCGAGGCTGGTGCGGCGCAGCAGCGCGCCGATGGAGGTAACGCGCGGGTCCTTGTCGATCTTGAAGTCGATGGCGTCGGCGCCGTGCTTGTTCAGGTGACGCACCGAGTCCTTCAGCGCTTCGGCATTGGCGACCATGGTGCGGAATTTGAACATGCCGAAGGTGCGGCCGCGGTAGCCGGTGCGCTGCTGCACGAAGAACACCGGGCCCGGGCTGCTGCGCTTGACCAGCACGGCGACCACCAGCAGCAGCGGCGAGATCGCCAGCAGCAGGGTCAGCGCACCCAGGCACGACAGCACGCGGTTGGTGCGCGACAGCGTCCAGGCACGTCCACCGGCACGCCCGGTCAGCCAGCCGCGTCCTTGCATGTGGATGGCCGCGTCGATGCGCTGGCGATGCGCCGGGTCCAGGCGCTTGTCGTGTGTGAGCCTTTCCATAGTCATGCTTTTTGCCGGTCCGGTCATGCCAGCCTCCGATGGTCGGTCTGCTCGCCGAACGTCGGGTCTTGGCCGACTCCCGGCGCGTAATGCTGTTGAAACCAGGCGACGAAGCGCCCGAGCCCTTCGTCCAGGGAAATCCGCGGGGTGAAACCGGTCACCTGCTCCAGCGCGCTGGCATCGGCCCAGGTGGCCAGGACGTCGCCCGGCTGCAGGGGCAGCAGCTCGATGACCGCATCGCGTTGCAGGTGGTGTTCGAGCAGGGCGACGTAGTCGATCAGCTCCACCGGGCGCTGCCCGCCAATGTTGAACAGCCGCCAGGGCGCCTGGCTGCTGGCCGGATCCGGTTGCGCCGGTGTCCAGTCAGGACGCGGCGTCGGTGGGTGCGGGATCAGCCGCACCAGGCTTTCGACGATGTCGTCGATGTAGGTGAAGTCGCGTTGATGGCGGCCCTGGTTGAACAATTGGATCGGCCAGCCTTCGCTGATCGAGCGGGCGAAGTGGATCGGCGACATGTCCGGGCGGCCCCAGGGGCCGTAGACGGTGAAGAAGCGCAGGCCGCTGCACGGAATGCCGAATAGGTGGCTGTAGCTGTGCGCCATGGCCTCGTTGGCTTTCTTGGTGGCGGCATACAGCGACAGCGGGTGATCGACGCCGTCCTGCACGCGATAGGGCGTGTTCTGGTTGGCGCCGTACACCGAGCTGGACGAGGCGTACAGCAGGTGCTGCACCGGATTGCGGCGGCAGCCTTCGAGCACGTTGAGAAAACCGCACAGGTTGCTGTCGACATAGGCCTGGGGGTTCTGCAGCGAGTAGCGCACCCCGGCTTGCGCCGCCAGGTGCACGACCACGTCCGGACGCTCGGCGGCGAACAGCCGGGCCACGCCATCGCGGTCGGCCAGGTCCAGGGTGTGCAGCGCGAACGAGCCGACCTGCGCTTCGATCCAGCGCACCCGCGCGGTCTTGAGCGCGGGGTCGTAGTAGTCGTTGAAGTTGTCCAGGCCGATGACCTCATGGCCATCGCGCAGCAGGCGCAGCGTGGTGTGTGCGCCGATGAAACCGGCCGCGCCGGTGACCAGGACCTTCACGAGGCGACACCGTGCGGGGCGACCTGGCGCAGGCCGATCCCGGCATAGCTCAGGCCATGGGCGGCCAGGTGCTCGGGGTTGTACAGGTTGCGTCCGTCGATGACGGTCTTGGCGCGCAGCTTGGTGGCCAGCAGGGCGAAGTCGACCACCCTGAAGTTCTTCCATTCGGTGCAGATCACCAGGGCGTCGGCGTCCTGCAAGGTGTCGTCACGGGTGGCGCACAGGTGCAGGTCGTCACGGTAGCCGTAGAGGCGCCGGCATTCGTCCATCGCTTCGGGATCATAGGCACGCACGCTGGCGCCCTCGGCCCACAGGGCCTCCATCAGGTAGCGGCTGGGCGCTTCGCGCATGTCGTCGGTGTTGGGCTTGAACGCCAGGCCCCACAGGGCGATGGACTTGCCGGCCAGCTGGCCGCCGAACTGCTGCTTGAGCTTGGCGAACAGCACCTGCCGCTGACGATCATTGACGTCGCTGACGCTCTGCAGCAGCCGCAGGGGCATGCCGCTGTGTTCGGCGGTATGCAGCAGCGCCTTGATGTCTTTGGGGAAGCACGAGCCGCCAAAACCGCAGCCGGGGTAGATGAAGTGGTAGCCGATGCGCGGGTCCGAGCCGATGCCCTTGCGGACCGCTTCGATGTCGGCGCCCAGGGTCTCGCTGAGGTTGGCCAACTCGTTCATGAAGCTGATGCGCGTGGCCAGCATGGCGTTGGCGGCGTACTTGGTCAGCTCGGCGCTGCGGTTGTCCATGAACATCAGTTTTTCGTGGTTGCGGCAGAACGGCGCGTACAGCTCGGCCATCTGCGCACGCGCCACCTCGTCCGGGGTGCCGACGATGATCCGGTCCGGGCGCATGCAGTCGGCCAGGGCACTGCCTTCCTTGAGGAATTCGGGATTGGAGACTACGCGCACCTGCAGGTGCGCCTTGCCCAGGGCCTGCAGTTCGTCACGGGCCAGGGCCAGCACCGTGTCGGCGGTACCGACCGGCACGGTGGACTTGCAGATCAGCGTGCGGTCGGCCTCCATCAGGCGGGCGATCTGCCGGGTGACCTCGAGCACGTGGGACAGGTCGGCCGAGCCGTCTTCATCGGGCGGAGTGCCGACGGCGATGAAGATCAGCTCGGCATGGGCGACCGCATCGCTGGCCTGGGTGCTGAACAGCAGGCGGCCCTGCTTGATGTTGTCTTCGAGCATGGCCGGCAGGCCAGGCTCGCTGATCGGCGGCACCCCCATGCTCAACTGGTTGATCTTGTGCGTGTCGATGTCCACGCACAGGACGCGGTGCCCGACGTCTGCCAGGGCGGCTGCTTGTACAAGACCGACGTAGCCGGTGCCAAATACGCTCACGTCCATGTCGGCGTGCCTCGCATTGAAGGATTGAAGGAAAGGGCGAAGTGACTGTGTGGAATTCTTTATAGCGCAGCGGGCTGGCTTTGCGTCAAATGAATGGCATGTTGCGTAGGAATTACACCCGGCCAAATTAAGGCTCTTTGCCATCAAACCCTTCTGAATCGGGGGTTTGGCGCTGAAACTTATTTGACGGGGCGCGGTCACCAATCCGATGAACGGTCGTAAGTCCCTGAAAATAAGGGTTTCTGGCGATAGAGAGAGGAAAGTGAGCGTGCGTGGAGGCGCCAAGATATCAGGCAGAGATAACGCCAAAAAAACGTCATTTTCGACATTTTGTTTATTTTTTGTACGAAATGTATCTTGTGGGCTTTACGGGGAGAAAGCGTAAGGGTGTTTCAAATATGAAACGGGTTGCAGGGTCTTGGCTGTGGCATGCGAGGCGGCTTGACGGGACAAAGGGCAGGCGGTCAGGCGTCGATGTCGAGCAGACGATCGAGTTGCGTGCGTTCCCAGGTGCTGAGCAGTTCGATGGGGTCAGTACCGGGCCGACACCAGTGTTCGGCCATGCCTTGGCGGCCTTGTCGGTCGCATGCCTGGAGGCAGGACAAGCGCTGTTCATCGGCGAGCAGGACGAGCCTGCAACCGTCGATGGTAAGGCTCAGGCGGTCTTGCCGGACCGCCAGTACCTTCAGTCGGGCGGTGCCCAGGGCCGCATCGCGCAGCCATTGGCAGACTTCGCGGCTGGTCAGGGGTGGCAAGGTGGGGGC
>NZ_JAAMQJ010000052.1 GCF_013523125.1 Pseudomonas entomophila | reverse complement strand
ATCGGCGCTTGGGTGAAGGGAGGAGGGGCGAAATCTCCCACGGTCTGTACTGCGCGAACAGTCAGAAGCGGATCTAGTCCCTCCTCCTCCCTTCAAGTCCTACCATACAAGCGGGCTTGCCCGCGATAGGGCCCTGTCAGGCGCCGCCTGCGTCGCGGGTAAGCCCACACATCAGTCCATGCGGTCAGGCATGTGCCAAGTAGAAGAAGACAGTTGCTCCCACAGGAGGGCTGCGCGTGCCTGTATCGTGCCGGTGAATCGATGGGTGCAATAAATAACCCTATCTTGAGGCCTTTTCCAAAGACGTTGACCTGCCACAGGCCCTGCCAAACCCGCCGCTCGACCGGTCAATCCTCATGGCCTGCCCGCCCCAGGCATTCCCCGCCCTGGGTTGCCACGCTATAGTCGAGCCCATCCATTCAGGCGCCACGTGCGCGCGCCGGTCACCCAAGGAGCCCTGCATGAAGTTCGAAGGCACCTCTGCCTACATCGCCACCGACGACCTGAAGCTGGCCGTGAACGCCGCCATCACCCTGGAGCGTCCGTTGCTGATCAAGGGCGAGCCTGGGACCGGCAAGACCCTGCTGGCCGAGCAGCTGGCCGACGCCTTCGGTACCCGCCTGATCACCTGGCACATCAAGTCCACCACCAAGGCCCAGCAAGGTCTGTACGAGTACGACGCGGTCAGCCGCCTGCGTGACTCGCAATTGGGCGTGGACAAGGTCCACGATGTGCGCAACTACCTGAAGAAAGGCAAGCTCTGGGAGGCGTTCGAGGCCGAGGAGCGCGTGGTGCTGCTGATCGACGAGATCGACAAGGCCGACATCGAGTTCCCCAACGACCTGTTGCAGGAACTCGACCGCATGGAGTTCTACGTCTACGAGACCGGCGAGACCATCAAGGCTCGGCACCGGCCGATCATCCTCATCACCTCCAACAACGAAAAGGAGCTGCCGGATGCCTTCCTGCGGCGCTGCTTCTTCCACTACATCGCCTTCCCCGACCGCGCCACCTTGCAGCGGATCGTCGACGTGCACTTCCCCGGCATCCGCCAGACCCTGGTCAGCGAAGCGCTGGACGTGTTCTTCGACGTGCGCAAGGTGCCGGGCCTGAAGAAGAAGCCCTCCACTTCCGAGCTGGTCGACTGGCTCAAGCTGCTGATGGCCGACGACATCGGCGAGGCGGTGCTGCGCGAGCGCGACCCGACCAAGGCCATCCCGCCGTTGGCCGGCGCGCTGGTGAAGAACGAGCAGGACGTGCACCTGCTCGAGCGCCTGGCGTTCATGAGTCGGCGCGGCCACCGCTGACGGGAGCTGACCATGCTGCTCAACCTGTTCAACGAACTGCGCACGGCCAAGGTGCCGGTCTCGCTGCGCGAACTGCTCGACCTGCACGCTGCCCTGCAGCAGCACGTGGTGTTCGCCGACATGGACGCCTTCTACTACCTGGCCCGTACCGTCCTGGTGAAGGACGAGCGGCATTTCGACAAGTTCGACCGGGCGTTTGCCGCCTACTTCGATGGCCTGGAAGACCTCGACCGGCACATCGAGGCCGCGATCCCCGAAGACTGGTTGCGCAAGGCATTCGAGCGTTCGCTCAGCGACGAAGAGCGTGCGCAGATCCAGTCCCTCGGCGGGCTCGACAAGCTGATCGAAGCGTTCAAGCAACGCCTCGATGAACAGAAGAAACGTCACGCAGGCGGCAACAAATGGATCGGCACGGGTGGCACCAGCCCGTTCGGTTCGGGCGGCTACAACCCCGAAGGCATTCGCGTGGGCGATGCTGGCCAAAGGCAGGGCAAGGCGGTCAAGGTGTGGGAGCAGCGCGAGTACCGCAACCTCGATGCCCAGGTCGAGCTGGGCACGCGCACGATCAAGTTGGCCCTGCGGCGCTTGCGCCAGTTCGCCCGCGATGGCGCGGCCGAGGAACTGGACATCGACGGTACCATCGACCAGACCGCCCGCGACGCCGGCCTGCTGAACATCCAGATGCGCCCCGAACGGCGCAATACGGTCAAGCTGTTGCTGCTGTTCGACATCGGCGGTTCGATGGATGCCCACGTACGGGTATGCGAGGAACTGTTCTCGGCCTGCCGCAGCGAGTTCAAGCACCTGGAGTCCTACTATTTTCACAACTGCGTCTACGAGACGCTGTGGAAGGACAACCTGCGGCGTGACGTCGAGCGAGTCTCGACCTACGACCTGCTGCATACCTACGGTGAGGACTACAAGGTGGTGTTCGTCGGCGATGCCTCGATGGCGCCCTACGAGATCACCCAGCCAGGCGGCAGCGTCGAGCACTGGAACGAGGAAGCGGGACACGTCTGGCTGCGTCGGATCGTCGAACGGTTCGGCAAGCTGGTGTGGATCAACCCCTATCCACGGGAGACCTGGGGCTACAGCGCGTCGAATGCCCTGGTGCGCGAGGTGATAGGCGAGCGGATGTATCCGCTGACGCTGCAAGGGCTGGAGGATGCGATGCGCTACCTGGCCAAGTAGCGTGGAGCACAGGCGCGTTTGCCGTCGAGCGACCGGGTTGGCCGACAGGCCTATGGCCCCTGCGGGGCCAATCGCGGGCAAGCCCGCTCCCACACAGAGAGGCGATATCCTGCCGAATCAGCGTGGAGCAAGGCGCGTTTGCCGTCGAGCGACCGAGTTGGCTGACAGGCCTGTGGCCCCTGCGGGGCCAATCGCGGGCAAGCCCCCACACAGGGAGGCGATATCCTGCCAAATCAGCGCTGTAGTCGCCCTGTGGGCGGGCTTGCCCGCGATCGGGCCTGCAGGGGCCGCGAATTCCACTCCGTCTTCCGGCCTACTGCACCTCCTGCCACCGCCGCCTGTACGCCTGTTCCTCCTCCCAGGCCAGCGTCTGCACCACGGCCCTGAACTTCACCCGTTCGCCTGGCAGGCACTGTGCCAATCGGGCCAACGCCAGAGGCGTCAACGCACCCAAGCGTGGGTAGCCGCCGATGGTCTGCCGGTCGTTGAGCAGCACGATCGGTTGCCCGTCGGGCGGCACCTGCACCGCGCCCAGCGGGATGCCTTCGGAAATCATCGGCTCGCCCTGATACACCAGCGTCGGCCCGAGCAGGCGCACGCCCATGCGGTCGGCACGGGTGTCGAGCGTCCAGGCGCTGTTGAAGGCATCGAACAGGCTGGTCCCACTGAACGCCCCCAATTGCGCGCCCATCACCACATCGAGCACGGGTGTATCGATCCAGACCGGGCGGCATGCCGTCGGCACCATCGGATGCCTGGCAGGGCCTGCCTCGCAGTGCAGCACCTGGCCCTTGGCCAAAGGTTGGCCCTGCCCGTCGAGGCCACCGAGCCCTTCACGGACCACCGTGGCCCGGCTGCCCAGTACCTGAGGTGCCTGGAAACCGCCTTTGCCCGCCAGGTATGCGCGGGCGCCCTGGCGCGGCTGCGCCAAGGTCAGACGCTGCCCAGGGGACAAGGTGAAGCTGGACCACGGCGCGATGGGTTGGCCGTCGACGCAGGCGCCCAGGTCGGCACCGGCCAGCGCCAGGCTGCACGAGGCTTCGGCCACACCGCAGAAACCACCCAGCGTCACCTCCACCACCGCGGCATCGAGCGGATTGCCCAGCAACCAGTTGGCCCAGCGCAGGGCGACCCAATCCAGGGCGCCGCCCTGGGTGACGCCCAGGTGCCGCACGCCGAAGCGGCCGGCATCCTGCAAGTGGCACAGCGCCGTGCTGGCCTCGATGCGCAAGCGGCTCATGGTCGGGGCTCCAGAGGGGTGTCATCGCCACCCAGCGCCAGGAAGCGCGCCTGGTCGATGGCGACGAAGCGCACGCGATCCCCCGGCTGCAACAGGCTGTAGCCCTCGCGGTGGCGATCGAACAGCGTCACCGGCGTGCGCCCGATGAGGTTCCACCCCCCTGGCGACACGGCCGGGTAGGCGGCGGTCTGGCGCTCGGCAATGCCGACGCTGCCCGCCGCCACGCGCTGACGCGGTGTCGGCAGCCGTGGGCTGGCCAGGCGCTCGTCGACCAGGCCCATGAAGCCGAAACCCGGCGCGAAGCCCAGGGCGAATACCGGATACTCGGTGCCGCTGTGCAGGGCGATCATCGCCTCGCGGGACAAGCCGGCGCGCCTGGCGATCAGGTCCAGCTCAGGGCCGACCTGGGGGTCGTACCAGACGGGAATCTCGTGCCTCTGCCCCGCCGTCTGATCGCTCGGACGTACGTCGCGCAGTGCCTGCTCGATCAGGCGACGCGCTTCGAGGGGCGGCAGGTCAGTCTGGATCATAAGGGTGGTATAAGACGGCACCAGGTCGATCACGTGCCCGGCCAGCGCCGTAGACACTTGCCGTGTGGCAGCCAGCAACCAGGGCATGTTGTCCGGGTCGATGCGCTCGAACAGGCGCACCATGAAGGTGTCGACGGCAACCACCTCCAGGCGCGGCGTCATGCTTGCTCCAGCGCATCGAGCGCTTCGCGGATCTGCCGCACGGCGGCCACGGAGCCGGCATTGTCGCCGTGCACGCACAAGGTGCGCGCTGCCAGGCGCAGGGCGCTGCCATCGTCTGCCTCCAGGTATTGACCACGGGCCAGGCGCAGGGCCTGCTCGACGACCTGGGCCGGATCGTGATGCACCGCACCCGGCAGGCGCCGCGAACGCAGGTGCCCGCTGGCGGTGTAGGCACGGTCGGCAAAGGCTTCGAACCAGAGTGTCATGCCCAGTTCGTCGCCCAGCGCTTGGGCAGCCCGGTCATCGGCAGTGGCCATCAGCATCAGCGGCAGGTCGCGGTCGTAGGCGCCCACGGCCTGCATGACCACGCGCAAGGTCTCGGGGTGGGCCATCATGTCGTTGTACAGCGCGCCATGGGGCTTGACGTAGGCCACCCGGGTGCCGGCCGCCTTGCAGATGCCGTCGAGCGCCCCGATCTGGTAGTGCAGCAGGTCGCGCAGTTCGTCGGCATCGCAGGTCAGGCTGCGCCGGCCGAAGCCGACCAGGTCCGGGTAGGCCGGATGGGCGCCGATGGTCACCCCGTGGGCCAGCGCCAGGGCCACGGTGCGGCGCATGACGCTCGGGTCCCCGGCATGGTAGCCGCAGGCGATGTTGGCGCAGTCGATATAGGGCATGACCTCGGCGTCCAGGCCCATGTGCCAGGCGCCGAAGCTTTCGCCCATGTCGCAGTTCAGTAGCAGTCGTGGCACGGCAGGCTCCTTGGTTGCGTGCAGTGGATGGGCGTCAGGCGGGGCTGGCCTCGATGGCCATCAGGGCCTGGTCGAGGTCGTCGATCAGGTCGCGGGCGTCTTCCACCCCGACCGACAGGCGCAACAGGTTTTCCCCGATTCCCATCTGCTGTTTCTGCTCAGGGCTCAGGGAATTGTGGGACATGGTCCAGGCATGGTTGACCATGCTTTCGACGCCGCCGAGCGAGTCGGCCAGCACGAAGATCGACAGCCGTCGGACCACCTGCTCGGCGCCGGCGCGGCCGCCCTTGACCCGCAGCGCCACCACTGCACCGCCCGTGCGCATCTGCCGTTGGCAGAGGGCGTGCTGGGGGTGGCTCGGCAAGCCGGGGTAGAACACCTGTTCGACCTGGGGATGTGCCTCGAGGAACTGCGCCACCTTCAGCGCATTGGCGCACTGGCGCTCCAGACGGACATCGAGGGTTTTCAGGCCACGCAAGGCCAAGTAGCAGTCGAACGGCCCCTGGATCGCGCCGACGGCCATGCTGATCTTGCGCAGCCGGGCCAGCAGCGTGTCATCGGCGGCCACCACCAGGCCACCGATCAGGTCGGAATGGCCGCCGATGTACTTGCTCGCCGAATGCATGACCAGGTCCACGCCCAGACGGATCGGCTGCTGGTTCCAGGGCGAGCAGAAGGTATTGTCGATGCAGGTGAGCATGCCCTGGGCACGCGCCAGGTCGCACAGCGCCCGTATATCGACCAGTTGCAGCAGTGGGTTGGTCGGCGACTCGATCCAGATCAGCCGGGTGTTGGGCTGGATCGCCGCCGCCACGGCCTGCAGGTCGTTGAGGTCGACGTAGCTTGTGGTCAGGCCGCAGGTGTGTGCCCGGTAGTCTTCCATCAGGCGGAAGGTACCGCCATAGACGCCGCGCATGACGATGACATGGGCGTCCTTCGGCAACAGCTCGAGCACCGTGGCCGTGGCGTTCACGCCCGAGGCGCAGGCTACCGCGCCAACACCCTCCTCCAGGGCCGCCACGCAGCTTTCGTAGGCGTCGCGGGTCGGGTTGCGCACGCGGCTGTAGGCGTAGTCGGGGTGTTCGTCGAGGCTGCGCTTGGTGAACGAGCTGGCCGTGACGATTGGCGGGACGATGGCATTGTCGGCGACACCATACGGATCGCCGGCGTGCAGCGTACGGGTCGCGAAGTGACGGGGCTTGTCGGACATGATGGGGCCTGTGGCGGGTCGGCGGTGGAGGCATTCACTATGGCATATTCGCGCAAACCTGTGCGGCGAGGCCCTGCACGCCCGGTCCGCGTCCGCCGCGAAAGCGCTGGTTCCCACGCGCTCATTTGGCTAGTCTCGACAGCTCCCTCAGCGACCCTGCCGCCTACCCCATGGACAGCTACGACCAGCACCTGCTCACCCTGCTGCAACGCGATGCCTCGATGTCGATCAAGGACCTGGCCGAGGCGGTCAACCTGTCGACTACCCCCTGCTGGAAACGGGTCAAGCGCCTCGAGGAAGAAGGCTACATCCGTCAGCGCGTGGCCCTGCTCGATCCCGCCTTGCTCAACCTGGGCCTGACCGTGTTCCTGCAACTCAAGACCCAGCGTCACGACAGCGAGTGGCTGGCGCATTTCGCCGAGACGGTGACCGCCTACGAAGAGGTCATGGAGTGCTACCGCATGGCCGGCGACTGGGACTACCTGCTGCGGGTGGTGGTCGCCGACGTGGCCGCCTACGATCGCTTCTACAAGAAACTGATCACCCACACCGATGGGTTGTCCAACATCACGTCGTGCTTCGCCATGGAACAGATGAAGTTCACCACGGCGCTGCCCGTGCGCCGCTGACGCGGCCCTCGGATGCCGTGATAGAGCAGGCTGATCGGCCGGTCGGTAAAAGCGATTTGACGCACTCTCCCACCGGCGATAGGTTGTTTTTCAGACATGGCGCCAGGCGCCCCAGCACTCAGGCATAGACGTGGAATCGCACAGCTCGCCCCTGATCGACGGTTACGACCGGAAAATCGACTACCTGCGCATGTCGGTCACTGACCGCTGTGACTTTCGCTGCGTCTATTGCATGGCCGAAGACATGCAGTTCCTGCCGCGCCAGCGCATTCTCACCCTCGAGGAGCTGTACCAGGTGGCCGAGCGCTTCGTCGCATTGGGCACGCGCAAGATCCGCCTGACCGGCGGCGAACCGCTGGTGCGTCAAGGCATCGTCGACCTGTGTGGCCGCATCGCCAGCCTGCCAGGCCTGCGCGAGCTGTGCCTGACCAGCAACGGCTCGCAGCTCGGTCGCCTGGCCCAGCCGCTGTTCGACGCCGGGGTCACGCGCCTCAACATCAGCCTCGACAGCCTCGACCCCGAGCGTTTCCGTGCCTTGACCCGTACCGGCGACCTGCACCAGGTCATCGACGGCATCGATGCGGCGCGCGCCGCCGGCTTTCGTCGCACCAAGCTCAACTGCGTGGTGCTCAAGGGCCGCAACGACGACGAGATCGTCGATCTGGTGCGTTTCGCCATCGCCCGCGAGCTGGACATCTCGTTCATCGAAGAGATGCCCCTGGGCGTGATCAGCGAGCACGAGCGTGGCGAATCCTACTGCTCCAGCGACGAAGTCCGTGCGCAGCTGGCCCGGCATTTCACCCTGATCGAGTCGGCCGAGTCGTCGCTCGGCCCGGCGCGCTACTGGCGCCTGGCCGAGGCGCCGAACACCCGGGTCGGCTTCATCTCGCCGCACAGCCACAATTTCTGCGCCACCTGCAACCGCGTGCGCCTGACCGTCGAGGGCCGCCTGCTGCTGTGCCTGGGCAACGAGCACTCGCTCGACCTCAAGCAGGTGCTGCGCGCCCACCCCGGCGACAGCGAGCGCCTCGAGCAGGCCATCCGCAAGGCGGTGCAGCTCAAGCCGTACCGGCATCACTTCGAGGTCGGCGGCGAGGTGCAGATCCTGCGCTTCATGAACATGACCGGCGGCTGATCGCGTCGCCTCGGGAGTGCCATGATCGTTCCTCCACGCGTCAACCTGCTGCGGGTGCTGTTCACCCTGAAGGGCTCGATCGTCAAGCGCATCGCCGGGCGCTGCCTGTTGGTGACCGCGCTGGCGGCGCTGATCGTGCTGGTCGAACAACGCTACCCGGCCCTGTTCTACCCGGTCAGCGCCACGCCGTTCACCCTGCTGGGGCTGTCGCTGTCGATCTTCATGAGCTTTCGCAACACCGCCTGCTACGACCGTTGGTGGGAGGGACGCAAGGCCTGGGGCCGGCTGCTGATCGAGACGCGCTCGTTCGTGCGCGAAAGCGTGAGCATCGCCGAGCCTCAGGCGCGCGCCGACGTGCTGCGCAGCCTGTGCGGCTTCGCCCACGCGCTCAATGCCGGGCTGCGGGGCGAAGACCCGGCACGTGCCGCCACTGCCTGGCTGCCACCACAGGCTCGCCCCAGTGCGCACAACCTGTGCGACGGCATCCTGCAAACGGTCGGTGAACGGTGCTCGCAGCTGGCCCAGCAGGGGCAGATCAGCGAGTGGCGCTACACCCTGCTCGAACAGCGCCTGGTGGGCTTGAGCGACGTCCAGGCCACCTGCGAGCGGCTCAAGCACACCCCGCTGCCCTTTCCGTACACGTTGCTGCTGCACCGCACCATCTACATCTTCTGCCTGCTGCTGCCCTTCGCCCTGGCCGAACCCCTGGGCTGGCTGGCACCGGTGTTCACCCTGCTGGTGAGCTACACCTTCTTCGGCCTGGATGCGATCGGCAACGAGCTGGAAGACCCGTTCGGCCACGAAGAGAACGACCTGGCCACCGATGCGCTGGTGCGTACCCTGGAGCGCGACATCCTGGCGGCGCTGGGCCAGACACCCTTGCCCGAACCGCTGACACCACGCGGCCACGTGCTGAGCTGACGCGACAAAGATTGGCCAGGCACGGCGGACTTGGTTATGGTCGGCGCACGTCTTTCCACCAGGCCCCGGCATGGACATCAAACAGCTGAAGTTCCTCATCGCCCTCGACCAGACCCGGCATTTCGGCCAGGCCGCTGCGCTCTGCCACGTCACCCAGCCGACCTTGTCGATGCGCCTGCGCAACCTCGAAGACGAGCTGGACCTGGTGCTGGTCGAGCGCGGGCAGCGCTTCGAAGGGTTCACCGAAGCCGGCGAACGCGTGCTGGCCTGGGCCCGCACGCTGATGGCGGCCCATGACGGGCTGCAGGCCGAGGCCGCCAGTTGCCGCGGCCAGGTGGTCGGCCGCCTGCGCCTGGGCACGGTACCGCTGTCCAGCTTCGACACCATGACCCTGCTGCGACCGCTGCGCGAGCGCTACCCCGAGCTGCGCTTCGAGCTCTCGGCCCTCAGCTCCGAGCAGATCATCGACAGCCTGAGCCGCAACCAGCTGGACCTGGGCTTGTGCTACCTGGATCAGGTGGACACGAGTTTCTTCGAGGTGCTCGAACTGGGCACGACGACCATGGGCCTGCTGCACGACACCCGGCACTTCCGGTTCGATCAGGCGACGCTGCGCTGGGAAGACCTCGACCCACTGCCGCTGGGCCTGCTGAGCCAGGGCATGCATTACCGTCAGTCCCTGGACCTGAGCTTCAGGAGCCGCGGCCTGCACCCTCTGGTGGTGCTGGAAAGCGACTCCACCTTCCACGTGCTGCAGGCGATCGATGCCGGGCTCTGCTGCGCGGTGATGCCCCTGGGCTGCGGTCTGGAGCGCCTGAGCGAGCACCTGCGCATCGTGCCGATCACCGATGCCAGCATCCACAGCCCACTGGCGCTGCTGCAGCGGCGCAGCGAGCCGCGTTCGGCGATCGCCGAGCAGTGCTTCCTGCGGGCACGCGAGTGGTTCACCTCGTGAGCGACGAATGCGCAGGCAAAAAAAACCCGCACGCTGGCGGGTCGAAAAGGTAAGGGAGGGATACCTCGCAAGCATTGACCTGACGGCGGCCCAGGGAAGTCCAAGGGGGTGACGAACGGTCATTCACACGTGTTCGCTCGAAGCATATCCCGGCCCCACGCGCCTGCACGATCTGCCCACAGGATGTCATCCTCTTGCCATCCTTCGCGCGTGCCCGCCATTCATCGAAGCCCGTGACCGCCCACCTGAACGATGTCCCGCCTCTGCCTTTCGAAATCCTTACAAGCCGGCCCGTCGAGCACGGGCGACACCCTTTTTCCAGAGCGCCTTGGGCACTCTTCGCAACAGGTGGTCATCATGTGCGAATGCATCGTCCAGTCCCATAACGTTCAAGGTGCGCTCGCACCCTTCGCCCAACCGGTGCTCGATGCCCGCAGCGAGGCTGATCGGATCAGCGCACCGCTGTCGGGCTCGGAGCCTGCACGTGAATCCCTGGTCAAGCCCAGGATGCGCGTGCAGGCGATCCTCATGCGCGCCGGTCAGCCGGTGACGCGCGACGTGCGCTGGGGCTGGACGCCCGAGTGGTCCATGGCCCCGCGTTCGCCGATCACGCAGTTGTCACTCGAGCAAGTGCTGCGCTCGCCGCAGTACGCCCGCTTGCGCCGCGATGGCCGGGCGTTGATTCCGGTCGAAGGGTGGTACGAAACGGCCAGCGAGGGGGCTGGCAGCGCCCGTCGGCAACTGGCCTACATCACCGCGCGCCACCCTGGCCCCTTGTACCTGGCCGGCCTGGCCCACGTCGGCGTCGAGCCCAGTGGCTGCGATGGCCTGGCCCTGGTGACGACCCGCGACGCGACGGGCCAGCAACGTCTGGTAGTGCTCGACGCGGCCCATGCCCAGGCCTGGCTGGCCCCGGACCTGGATTGGGAACAAGCCCAGCAGGGCGTACTGCCCCATGCACTGGGCGTGGACCGGCTGGAGCAATTGTTCCAGGCCAAGCGCGGGTTTGCCTCGGCGGCCCGTTGAACCTTCGATGACAGTGGAGAAGTCACCCCATGCTGCATGATGTCGCGTTGCTGGAACGCCTGCTGGCGGCCTATGGACCTGGCGGACAGGAAGACGAGGTCAGGGCCGTGTGCCTGGACGTCCTGCGTGAGCACTGCGACGAGGTCGAGGTGGACCGGGCAGGCAACCTCGCGGGGGTCATCCGTGCAGCGCAGCCCAGCGATCCTGACGACAGCATTCGGATCATGGCGCACCTGGATGAAATTGCCATGATCGTCAAACGTGTCCGATCCGATGGCAACCTTGAGGTGGTGGCCCTGGGCGGCGCCCAGCCGATCTGCTTCGGCGCCTGCCCCGTGGAGATCCTGGGCGATGCACAGCGCCTGCCGGGCGTGCTGTCCTACGGGTCGATGCACGCCTCCCAGGCCACGTCCACCGGACGCGACGTGCTGTCGGGCGATGTGCACTGGAACGATGTGCGCGTCGTGACCCGCCGTAGCGAGGACGAATTGCAGGCCATGGGCGTGCGTCCGGGCACCCGTGTGGTGCTCAGCCGTCACTGGCGTCGACCGTTCCGTGTCAATGATGCCATCGCCGCGCACTTCATGGACGATCGAGCGCCCCTGGTGGCCGCGCTTGACGCTGCGGCGCTGGTGCGCGCCCGGCGTGACGCGCTGCGTCAGGACGTCTGGTTCGCGCTCACCACCTTGGAAGAAGAGTCCAATGCCGGTGCCATGTACGCCGCTTCGCGGTTGCCAGGCGACACCACGATCGCTCTGGAAGTCGGACCCGTCCTCGAAGAGTACGGCACACGTCTGAGCGCCGATCCCATCGTCAATACCGGTGACCAAAAAGGCTATTACACCCCGGCCGTGGTCACCTCACTGATGCGGGCCGCACGTCGGGCAGGCTATACGCCCCAGGCGGCGCTGCTGGTGGAATTTGCCTCCGACGCCAGCGCCGTCATGAGTAGCGGCGTCGCGGCGCGTGCTGGCTGCCTGGCCATTCCCACCGACAACACCCATGGTTTCGAGGTCATTCACGAACGTGGCATCCAGGCGTGTGCCGAGACCCTGGCCGCGTTTCTGCTGGACCCGGCGCTCGATGAGCCTCACCGGTCGCCACGGTTGAACGACCCTGCGCCCTAGGGCTCCCACTCAGACACCCATCCCGAAAGGAGAAACACCATGGCCACACCCAAGGACAACCTGCTGGACTGGCTGCGCGATGCCCACGCGATGGAGCAACAAGCCGAAAGCATGCTTAAGGGCCAGTCGGAACGGCTGGAGCACTACCCCGTCCTGAAACGACGCATCGTCGAGCACATCGAGGAAACGAAGGGTCAGCAGAAGTCGCTCGAAGCATGCATCGCGCGTCTTGGCGGCAGCACCTCCACCTTCAAGGACCTGGCAGGCAAGGTCATGGCCTTCGGGCAGGCCCTGGGTGGCATGGTCATGAGCGACGAGGTGGTCAAAGGCGCGATGTCGGGCTATGTGTTCGAAAACCTCGAGATCGCGATGTACACCGTCCTGATCGAAGCTGCCGAGCAGGTGGGTGATCAGGAAACGGCTGATGCCTGCCGTGCCATCCTCGAACAGGAGAAAGCCATGGCGAAATGGCTGCACGAGCACTTGCCTGAAGTGACGCGCGCCTTCCTGGCACGTTCGGCCGATCCGCAGGCCGAAGCCAAGCGTTGAATACCTGAGGTAGATAACAACGCGCCGGGTCTTGGACCCGGCGCGTGAGGGGCTGGCGGTTGAAGCCGATCAACGCTTCAATGCCGCGCCACTGCCCAGGTGGGCGCCCGTCAGGGGTTGAGCCTCTGGATCGGACATGGTCCTTTCCTTGAAGGCTTCCAGCGCGTCGAAGGAGGTCTCGTCCAGCTTGACCGAGGCATTGCCATCGCCGCCATCCACCGCAGGTTGCGGGTTCTCGACGTAGATCCACTCGTCCATCTGGCCTGGAACGCCCTGCGCTTCGCCCTGGTTCCAGGCGCCACGCATGTCGTCGCCATGGGACATGTTGAAGTAGGTCTTGTTGAACTCCGCCACCCCAGGCAACTTGCCCTGCGGGAAGTTGGGCTGGATGCTGTGCAGGGCCTTTTCGAACGACTGCTGGTGAGCGATTTCACGGCTCATCAGGAACTGCAGCGCATCGCGCACCCCGGCATCGTCGGTCACGTTGATCAGGCGTTCATAGACGATCTTGGCACGTGCCTCGGCGGCGATGTTGGAGCGCAGGTCGGCGGTCGGTTCACCAATGGTGTCGATGTAGGCGGCGGTCCACGGGATGCCCCCGGAGTTGACCAGTGCCGCGCCACCTCCATAGAGCATGCTGGTGATGTGCGAGTCGTTGCCAGCACCGGTCAGCGACCGGTACAGCTCGCCTTCGGACTCGACACCCTCGGCCAATTTGCCCTTGGCGCCCTTGTTGAGCATGACCACGATCGAGCCGATCACTTCCAGGTGGCTCAGCTCTTCGGTGGCAATGTCGTACAGCATGTCTTTGCGGCCTGCATCGTCTTCCGACACAGCCTGCGTGAAGTAGCGCATGGCGGCGGCCAGCTCACCCTGGGGTCCACCGAACTGCTCAAGCAACAGATTGGCCAGACCAGGGTTGGGGCCTGCTACGCGAACGGTGTATTGCAGTCGCTTGTTGTGCATGAACATGTACGTCTTCCTCTTCAGGCGTCCAGGACGAACAGCCGTCCTGGTCTTCTTCATTGGAAATCAGCGCTTGTCGTCGCGCTGTTGACCATTGCCGTGGCTCATCTGGCCACCTTTCTTGCCGGCTTCCGATGCGCGCTCGCGGTCATTGGCGAAGTTGCCGCTTCCGCCCTGCCCGCCTTGACGACCGGTTTCATTGCCGTGAGTGGAGCCGGAATGTTGCCCACCTTTGCGACCGGCTTCCGACGCGCGTTCGCGATCGTTGGCGAAGTTGCCGGCGTTCTGGTTGCCTTGCGAATCTTGACGAGTAGCCATGATCTTTCACCTCATGTCAGTCCTACACAGGAAGGTCTGTGTTTCTGTGTGACGGGCTTGAAAGGCAAGTGTGTGCTTTTGTTTTTCGAAGGGCTGACGAAATGCATGAAATATTGCTCGACACAATGTTTTGCGCACCAATACCTAGTTGACTTCACACTCAGGGCACATTGATGGCATTTGCTCAGCAAGATGTTGATACGCTGCAGGTTCCAGCGGAACCCACCTTCGACCGACCGAGTCAGTTGCCTTACTGCCCTGTAGGCGTGCTGGCGGTTCTGGCCAGCACGCTGCGGCGATCTTCACAAGGACACCTGCCATGCCTGCACGTCGACAGCCACCCGCCACGCCTTCTACCTCCACGCCACCGGGCCGGGTGCGCGTGCGAGGCGCCCGCGAGCACAACCTGGCCAACGTCGATGTGGACATTCCCCGCGACGCATTGGTGGTCTTCAGTGGTGTGTCAGGGTCGGGCAAATCGTCGCTGGCCTTCTCCACCTTGTATGCCGAAGCGCAACGCCGCTACTTCGAATCCGTGGCGCCCTATGCACGTCGCTTGATCGACCAGGTAGGCGTGCCGGACGTCGACGCCATCGAAGGGCTGCCGCCAGCGGTCGCTCTGCAGCAGCAGCGCGGCAGCCCCAACGCGCGCTCGTCGGTGGGCAGCGTCACGACCTTGTCCAGCCTAATCCGCATGCTTTATTCGCGTGCCGGCAGCTACCCGGCCGAGCAGCCGATGCTCTATGCCGAAGACTTCTCGCCCAACACGCCCCATGGCGCCTGCCCGCAATGCCAGGGCATGGGCCGCGTCTACGAAGCCAGCGAGGCCTCGATGGTCCCGGACCCGTCCCTGACCATTCGTGAGCGCGCCGTAGCCGCCTGGCCCATGGCCTGGCAGGGGCAGAACCTGCGCGACATCCTGGTGACCCTGGGGCATGACGTCGACGTGCCCTGGCGCGACCTGCCGAGGAAGACCCGCGACTGGATCCTGTTCACCGACGAGACGCCCACGGTACCAGTGTATGCCGGCCTGACGCCGGAGCAGACGCGCAGGGCCCTCAAGCAGAAGCTCGAGCCCAGCTACCAGGGGACCTTCACCGGCGCGCGGCGCTACGTGATGCACACCTTCATGCACTCGCAAAGCGCGCTGATGCGCAAGCGGGTGGGCCAGTACCTGCAAGCCAGCCCCTGCCCCACCTGCAACGGCAAACGCCTGAAGCCCGAGGCGTTGAACGTGACCTTCGCCGGGCTGGACATTGCCGAACTGTCGCGCCTGCCCTTGCTGGACCTGGCTCGGCTGCTCGACGAGGTCGCCGCTGCGGACTATCTCGACCAGGCCGAAGAGGCCGGCCCGGTGCTGACCCATCAGCAGACGCGCGAGGCCCGGGCGCAGCGGGTCGCCCAGGGCGGCAACCCCCATGCAGGCGGGAAAGACGTGCGCCATACCCACAACCTGTCCCTGGAAAAACGCCTGGTCGCCCAGCGCATCGCCGCCGAGCTGCTCGAACGCATCACCACGCTGGTCGATCTGGGCCTGGGCTACCTGGCACTGGAGCGCAGCACCCCGACCCTGTCCTCCGGGGAGCTGCAGCGCTTGCGCCTGGCGACCCAGCTCAACTCGCAGCTGTTCGGCGTGGTGTACGTGCTCGACGAGCCCTCCGCCGGCCTGCACCCGGCCGACAGCGAGGCCTTGTTCGATGCCCTGCAGCGGCTCAAGGCCGCCGGTAATTCGGTGTTCGTGGTCGAGCACGACCTGGAGATGCTGCGCCGCGCCGATTGGTTGGTGGACGTCGGCCCGGATGCCGGCGAGCTGGGCGGCCACGTGCTGTACAGCGGCCCACCGGCCGGCCTGGAGCAGGTCGAGGCCTCGCGGACACGGCCATACCTGTTCGCCGCCACGACCCTGGCGCCGCGTACCGCTCGCCCGGTCGAGCACTGGCTGCGCCTCGAAGGGGTGACTCGCAACAACCTGCACGACCTGTCAGCCTCGTTTCCCCTGGGGTGTTTCACTTCGGTGACCGGCGTCTCCGGCTCCGGCAAATCCAGCCTGATCAGTCAGGCCCTGCTCGACCTGGTCGGCGCTCACTTGGGCCAGGTGGCCGAGGCCGACGACAGCGAGCAGCCGAGCCTGGAGGACGAGCCCCAGCCGACCAGCCTGGGCCAGGTGACGGCAGGCCTTGAGCGCGTCAAGCGCCTGGTGCAGGTCGACCAGAAACCCATCGGCCGCACACCCCGTTCCAACCTGGCGACCTACACCGGCCTGTTCGACCACGTGCGCAAGCTGTTCGCCGCCACCGACGCGGCCAAGGCGCGGGGCTTCGACGCCGGGCGTTTCTCGTTTAACGTGGCCAAGGGCCGCTGCGAGACCTGCGAGGGCGAAGGCTCGGTGAGCGTGGAGCTGCTGTTCATGCCCAGCGTGTATGCGCCCTGCCCCACCTGCCAAGGTGCCCGCTACAACCCCGAAACGCTGGCGGTCACCTGGAATGGTCTGACCATCGCCGACGTGCTGCGCCTGACGGTGGACGAGGCCCTGACCGCGTTCGCCGACCAGCCTGCACCGCAGCGCTCGCTGCAACTCTTGCAGGACATCGGCCTGGGCTATCTGCGCCTGGGGCAGCCGGCCACCGAGCTGTCCGGCGGCGAGGCGCAACGCATCAAACTGGCGACCGAACTGCAACGCTCGGCCCGTGGCGCCACCCTGTACGTGCTGGACGAACCCACCAACGGGCTGCATCCGCGTGACGTCGACCGCCTGCTGGTCCAGCTCAACCGCCTGGTCGATGCCGGCCACAGTGTGATCGTGGTCGAGCATGACATGCGCGTGGTCGCGCAGAGCGACTGGGTTATCGACATCGGGCCAGGCGCGGGCGCCGACGGGGGCTCGGTGGTCGCCAGCGGCACACCCAGCGAGGTGGCAGCCTGCAAGGACAGCCGGACGGCGCCTTACCTGAAGCAGGCGCTGCGCGAGGGGTAAGGGTCAGGTAAGCAGGGTGCGGGCATCCAGTCGCCTTTGTGGGAGCCACTGTCTTTTGCTCGATTCATGCTCCACATGAACTGGCTTTGTAGGTCCTGGGGGCCCAATCGCGGCACAGGGGCCGCCCACAGGTGACCGCGATAGCTTGCAACCCCGCGGCTACGGGTGTGGGAGCGGCCCCCGTGCCGCGATGGGCCGCAAAGCGGCCCCTGAAATCGATCAGAGCTAAAGCCTCTGCGCCATGCCAGCTATCGCCATGTTCTCTGCGCGACAGCGCAGCGCCGAGGCGGTCAAGGATTGCCACACAACTTTAGCCGCCTTCCGACATCCAACCTTCGACAACGCCCGGTTCGCCCCTCCGGCGCCCCGGCCAAGGTGACCTGCCCCCTGGAGACTTCCCCATGGCGATACGCAAGACCCTGCTGCTCTCCTGCGCCCTGCTGGCCCTGGCCGGTTGCGCCGGCTCCGGTGACGACGCCAAGCCACCGGCCACCACCCAGGTCGACCTGCAACGCTACCAGGGCACCTGGTACGAACTGGCCCGCCTGCCGATGTTCTTCCAGCGCAAGTGCGTGCAGTCCGAGGCCCACTACGCCCTGCGTGACGACGGCCGCATCGATGTCACCAACCGCTGTCGTGAAGCCGATGGCGAGTGGAACGAGGTCAAGGGCATCGCCGAGGCGCAGGTGCCAGGGCAGACCGACAAACTGTGGGTGCAGTTCGACAACTGGTTCAGCCGCCTGGCGCCCTGGTTGACCAAGGGTGAATACTGGGTGCTGTACCACGACGACAGCTACCGCGTGGCGCTGGTCGGGCACCCTAACCGCAAGTACCTGTGGCTGCTGTCACGCACGCCGATCGTCAGCGACTCGGCGCGGGAACAGTTGCTCCGGGTGGCACGGGACCAAGGGTATGACACGAGCGAGTTGGTGTGGCGCGAGCCGTGAGCAGGTGATGGTGGGGAGCAGTGCGGATGTGCCGCGCTGTTTCGACGCATGACCAGAACACACTATTCCTGATTGGGCTCAAGCATTTTTTACGGTGCAGAACCACGCCACCGCACACGGCCGCCCTGACATCGTTCTCACTCATCCTGACTGCTTTTCCGTGACCGTGACGATGCCGGTCTCGACATTGCCTTCTTCGCTTTGGCTGCCGCTGGGCTTTTCCCCCGTTTCGGTCCGGATGCACTGTCGGAGTGGGCCAGTGGCGAAACATTCGCACCCGGCTGCGCGAATCGAGTGACTGGACCACCCACCTTCAGTGGGTCGAGATTGTTACCGAAGACCGGTGGAGCAGGTTTATGTTTGACCGTCATCACCATCCCCATCCGCACGCCGAAGAGACGCAGCACGGCCTCCAACGTGCTGAGCTTCGGATTCGACTTTCCGCTCTCCAGTTCATAGAGGCTTTTCGTGGACATCTTGCACATCGCCGCGAAGGTCGCTTGGTCAAGCCCGGTGACTTCGAGCCGCAGACGGCGGATGGATGTCCCAATGGGGTCGAGTCCCACGGCGTTGCGCTTGACGATTTCCTCTATCAGCTGAGCACGTTCCTCAGGCTGTAGCTTTTTCATCGCAGCCCCCACGCCACGAGTCGCTTGTCCAGGTCATTCACGGGGAGATTTTTTGCGCTCCGTGTCGATTCAGGGGCATCGACCAGTAGATCGGGTAACGCCCTGAATGCTTCAGCCGCACGCATTAGCCGTTGCAGCAGAACATCTGGATCAGTGTAATTAGTAAGTTCAGCGCAATTGTCCCTCCACTGAGAAGACCCCTTGCGCTCCGACGCCCACTTTGTCGTTCGCGTGATGCCCTCATCATCCAAGATCATGGGGGCGAGGTCATAGATGGGCGCCAAACGAAACCTGCCATCTACACGAATAATGGACGTATTACGGCCGTGGTTATCGGTGTTCCCTAAAATTCGGTTCAGTAAGTCACGCCGCACATACTCGAACACCAGGTCGTCTATTTCATCCTGCTGACCATTATCGGTCCATAGCCCTACCAATCGGTGGACGACCTCAGCGTGCGCCATCGGGTGCGCATACCCGGTAATGCCACAGACCGAGTACACCGACTCCAGCGGCATCCGCTCCACGACGCCATCCACTACCCGACGATCGAATCGTGGCATCCAGAGGCTTGGCTTCACGGCCTCTTCGAGTGCCAGACCCTCGATGGAAACCGTATCAAGGCCGAGGGCGGCAACCGCCTTGTAGTAATGAAACTCTGTTCGCAGGATATCCTTGTCGCGCTTGCCGGCTTTATTACGTGCGAACTTGATCAGCCAATGACGGCATGCGTGGTCATCGGAAAGCATGGCATCAGCGTGCAGAGCACCCTCGCGGTCTTCAGTCATGACAAGCTTGGGGGCTTGCCCATTGGCACCCGTAGCGCCGCCCAATGCCGCGCCGGTTTCAAAGGCGTACTCAAGAAATTCGTTCGTCCTGTTCACGACCTCGGCACGCGCGAAGGCCTCATTCTGGTTCGACCGAAGACCTTCCACCGATTCTTTGATGCGCAGGTGCCCGATAGGGGCAGGTGTGAAGCGTCTTAGAAGGTACAGCCCCATTTCCTCTCCGTCAGGCTTGAGACGCCCGTAACGGGATTCAAGAGAGTCCTTGGCAGCACCAGAGGGCATGATGTCGTAAATAAAGGCTGGATACCCTTTACCGTCATGATGGTCCCAGTTCAATGGTAGGTTGACGCTCAGAGCCAACTCGCATCGGTTTTCCATGCGATCAAAATTCGCGATGATGTAGTCGCTGTCGTATGCGACAAAGCACATGCCATCGGCAACACGCTCGGGGTTCTCCACCGTGAGCACCGCTGCGTCGTTCCATACTCCATCGGCAAAAGCTTGGACAGTGAGTTTTAGTGGCATCACCACACCCTCAATCAGCATTTGAATGCTGATTAGCATAGAACATGCCCCATTAAGCGGCAATAAAATGCTGATTAAGAACGTCAACGTGGAGAAAACCGGCATCGTACTGCCGACTTTATCCCGAAAGCGGCCAAGCCATGTGACCACCCGTTCCGGGGATGAGCCGGACTCAGGCATGGAGCCAGGCGTGTAGCGCCTTCACTTAGGTCTGTTTGTGGGCAACGCTGTTTATGGACTTGAACAGACCTGGCGCACCTGTTAGCGCGGCAGCCCGGGAGCGGCACTACGGATCGTAAGATGAGGCGGGAGCCTGGAAACGTAAAGCCTCGGAAACGAAAAAGCCCCGCAGACGTTAGCCTGCGGGGCTTTTCAATGTATGGCGGAGAGATAGGGACTTTCCGAACTCGACCCTCAAACCCTTTAAACTCAATGGGTACAGGCACTATCACCCACTTTTGCTACAAATTTTTGCTACAAATTTCATCCCAAAACAGCTACCTTTCAGCTTCCAAACCTACCCGGTCAGGGACGAAAAATGGCAAGCGAAAACCTCGTTTTACGGTCAGGCACATGGCACGTCCGCCTTACCGTCCCAAAGGACGTTCGGCACGTCTTGAACCGCAGCGAGTTCACCGAATCGCTCAAAACCGGCAGCAAGCCAGAAGCCCAGATGAAGAAATTGGCGTTTCTACACGTTTGGAAACAAGCCATCGCTACCGCTCGGCAACGCATCGCAGGACCTACCCCCGCCGAATTACCGGAAACGTCCTACAACATCGCCAAGATGATTGCATCGAGCCGAGAAAACGCCTTGATGAGCCTTGTTTTGCCCCGAGAGGGCAAAGAGGTTGACCCAAGGTTCACTCAAAGTGCCTTAGACGAACTCGGTTCTTTTATCATCGACGTAATGCTCCAATGCCATGGATGGCAAAGCCCAGAAGACGCCAAGGTTGATCTTTACAAGCAAAAACCTTTCCTCGAATACCAACTTTTCAAAGAGAAATGGTACGCGTTGGGTGAAAATATCCCACTCGAACGTAAGGTCGAGCGAATCAATGATTACACCCACCTACAAAAAACCGTCGAGCATTATGAGATAACCGCAGGGCATGCCATTAGCATCAGCAATATCGACGAAATCCGCTCCATTCTCGACAACCCAAGTAACTACAAAATCAAATCCCCTATCACAACTCACAGAATATCCTCATTTGAGGCCTATCAGACGAATACCAAGGGTATCATTCAAAAGACAGTAGATACCCAAGTTAATCGCTTGAAAATAATAGGTTCTTGGCTTGAGGCAGAGCAACGCGACCTCAACCACGAAAGCATTGCCAGCTATCTCGATACGCTCGACCTATCCATTAAGACCAAAAAACAATACCTATTCGCAGGGTCAAGCTTTTGGAAATGGGCGATTAAACACGATGAGAATTTCAAAAAACTGCACCGTGACCAGCAATCCCCCTTTGAAAAGCACGATTTCCCAGTCAACCGCAGCAAAAGGAACGATGGATCAATGGAAAGGAAGGCATTCACCCCGGAAGACGTTGCAAAGCTCCATGAAGCCGCAAAAGCCACCAAAAACCGCGAAACCCTTGCAGATCTCATCCTTTTAGGTGCTTACACCGGAGCACGTATTGAAGAGCTTTGCCAGCTTCAGGCCCAAGATATCGTCAGTGAGGAAGGGGTTAAATGCTTCTACTTCTATGATGGGAAGACTGCCGCCAGCGAGCGACATACCCCAATACACCCGGAGATACAGGACACCGTAGAAAGGTTGATCCGTAATTCAAAAGACGGTTTCTTGATTGAGTCACCTGCAGGAAATAAATACGGCAACCGCTCAGACGCTCTCAGTAAACAATTCGGGCGATTAAAGACCAGCCTCAACTATAATAGCCAGTTTGTATTCCACAGCTTCCGCAAGACCGTTATCACGCAATTACAACGTGCAGACGTGCCGGGAATACTCATTGCCTCAATCGTCGGACATGAGACAGGAACAGTCACATTTGACGTATACAGTGCAGGGCCAAGTCCAAAGCAAAAACACGACGCGATATCAAAACTAAAATACGAGCTAAAATCTTAAAATCGCAAGCGTTACACGTTAAAATTCAGAACAATAATCAAAGGCTCCAAAGCTCTTACCCACCAGAAGAGCTTTTGACCTTCCCTAAACTACCATCTTTTTTTACAAATCGTCTCGCATAATGCACTCCCCTGCACACGCCTCATGTGCACGCACACGCACGCCCGCGTCTTTAGTTATCAATATATAGATATCAAATATACTAGATAACAATAATAAAGATTACTACACCGCACGCACGCATACACAACCGCCACACACAAAACAATCAGCACAAACATGCTTGATATACATTTTTTATGTGGTTCAATATATGTATATGGCTCAAATTTTCAAAGAAGCCCTTTAAAGCATACCTGCTATGTTAACCATCCCACTTTTGCTACGCAAAAGATGTGACGGTTAACGCAGGTGCCTTGTCGGCAGGACAGAAGCAAAAGCCAAAATCAAAGATCAACCCATTACTGAGGATAAAATGAATGACACCAATTTGCAGACAATCACACTAACCAAAAGAGATAGAAATTACTCTAACCTGAAGGGGCTAGATAGCTCGTTAAGGCACTCGCTTAGACTGGAGCAAAACGAGTATGACGATTTTGAATTCAACCCCAACCCACCACACCCCAATATAGCCATTATTGGTGGCGTGGAGCAGGTGCTAACGAGAGAACTGGCAGAGCAATTACTGACCGACTTCAACGACCAACTACAAACAAAACTCAAAGCAACAGAAGCGTCTGATGAAATAGCCTCAGAAAAAGAAAAACTGAGAAAACTCAAATCCAAGTTGGTTAAATTCATCAACGCAACCGAACCCACCGAGATAAAAGAATACGTCACATCTGTGATGGAGGGAGAAAAGCCGCTGGTAGTCGGAGACTATGCCGCCCTACTCAATCAGCACAAAATCAGCCGTATATCCCAACGTATCGACCTCTTGGAGAACTACACCACCAAGAAGCGAGAGATCGAGCAAAACGCACCAGATCGAGCCGTATCAAGGACGGTCAACAGGGTTAAAGAGATCATCCTTGTAATCCCTGAACCCAACAAACTGGCAATAACCAAGGCATACACTGACCTGCTACAGAAATCCGTGCACCAGTTCTACCAAAAGAATTTCCCCAACAACGACATTCTATTTTCGTTCAGTCACTTGGACGAAACCACAAACCATGTCCACGCCTTCCTTGACCTTCAAAATACGAAAACTGGGAAATATGATTTTTCAGCCCAAGAATTTGAGTTCGCATCACAATACTACGCGAAGAATAAGGCTCGACTTGACAAGATATCAGAACCACCGAAATTAGGAGACTTCAAACTCCCCAACCGTAGTGAGGAAAAGCAAAACCATAGGTTTATCCGCGAACGCGAATCATGGAAGTCAAAAGTCATGCAAGCGGCCTTCTATGAACACTTTAATGGCTTAGCCGCTGAGCATGGCTTGCAGGCCAAGTTTCTACCTAAAACTAAGGATAACAAAGAATTCCTCAACAAGATTGAGCAGGAAGCCAAAAAGCCGAAAAGTGAGCGAAGTCATAACTATTACACCAGACAAGTAGAGAAACTTGAGCAGGAACTAACTCAAAAGAAAGAAGAGCTAACCGAGCAAAAGACAACTATCGTCACGCTTAATACCACGATAAGCGACCTTAAAAATACTGTTTCAACATACCAAAACACAATCCAAAATTTAGAGATCCACGCCACGGAGCAGCAGCGAGAAAATGCGAAGCTCGACCATCATAGGCAAATACTTTCCGAGGACATAACCAAGAAGACGAATAAAACCGAAGAACTAAGGATGAATTTCAACGCAACCAAAGAGAAAATGACAAAGGAGCTACGCGAGCTAAGGAAGAAAATAGAAGAGGACACCGAAAGAAAATCAGTTTTGGAAAATGCGATAAAGGTCTACGAGGAAGAGCTTGAACCACTAATCAAAAAATTTGACATTTTGGTTGATCGAGTACTTGAAGCCAAAAGGCTCGATGAGAATCCAGAGCAATACTATAAGAGATTACGAGAAAACACCTATGAAATGGCTAGTCGTTTGGGCAAAGAGAAACGAAAGGACTATCTATTTAACGTTACGGAGCAACTCAAAGAACAAGGTTTAGACCATGCACAAGCAGCATTAGGTTTTACCGACAAAGTAAAACTTTGGGCATCTGACACATTCACCAGCAAACAAATAGTAGAATTTGACAAGGAAGAAGCCGAACAGGCGAAGCAGGCAAGGAAGAGAAGACTGCTCAAGCCTAAGCCGCCAAGCCCATTCCAAGACCCTTACGACCCATATCAATAGTCAAACTATTAGATAATAAAAACCCGCTGGAAAGCGGGCTTTTTACTATTCAAATTTGACAAAACAACAATATATGGCAATTTGAATAGAACAGAAAAAGAAAACCACCTTGGGGAAGGTGGCAAGACATACATACATATAACAATATTTTATAAAACTTACACCTCCATTTAATCACCAAATAAAATATTGTCAAGTCCATTCTCAAGGTTTTCTTTTTCTAAATTTAATATTAGAAGAGGGTAACAATGGGATGCATAAAACTATTTGAGGACTACTTACCAAGAAGGCCTTACCACACAGACGATTTAGTCAGTGGCTTAAAAATCAACAAAAAAGACAAAGCAAAATTTGCTCGATTGGTGCAACCAAACGGGCCAACCCATAGATACTGGATGGTTTTCGATCTGGACAAGACCAACGCCGGAATGCATTGGGATGACGTTGGAGCACCAGCACCTAACCTAATCGCTCGAAATCCAGCCAATGGGCACGCCCATCTGCTCTACCTGCTACAAACTCCTATCCGAACCGCAATCGACGCTAAAACAGCCCCTTTACGCTACGCTGCAGCCATCGAAGCAGCATTGCGTAACCTTCTGGGAGCAGACAGAGGCTACTCCGGCCTGATCTGCAAGAACCCGATCAACTCACATTGGATCGTTACCGAGTGGCAGGCCGATCCATACACGTTGGACGACTTGGCCGACTACATCGACCTAACCCCTGAAAAGGCCAAAGAAAAGCCCATAGAGGATTATGGCTTGGGTCGTAACTGTATGCTTTTTGACCAATTAAGAGCGTGGGCATACAAGGCGATTCGTCAGGGTTGGCCGACCTATGAACAATGGCTAAACGCTTGCCTAGACCGTGCCACCGGCTACAACGTTAATTTTACTACGCCGTTGGACATTTCCGAAGTAAAGCACACGGCCAAAAGCGTGGCGAAGTGGACGCATAGAAACTTTACCCGTGGCACCTTTGACGATTATGTCGCAAGAACTCACACAAGCAAAATTCAAGCAATCCGAGGCAAGAAAGGCGGCAAAGCCAACGGAAAGACAAAAAGAGAACAAGGTATTGCCATGCTTCAATCAGGCTTGAAAATACAACACATCATGAAAGCCCTACAAGTAACCAAGAAAACAGTTTATAACTGGAAGAAATCTGCATAGCATTATAATTAGTGTAAAAAGCCTATATCAGATAATAGCACCCGGTGAGGGTGTTTCTTCTTCCTTTCCCGCCCACCCCCTCC
>NZ_JAAMQJ010000051.1 GCF_013523125.1 Pseudomonas entomophila | reverse complement strand
CACCCGACCTCGTCAGACATTGGGCTGGAAATTCCCTGTTGAAGTGTTGACGGATCATCTGCAACTGCTGGCAACCAATCGGCTCAACATTATCAACTGACTGTTGCACTTGGAACCTGAGGCCGCCTACTCCTTTACCGATTTGGTTACGCAGGCGCCGCGAGACTGGATCTTCGTAGTGCACTTATCGCATGACTGTCCTTCTGCACTGTGCGCTCCCTGGCGTACCCGCCTTGCTAGATCTGGCGAAACCGAGCACGTTCGATCAGGTGCCCAAACGTGTATACCTGAAGCTCGATGCTTAAGCCCCCCTCGACTTAAAGACCTAGAATGATCGATTCGCCGCCGTGTCGCTATCCATACCAGCCTATCTTGGTTGCTCAACCAGTTTAGGTACTGCTAACAGAATGTCATCGAGTACGCGCTAGGGATGCTCCGATCAACTTAACTCGCCGCGCAGACAAGCCGAAATTTTTCGGTACGCAGCACCGGATGCCGAAAAGCGAGCGTTTTTTCAGGTTTCGAGGGCGTGTGCGCTCAGTTTTCCGTGCCAAGCCCGCAACTCGTCCCTACCCATTAGCTGTTTTCGAGCTACCCATAGGCTCGATAGCGCAAACAGCGTAGTCAACTAAGCAGTGACATCGGCCACATTGGCTGCGGTGCCATGGAGATGATGCACCAGGTCCGATTCCACGTTGGCGCCAATGTGCGCCTTTATCCAAAGAAGAAGGGTTGCCCTTCTTCGTCTGTTGCATCTCAAGGTCGCGCTTACCGTCCTTGTCCTTCGTCGAGCTCGGCGCGTGGATGGTGGTGGTGGCAAGCGCATGAATGCCCGTGCCACTGGGCTCATGAAATATCGATCTGGTACCTGAACCCCTCGGCCGCCGCCCGGGAAATTCGGTATTCGAGCGGGGAGCGGTCATAGCCGAGGGCGGTGCGCTCGATGGTGACGACCGGGGCGCCTTCTTTGATCGAAAGGATTTTGGCGATGCCCCGGTCGGCTTGCTCCACGGTGAGGGTCTCGCTCGCCGAGCCGATACATTGGCCGCACTGGGTTTCATAAAATGGGTAGAGCAGTGTGCCGAAGCTTTCGGAGTCAATGTCCAGCAATATGCCGAACCGCGTGACGGGGAGCCAGATGTCCTCGTGGAACAGTGTGCGGCTTTCAACCATCCGCAGCCGCTCCAGATGCACGACGTCTTCGCCATCCTCCAATTTCAGTGCTGTTGCCACCGACGGCGAGGGTTTTTGCCGGTTCTTCGCCAGGATGCTGCTGGCCGGTATTTCGCGCCCACCCGCCGCATTTACTTGCCTGAAGAATCGCACCAGTGAGGCATCGAAGTTGGGGCGGCGCACGTAAGTGCCACGGCCTTGGCTGCGCAGGAGCAGGCCCTCATTGACCAGCGTGTCCACGGCCTTTCGTACCGTGCCGATGGCCACACCATAGTGTCTGGTGAGCTCGGCCTCCGTAGGGATGGGCGAGCCTGGCACCCATTCACCGGAGCCGATCTTGGCGAGCATTTCTTCTCGCAGACGTTGATAGAGCGGCAAGCGCTCGTCGTATCCGAGGGTCGTAGAAGCGTGCATTTTTTCGATTCCTTTTCGGCAGGCTGGGCCACTTTATCACCTGCGCAGGGTTTGACAGATCTCCATCCCTGAATATATGGTGATCTAGTCATATATATGAATTTTTGATGTCTTCACGCCTGCTGACGATGCCGGATCGGGCCAAGGAACCTCGTTTTTCATGGGCGTCAGGTGATTTTTCATAACAACAAAACGATCGGGGTTATCTGTTCATGACCAGCCTTCAACTACCTGCCTTCACGGGTGTGGACACGCATGCCCACATCTTTCGCCAAGATCTGCCGATGGTTGCCAACCGTCGCTACAGCCCGCATTACGACGCGTTGGTGGAGCAATACCTAGAGCATCTGGATCGCCACGGTTTTTCACACGGCGTGCTGATTCAGCCGAGCTTTCTGGGCACCGACAATCACTTCATGCTCGACGCGTTGCGCCGTTATCCGCAGCGCTTGCGCGGGGTGGCGGTGGTGGATGTCGACATCAGCGAAGCCCAGTTGGACGAACTGGCCGAAGCGGGTGTGGTCGGCATCCGTTTGAATCTCATTGGCAAGGCGCTGGCAGACTATAGCGGCCCAGCCTGGACCACGCTGTTCCAGCGGTTGGCGCTGCGGGGATGGCAAGTGGAAATTCAGCGCGGCATCGATGACCTGGCACTGATCGTACCGGCCATCAGGACCTGCGGTGTGACCGTGGTCATCGATCATTTCGGCCTGCCAATGGGCGGCATCGATGCTGAAAACCCCAACCATCGGGCGTTTCTTGAGTTGCTGAACGATGACGGGGTGTGGCTCAAGCTGTCCGCCGCGTACCGCAGTCGATCCGATCTTGCCCAGGCCTCGTATGGACTGGCGCTATTGAGCAAGGCGAGTGGCGGTCTCCAGCGACTCGTCTGGGGCAGCGATTGGCCCAACACTCAGTATGAAGAGCAGACGGACTATGCCCGGCAGGTGGCTTTCCTCGAAGGCTTGCTGCCGGACGTGGCCGAGCGGGCGCATGTGCTCAAGGACAATCCAGCGAAGTTGTTTGGCTTCGACATGTGCGGCTAAACGATCAATAACAACAATAGGACTTCCATCATGATGAGTCTGCTCGTCGTCGCGGCAATCGTCGCCGCCGTCGCCCTGGGTTACAAGACCAAGATCAACATAGGTCTGTTCGCCATCGCTTTTGCTTACCTGATCGGCTGTTACGGCATGGGGTTGAGCCCGTCCGAAGTCATCGGCCTTTGGCCGCTGAAGATTTTCTTCATCATTTTCTCGGTGTGTCTGTTCTACAGTTTCGCCATCGTCAATGGCACGCTTGAAAAGCTGGCGGAGCATCTGATTTATCGATGCCGGTCGATGCCCCAACTGTTGCCGTTCGCGGTCTTCTTCACGGCAACCGCCATCTCGGCGATGGGCGCGGGCTATTACACAGTGCTGGCGTTCATGGCGCCCATCACGCTGCTGCTATGTGAGCGCACCGGAATGGGCCTGATCACGGGCGGCATGGCGGTCAACTATGGCGCCTTGAGTGGAGCCAACTTCGTCTCCAGCCAGAGTGGCATCATCTTTCGTGGCTTGATGACCAATGCCGGCATCCCGGAAAACGAGGCCTTCCTCAACGCCGCAGCGATTTTCGCCAGTACCTTGGTGATACCGCTGGCGGTGATTTCGGTATTGGTGTTTCTGACCGGCCATGGCAAGGCGATGAAGGCGTCCGCTTATACGGTCGCCATGCCGACGCCGCTGAATCGCGAGCAGACAATCACCCTATGGCTGACGTTGACGATGATGGTGATCGTGCTGGCGGCGCCCATCGCGCAACTTATCTTCCCGGACAGCGCCACGGTGAGCTTCATCAATTCGAAGATGGACATCGGTTTGATCGCCAGCCTCTTCTCGGTCATCGCGCTCCTGCTGAAACTGGGCGACGAACGCAAGGCGATGGCGTCCGTGCCCTGGGGCACATTGATCATGATCTGCGGTGTAGGCATGCTGATTTCGGTCGCGATCAAGGCCGGGACCATCGGCTTGCTGGCATCGTGGATGGGCAATAGCATTGCGCCGATCATGGTGCCGATTGTCTTTGGTGTGGTGGCGGCGTTCATGTCACTGTTCTCCAGCACGCTGGGGGTGGTGACGCCGGCGCTGTTCCCCCTGGTGCCACCGCTTGCCACGGCACTGGGGCTCGATCCGATGATCCTGTTCGTGGCCATCGTTGTGGGCGCTCAAGCCACCTCCATCTCGCCGTTCTCCTCTGGCGGCAGCTTGATACTAGGCTCCTGTACCACGGAGCAGAGCCGCAACTCACTGTTCCAGCAGCTCCTGTTCCGCGCAGCGCCTCTTGGCTTTGTCGCGGCACTGGTGTTCAACGCGGCCCTGACGTTCGTTTAAGCACGGCTCTTCATAGTCCGGCGACCGAGTCGAGGCCATAAGTTAGGACCTTGCAGCTTGAGCAGCTAACCCTGTTGTGCAGGGGGCCAGACGGTCATGTCGAGCGTACCTTTCAAAAAACCGAGCCTGCGCTCGGTTTTTCTATGCCCTTCCCTACGCCTCAGCCGCTACGATGCCGGGCAAGCTCAATGTCATTGATGAGCGCCTTGGCAAGCGAACTCAGGTACCGAATCGACGTGAGCGAAGGCAAATCCTTCTCCACCTCTGCCCTATAGGTCAGATCTCGAATACAGCCCAGCAGAATCGAAAGCTCTTCGAATACCCGGTCGTACGGAACCCCACGCTGAACGCAAAACAGCTCAAGAAAGCGTTCCTCGCCTGCCGTGCTGCAGGTCGTTGTCAAATTCTCCATGCGCCATCCCCAGGTCAGATCTTACTAATAGCGTTGTGCCTGGCCGCTATTCGGCCGATTCTGCTCAGGCACGCTGAAATCACAAATCGCACCGGCGTTGCTGTTTACCTCTGTGACGCGCATAGCCCTCGGTAGCGTCGCAGCGACGAGAACATCAATGGCCTGATCCGCCAGTACCTGCCCAAAGGCACAGACCTGTCTGGCCACAGTCAAGAGCAACTCGACGCCATCGCGTATGAACTGAACATCCGTCCGCATCAGCGGTTTGATTGGAAGTGTCCAACTTGAATGATGACGGCGATGATGGCCAAGCATCATGAAAGCCCAGCCTTAATTCAATAGTGTGATGTTGCCCCCAGTCCTGAAGCCGCCCCTATATAATTCAGACGGCATGCCCGCACTCATGCCCTAGAAGCTATATGGCTCGAGCTCTGCAAGCTGGGACAGCAGAATCAAATGCTCCACTGCTTTTAGTTTCTCGACATGATCAAGGGATGCCGATCCGCCAAGCATCAACGCTGGAACAAAACCATACATCTCATCATGGCGAAGAGTACCGAGCTTTTTTCTTGCCGGCTTGAACAAGTTTTCCATGTCGTTGGAATCCACTTTTCTAGATACGATAAAGTCTTGAAGCTTACGGTCCATTTGCTCGGGAGTCGGTTCAAAATCATGAATTACGCATCGAGAAAAGACGCTGGTTATCTTCAGTGAAAATCCCGTTTTCTCGCCCCATAGGTAGAGATCGCCAAACGCCCCACGGGCAATTAGATGGTAAGTGTCGCGTTTTTCAAACTCCGTTCCTTCAAGCCACGAAGCTACCACGCCTTCGTATTCTTGCGGATTCACAATCCAAAAAATCCCATCACCGTATCCGCACCAGCCGTGCTCAGCCCAATACTCCAGAAGCTGATTGGGCAGTTTACCCCTGTAATGCTCGATACTCGACGCTGGCACTTCTTGACGATCGACCAGGCCACCAAACTTCTCTAAGAATCTAGCAAATACTTTATCCACGGATGCCTCCTTCAGCACTTGTGTAGTTTCACGTTGAGGAACGTTGAACCCCGCAGGGATTCAGGTACCTTCTCAGCAGATGCTTTAAGGTTTTGAATTTTTGATTTCCATTGCGGGCCAATGCTGGAATTGACCTGTCGGTCACCGAAGTCGCCAATGATATCGTTGCCACCAGCACTCAGATCGGGGTTGTGCAGCCCAGCAAGGTTTGCCATCGTTTCCTTGGCTTTTTTAACTGCAGCTTCCTCTGCTTCGAGTACATCCAAGTCTGGAAAATCATTCTGAAAACGCTCTTCCAATTGATCTTGTAGATCCTTTCGAGCTTTTTTGGCAGCCGCCGAGCTTCGTTTTACCGGATTAGCAATATTCTTCAAATACTCATCAACCGTAAGCCGATTCAACCCATCCTCTTGCCCCTTCAACTGCCGCTCGAACTCGCCAATCTTGGAGGCAGGCATGTTATCTGCCTTAAAGCATTCAACCTCATGCAGCGGCATGGTGTTCGACTTACCCTTGGCGGGCTCTTTTTCTCTTCTTTCTGAGTGGTTTGGAGGTCGCCCCTGGCTCGCCAGCGGCCCTGTGAGCGGCTCCGCCTTTTGCAGGTCAGGCCTGCCCTTCAACTCAGCTTCGTGCTCGACCATCCACTCGCCAATTCTTGCGCCTTTCGGACTGGCTCGCATCTCTTGCGCCAGCCTGCCAGCGTTACCTCGACCACGAGTCAGGTATTCAACAATAGCGCCCAGCAGCAAAATGACGACTTCGACGTGGCCTAGCGCGATACTGTGGGCAGCGCTGCTCACTGCGAAGGGATCGTCCTGACTGAAGGGAGTCAAGCCTTCTTCGAATCGGGTTCCTTCCCATGCAGTCTTGATCCCTGTCAGATAATATCCGCCAATGCGCGGCAAGCCTTCGACGAAGAACTCTGCAACGGACTGCAGGCCAAGTATCCCCAGTATCCAGCCGCTAGCCTGCAAACCCATTGCAGCCCCCGCAGCCCCCATGGGAACGGCGCCAGCACCGCCGAAGAAGGCGCCTACGCCAGCGCCGATGCCGCCGCCGGTCAACGTACTCCCCGCGACGATCATTGCCATCTGAGTGACAACATCGATTAGGTCTTTGAGGATGACGGAAATATCGAGGTCGGCAAAGCGCCGGCGAAGTAGGTCACTCGCTTGCCATTCAGCCTGATGAAACGCAGAGCGGACGCTTGCAACGCGGCGGAGGTTGAGACTCAGGGAAGAGACAAGTTCGCCCCAATGGTTTCGATATTGCGCACCACTTTGATAGCCCCTTTCCTGCCTTATACGATCTTCAATCTGCTGCCAAGACGGCACGATATTCCATAAAAACATCCGATGTCTCCCTGACAATTTGCCTGCTTGAAGAGGCAGTATCCCGCTTTCTGGTCTGGATAATATACTGTCAAACGGTATAGCGACGTCGCCTGGGAAGGGAACTTTGAGGATTTGCTGACGCAAAATGCCGATGAGATCAAAAACCTTTCCCGCCTCGGGAGGTGGATCGCAGATCTACGCAAGATGTGTCCTGCGTGCGGTTATCCTTTAGGCGGGATCGCGCTGGTTCAGACGGGATTTATCGACCACGTCTGTCCAGCGCGTGCCTGCAGGTACGGCTTTCTCTATGGACTCGCCTCGGGCTCAGTCGCTACGATGCCGGGCAAGCTCGATGTCATTGATGAGCGCCTTGGCAAGCGAGCTCAAGTACCGAATCGACGTGAGCGAGGGCAAATCCTTCTCCACCTCTGCCCTATAGGTCAGATCTCGAATACAGCTCAGCAGTATCGAAAGCTCTTCGAACACCCGGTCGTACGGAACCCCACGCTGAACGCAAAACAGCTCAAGAAAGCGTTCCTCGCCCGCCGTGCTGCAGGTAGTGGTCAAATTCTCCATGCGCCATCCCCAGGTTAGATCTTGCTAAGGGCATGCTCAATGAGCACCCGAGCCATTTCGGTCGCGTGCTGAGCATTGGCGAGCATGTTCACGCAGGGGTCACCGTCCTGATTTCGTCGACAGTGAGCAAAGGTTTCCTCCACGCCACGCAGCAGCTCGCTGGCATGCGCCAAGGCATCCGGCGGGATGATTTCTGAGTGAATGGAAAAATAGGGGGTAGTGATGAGGTTGGCTGGCGGATCTGGGACGATCTTTTTCATTTTGCTTCCACGTGTGTACAAGGAAGGCAACTCACCCATCTCTTCTCACGGATTGGGTGGCAGCCGGACACGAGGTGAGAAGAACCGTGCACGCGGAATCACGGCCAGACCGAGGTCTGCTCGTGTACGGCTGCCATTACTGGAAGCATTCCACATGTACAGCACGGGCTTCTCACACCCGACCGCCCAGATGGGCGGCCCGATGACGTTACCCTTGTGACATTTCCACGCCAATGTGGAAGCTTCCGAAGCGGCTGTAGGATACTTCCGAACGTGATCGTCCCCAAGCATTTGGTGTGAGGTTCAGATTTTTCTCACAGCCCCTTTGTAGAGATCGTTAAGGCTTAGGCCCTGTGTGAAATCGCAGCATTCAACCTGAAGTGCTTCAGCTCCTTTTGCGGGCTTGCCGGGAACGGTTGCGACTTGAGATCAAATACGCTCGCTGTCCCCCCCCCAGCCTGAGATTTGCTCGATTGAGCCACACACATTGGTTCATACCGGCATACGCTGGCACATTCAGGCCTACTGAGAGAAAAGACAGCGTTTACCGCGATTTCGTATCTAGCTACATACGCGGCAAGCCAGACCTGCTGGATGGCAATGGCAATGGCAATGGCAACGGCATCGAAGGCGATACAGCCTGGAACACCGAGGTATCGGTAATTCTGGAGTCTGACCTCGCGGCTCGACGCTGCGCAGAAGGCGACTACAGAGGGTGACTACGGCATGCTGAATGGCAAAGATCACGAGCCGACAATCGTTGGTCAAGTATGAGCTGCAACGCTATCAAATCGCCCCCAAGAACCTGGCTTCTAATCCAGAGGCGCACTAGGTCGTGATCGCCAGCTTGGAAGCGCTGAAACCTTGGCTCTATGATTGACTCAACACGCTCGTGGCCTCCCGCGACCATGAAACCGCACTCAAGGAAGAAACACACGCTCATGACAGCCATATCTCCCTCCACAACCACCCCACAAAGTCCATCCCACGCTTCATCGCCAGATCCCTCCGCCCCCAATAGCCCCAGGCGAGCACTATTCAAGCTCCTCGCCGATATAAAATGGTGGCTACCGGTCGTTTCAACGCTTATCTCAATCTCGCTTCTCACCAAATACCTCTGGGTAATCCATCACCCCGAGTTGATCCTGAGTTCGCTAGGTAATCCCTCAAATCTAGTCGCCTGGTTATTCTTCAGCCTTTTGGTACTCGCGTCGCTGCTGCTCATCGTATCAGTACCGTCCTTAGTCTTCACTTTGAGCATGTCTATATGCACCGTTGACAGAGAGTTGGAAAAGAAGCTTGCCTTACGCTTTGGCCTTATTGTAGTTGGGGGCTATCTACTGCTATCGCTCAACCTGCTGGGAGCCTTATTTGATTACATCATTGCCCCAGGCTACTTTTTCCCTATCGTCGTGATCGTTGCTGCTTGTGCCTTGATATTTCTGCTTCGCCGCGATGAATCCCTACACAATAAAATACTGGAGCTACCGCCTGGTCCTCGCAAACCCTCGCATCGCAAAATCTATTACGCAGCCCTCGTTTGCTGGCTAAGTGTGCTGCTAGCATTTACTTCGATCAGTGGAATCATGCCCGCCCAACTAGCTATCATGACGTGGCGAGGTGCAGAAAGCGGCCGAGAGGCACTCGGAGCTATCGCTCTCTGCTTATTTATAATGTTTCTCTACCTAGCGCCAGTCCTCTTCTTTTATCTAGCAAACGGCGATACGGTGCAGCGCATCATCAAAGCTGCACAGATGCTGCTCGGGTGCATCTTCGTCAATGCAATGCTATTACCGGCTCTCTTGGACCTATGGGTATATTCCGCGGCCAATCTCATCAAAATCAGAGACAATACCGAGCTGAGTTATGTGTTAGATGAGAGAGATTATCCGAAAGAGGTATTCAGTAGCCCCCTGTGGCAACTGGAGAGCTACAGTGGAACGAATGGTTTGTACAGCGTTAAGGCGTTTCGTCAGTTTCGCTTCGGCGATACGTTGTTGATCTGTCCCGCTAGCTACCGAAATATCGCTTTGAAAGAGGTTAACAGCTATGTACATCGCTGCATTGCGTTGTCTGATGGCAAGGTGCATGTAGCCGCCCCTGTATTAAGCAAGGATGCCGCAACTGTAACCGAGCCGAATTGATCTGCCCCATGCATACCTAATTCTTCATGCGCCATCCCTAGGTGACATTTTACTAGGGATATATTTGATGAGGGCCCGGGCCATGTCGGTCGCATGCTGAGCACTGGTAAGCACGTTCATGCAGGAGTTACCGTCCTGATTTCGTCGACAGTGGGCAAAGGTTTCCTCCACACCACGCAGCAGCCCGCTGGCATACGCCAAGGCATCCAGCGGGACGATTTCGGAGTAGATAGAAACATAGGGATGGTGATTAGATTGGGGGGTGGATCTAGGACGATCTTTCTCATCCTGCTTCTCTCCTGGGTCCAGGGGAGCAGTCCACCCTCACACCGCGCAACCTAGGCTAGGACTAGACTAGGTAATCAGCCAACCGACCAACTACGCCTGCCCTCTCGCATTCAGATAGCGCCTTACGCCCCTCATGCGCCCAAAGCCCTAATCGAAGCGCATCCCAAAAAGGCCACCCTCCGGCGAATCCGAAAGCTCGGTCTCAAGAACATAGTCCGCGAAGCTGACGCCGCTCTCCCGCTCAGCACGCGCGATTTCGTCTGAGTTGAGCAGTGCGATGTACTGAATGCCTGTCCTCGCCGAAAACTCAGCAGCGATCTGCAGCGCCCGCGCGAACTGCCGGCCATCGACAGGCTCGAACAGGTGACTGTCGTGGATGATGAAACCCGGGCCTTCCCCGCGCGCTTGGGCCAGCGCTGCCAGGGTGAGGTCGAAACAGAAGACCTCCATGCTCATGACACCGGTACTAGCATCGGCGGGCGTCTTCGGTAGGAAGCGCAAGCCACTCTCTGTCGCAGAAATAGCCAGTTGCCCTGGCGTTTCGTACAGGCGCTCGGAGACTTCCGCAAACGTCCGGCTCGCGCTGTCCACTATCGAGGCGCGCTCTCGTCGGTCCTGGCGCAACGCACGAACGGCGTCCTCTACGTCGCGCTCGAGCTGCTCGGTGCGCTCTTCGAGCCTGCGGGCTTCCTGCAAACGGCCTTCCAACTGCTTGAGCTCTGCCTCACGCCTGGCGAGTTCATCGCGCAACTGAAGTAACTCATCAGCCGGGCCGCTTGCACGCAATGAGCGAGTGATATCACGTCGACGTGCTTCCAATTGTTCACGCAAAGGCTGACGTTTGAGCACTCGATGCCGCGCCGCTGCAATTTCACTCTGCAAATGGGACTGCCGGTTCTCGACCAACTGTTCGTGGAAGCGTTGTACTTCTTCGTACCGGCTCGTCACCAGGTCTGGGAAAACGATTCGCGCTTCACTGAAGAGCCGTGCGATGTCCGGCGCCTCCGTAAATACCTCCGCCTCCAAGGCACGGCCGTTCACGTCGATTGCTTCTTGATCGATGACGTCCTCGTCAGACAGCTTACGGAATTGCTGATTCAGGGTGGCCAACTCGCGCTCGAGCTCGCGAAAAGCGGGGAGCACGTTGAACGTTTCGACGCGATCGGCCAAGCGATCACGGCCCAGCTTCACCGAAGCGATGTGCGCCTCGAGTTGGGCCTCAAGGTCAGCCCGTTTGCTTCCATCCGCCGCAGCCTTGTCCAGCGCTGCCAGCGCTTTTTGCGCATCCTGAGTTTGCTTGAGGGCTGCTCTGGCTTGATGCAGACGACGCACCAACTCAGCTTCCAGACCAAAAAGATGTGCAAGCAGGGTTTCAGATGAAGCAGCCGTCTGGTTGCGGAAGCTTTTGGTTGGGCAATCGAGACCGCCATCCCGTTTGCGCCGGGCGAAGTAGGCAATGAGCTGACGATAAGTCACATCGCCGCTGCCACGCTTTTCACCCAGCGCGAACCAGGCTTCGCCAAGTTGCTTGCACCACTGCGCGTTTTGAAGGCAGCGCTTGTCGATATGCGCGGATTGGAGAAAGACCTGGCTGGCATTCGCGACGCTACGCATGACTTCCAATCGCTCGGAGCTAACGTCAAGGTCGAGGGTGAAGTCCCAGTCGGCCAGGATAGAAGCGGTAAGCGCACCCTTTGGTTTGCCGCCAAGGAGGAAGTGCACCAGGTCGATAATGCTCGACTTACCGGCGCCGTTACGGCTTCTCCGCTCGTTGGCCTTCCCATTGTCCTGCGCAGCGCCAGGCGCGCGCGTTGTGAGCACGATATTGAGGCCCGGCTTGAAATGGAGCGTTTTGAAGCCTGTACGATCCGCTGTAAGACGGTGCAGCATTGCTTAAGCCTCCGGGTGACGGCCGATCAAACCATGGTCGTCGAGAGACACGAGTTTCATCAGAAACAAGAGGTCGATCGCCAGGATGAAAAAGGCGTATGACACCGGGCTGGCCTCCTGCCGAGTGCGAAACTCATCCCAGATGCTCGAGAGGGTGCGTGGAGAGCATAGGCCTTCGAAAATTCTGCCCGCCAATGTGAGCAACGCCCGGTTTGGGCTGATATTTTTCGTTGGAAGAATCATTGCGACTGTTGATCGAAGTGCAGATCACCATTGGTGAAGATGGCAAGCGCCCACCGTAAAACGCTTGCTATGAACGCCAATGCCTACTTTGCTTGCAACACTGGCGGATAAAGAGGGCCGTTTTTTGGGCTCTTCAGGGCTGCCGTTGTGACGATCTGGGCAGCCTAGGGTGCCAGCTAGTCGTCCGCAACACTGCACAAGCTGCGGCGGCACATTTTAGGAAAAGACCTACGATAAATTGCCAAAACCTGATTGCGTTTGGGCCAGCCGACGCGACTCAGAGCCTTGCTCACCTGCGGGGTACCGGCAGCTGAAAAAGATCAGGTTATGCGACCAGTACAATTGTCGTGTCAGTGGCGCGACTTTTCAGCACGGCCTCGTAGAGCGGGCGGATGTGCAACAGATCCGACGGGGCAAAACCGCGCACCCCTGGTCGGATCCAGCCCAGACGAACCTTTAGCCTGGCAACCCACGCGCAACTACCGCCTCTCTATCCGTCAGAACGTATACTTCCCCGTCACCATCACATTCCGCGGCGCCCCATACACATCCCCGCCGTACTCAATCGAACTCGAAATCGCCGAGTAGTACTTGCGGTCAAAGATATTGTTCGCATTCACCTGCAGGTCCAGGTGCTCGTTCACCCGATACCCCGCCATCAGGTCCGTCACCGCATACCCGCCCTGCTGCAACCGGTACACGCTGCCATCCGCCGTGGTCACGTCGTTGTACATCCGGCTCTGCCAATACACGTTCCCGCCCACGCGCAGCTTTTCCAGCGGCCCCTGGAACCGGTAGCTGGTGGTCACCTTGAACAGGTGCTCCGGCATGTCGGTGTCGAACTGCTGGTTCTCGTTCTGCGGGTTGCTGGCGTCCTTCAGGTAGTGCATACGTGCGTAGGTGTACCCGGCCCCCACTTCCCAGTTCGGCAGTACCGAGCCCTGCACTTCGAACTCCACGCCCTGGCTGCGGATCTCGCCCGAGGCCTCGTAGCAGTTGTTCGGGTCGTCGCAGTTGAGACGGTCGGCGCCGATCACGGACACAGCCCGGTTTTCCTGATCGACGCGGAACACCGCGACGCTGGTGTTCAAGGCGCCATCGAAGTACTCGCCTTTCAGACCGATCTCGTAGTTCTTGCCTTCCACCGGCTTGACCATGCCGCCGGCGGAGTCTTTATAGGTCTGCGGGTTGAAGATGTCGCTGTAGCTGACGTACACCGAGTGGTGGTCGTCCAAGTCGTAGATCAGCCCGCCGTACCGGGTGACGTTGCGGGTCACCTTCTGGTCGGACTCCGAACTGCCTTTGTTGTCGAACTCGTACCAGTCCAGGCGCCCACCGAGAATTAGCTTCAGTGGGTCGGCCAGGCTCAGGCGTGTGGTCATGTATACGCCGTCCTGTGTCGTGACGTCGTGGCTTTTGCCCGAGCGAATGAAGTCGGGTTTGGCGCCGTCGACCGGCCAAGTGGTTGTGTAGGGCGAGTAGTTCTTCTCGGTCATGTCGTAGACGCGCTTGCTGGCGCCCACCACTAACTCGTGCGTACGGCCGAATGCCTCGAAGGGACCGCTGACGAAGGCATCTACACCTGACTTCTTCTGATCGTGGCCCGACTGGTACACCGTACGGCCCAAGCTCAAGTCCTTAGCCCAGCGCGACATGTAGGAACCGGAGAACACCGCGTCCTGCTGGCTGTAGTTGGCGTTGACCTGCAGGCTCCAGTCGTTGGCCAACCGGTGACGCACTTCGGCGAACACCGTGTCGATTTCCTGATCCTTGTCTTCCCATTTGCTGCCAGGGTTGAACGAGCGCGGCAGGTCCAGGTGGCGACCATCGAGGCCGACCATCGAGGAGCCCCAGAAGTAGTTGGTCTTGTCCTTCTGGTGCGAGAAGCCGAGGGTCAGCGTGGTGTCGTCGCTCAGGTCCGCTTCGGTCACGGCGTAGAACAGGCCGTGGTCCTCGTCGACATCATCCACGAAGCTGTCATTGCCACGATACGAGGCGACCACGCGACCGCGCAGGGTGCCGCTGTCATTGAGCGGGCTGGAGGCGTCGATTTCCCCGCGATAGTCGTCCCAGCTGCCGGCGGCGCCGGTCAAGGTGACCCGTTGCTCGGCCAGGGGGCGCTTGCGCACCAGGTTGATCGCTGCCGAGGGGTTGCCTGCGCCGGTCACAAGACCGGTGGCACCGCGCACGATCTCGACGCGATCGAACATCGCCAGGTTGGGCTGCGAGCCGACCGTCCAGCCTTCGTAGCCACTGGGGATGCCGTCGTACATCAGGTTGTCGATGTCGAAGCCGCGCGCCGAGTACGTCTGGCGCCCTGGACCGCTGGAGAAGTTGAGGAACAGGCCGGGCGCGTTCTTGACCACGTCATTGATGCTGGTCATGTTCTGATCGTCCATGCGCTGACGGGTAATCACCGTAGTGGCCTGGGGTGTTTCACGCATGGTCAGGGGCAGCTTGGTCGCGGTGGACATGGCGCCTGTGGTGTAGGACTGCGAGTCTTCGGTCACGCTGCCTAGCTGGGTGTTGAGGATTTCGGTAGCCCCTAATTCCAGGACGCCTGGAGTGCTTTGCGCTTGGCCCTCATCAGGGGTGGCAGCCCAGGCAGGCGTCAGCGTGGCCAGGCAGACGGCGGCGGCCAGGAGGTTGTGGGCCGGCGTGAAACGGCTTGATGAGGGACGATACGACATGGATTGAACGGTCCGTGTTGATAGGAAAAGGTAGCGAATAAGAATTCCTATCAATAGATATGTCAAGTTGTATCGATTTCAGGTCCTTGTGTAGGAGGTTTCCCCGGTAGGTTTGGGACGGGTGTTCCTGCCACTTGGGGTTAGCCTCGCATCAGGGGTGATACGCAGGGCTGCTCTCGTAAGAAGTTATATTGTTGGTTTTAAAATGATTTACAGGCTTTGTGGGCCCTGCGGGCCCAATCGCGGCCGGTCCGGCGCCCCGGCAGGGGCCGCTCCAGGAGGACCGCGGCTGCCTGTACCATTGCGGTATGACTACGGGTGAGCGGCCCCTGCCGGGGCGCCGGACCGGCCGCGATGGGCCGCAAAGCGACCCCAGAAATCCATCATCGATAAAGCTTCTAAACCCTGCCAACCATTGCCATATCCTTTGCGCCATAGCCAGCGTCGGAACGGTTGGCAGGGCTCCCACAATTTACGAGCGCCTGAGCGAACGTGCCGGCTTTCGTCTGCATGGTCGCAATGGCACGCCCTGAATGGGCTGTTCCACCCGTTGACCCACGAGGCGATCGCGGCCATGCAGAACGACGAAGGGGCGCCCGAAAGCACCCCTTGTCAGACGACGACGGTCCGTCTTCAGAAGTCGTACCGCGCCCCCACCACCATGCTGCGCGACGGCCCATAGAAGTTGAACGTCGAGGTCGACCCCACGCGCGACAGGTAGTCCCGGTCGAACAGGTTGTTGACGTTCAAGGTGGCCGTCAGCTTCGGCGTCACCGGGTACGACAGCAGCGCATCCACCGTGGCGTACCCCGGCGCGTCGATGCGCACGCCGCCGTTCTCGGAATGGAAGTTGCTCATCGCCGACACGCCACCGCCGATGGCCAGGCCTTCGAGCGGGCCTTGGCTGAGGGTGTACTTGGTCCACAGCGAGGCCTGGTGGCGCGGCATGATGAAGAAGGTGGTCTCGGGGTCGCCCTTGACGGTGTCGGTCTGCATCCAGGTGTAGCCGGCCAGCAGCTCCCAGTTCGGAGTCAGCTTGCCGCTGACTTCCACTTCGGCGCCCTTGACGCGGGTCTTGCCGGAGGCGACCGAGTCGGTGGTGGCCACGCCCTCGTCGTCGTACACGGTGGTGGCGCGGTTCTCGTCGGTCAGGCGGAAGGCCGACAGGCGGGTGTTGAGGTCGCCGCCGAAGTAGCTGCTCTTCACGCCGACTTCGTACTGCTGGCCTTCGCGCGGCTTGAGCACCCGGCCCTGGCCGTCGGTGGCCGACTGCGGCTTGAACACCTGCGAATAGCTGGCGTACAGCGCGTGGGTGTCGGTCAGGTCGTAGACCAGCCCGCCGTAGGGCGTGAAGTGGCCGTCCACGCGCTTGCTGTCGGCCTCGGTGGCGCCGGTCTTGAGGGTGGTGGTGTAGAAGTCGCCACGGTACCAGCTGAAGCGCCCGCCGCCGATCAGCGCCAGGCGCTCGATGGGGCGGAAAGTGACCTTGGAGTAGAGGCCGTACTCTTCTTCCTGCGTGCCGACCTCGGTGCTGTAGTTCGGCGCGGGCTTGCCGAAGCGGGTCGGCGCGTAGGTGTTGACGTTGATGGCGCCCAGGTTGGTGGTGCCGTTGAGGTATTCGCTGTCGTAGTTCTTGTAGTCGCTGCCGACCACGAACTCGCTGATCTGGCCGAAGGTCTCGAACGGCTGGCTGTAGCTGGCGTCCAGCGAGTAGGTGTCCTGGGTGAAGTCACGGGCGCTGGCGCGCTCGGAGTTGGCCCCGGTGGTGGGGTTGGTCGCGGTGAAGGCGTACAGGTACTCGGTGTCGCGGTGCGAGCCGCGGGCGGCGATGCGACCGTAGCCGCCGTTGTCGAAGCGGTGGGTCAGTTCGGCGACCAGGTCGGTGGTCTTGCCGTCGAAGCTGTTCCAGTCGGCGCCGAGGAAGCGCGAGTGGCTGAAGTCCGGCACCTCGCCGTTCAGGGTGGCGGGGTAGCCGTTGTGCGGGACGAGGTTCTTCACTTCGTGGATCAGGCCGAACGACAGCAGCGTGTCCGCGTCCAGGTCGATGTCCAGCGCGCCGTAGTAGGTGTTGCTGGTGTTGGCGTTGTAGTCGACTTCGCCGTTGGTGTCGTCACGGGAGGCGACGAAGCGCCCGCGCACGCGCCCGGCGTCATCCAGCGGGCCGCTCAGGTCGACTTCCTCGTGGTTGGTGTCCCAGGTGCCGTAGCTGCCTTCGACATGGCCCTGGAACTCGGCGGTCGGGCGCTTGCGCACCATGTTGACGATGCCGCCCAGTTCGCTGGTGCTGCTGAACAGCCCGGCCGGGCCGCGCATGATCTCGACCCGGTCGAACGCCGCCAGCGACGGCACGGTGCCGAAGATGCTGGCCATCGGCGCGGGCAGGCCGTCGATGTTGAACTCGCTGTACTCGTAGCCCCGGGCGTAGATCGACGAGCGGCCGCTGTCGTTGGTCAGGGTGCGCAGGCCGGCGGTGTACTTGGCCAGGTCGTCCAGGTGCACGAAGCGGCGGTCCTTGACGTAGTCCTGGGTGTAGACGGTGATCGACTGCGGGATGTCCTTGAGCGCGGCGGGCGTCTTGGTGCCGACGGTGGCGGCATCGACGCTGTAGCCGCCGGTGGCCTCCGACGGCAGCATGTCGTACAGGCGGTTGCCGTCGATGGTCAGGGCTGGCAGGTCCAGCGCACCGCTGTCGAGCGTGAGCGGTTCGGCGACCGTCTCGGCCAGCGCCGACAGTGAAAACGGCGCCAGCAATCCTGCGACCAGCCAGCCCCGTGCCCTGAAGGGGCGCCCTACACCTTTCGAACCGTTCATGACCCTTCCTTCGTTGGCGATGCGATGACAGAGGCGCAAAGGTTCGTCTGCGCCGCGTCGCGTGGTTCGGACCACGTTCTGGCGGGCAGCCCTGCGCGGCATCACGGGCATGGCCGGACGATCACGACGCAGGGAGACTGGGACATGCGCCAGCGGCCGCATGAATGACAGTAATTCGCAAACGAAACACATTGCTTTTTGCGAACGATACCGCAGGGCTGCGCGGGGTGCAGCAGGATTAACCTTCTTAACACAGCAGGCGTTGCCCTCCCCCGCGCGCGATGGGATGATCCGCAACTGATACAGGTTCTCATTCAAGGCTCACCGTGCCCACTTCCCTGCTGCTCGCCGAAGACGACCCCCACCTGCGTCAGGACCTGGCCCGCCACTTCCTGCAACGCGGCTTCCAGGTGCAGGCGTGCGCCACCGGTACCCAGGCCTTGAACGTGCTGCGCCAGGCGTCGTTCGACCTGGTGCTGCTGGACATCATGCTGCCGGGCATCGATGGCCTGAGCCTGCTCGACGAGCTGCGCCGCCAGCAGGCGGTGCCGGTGATGCTGATGTCGGCGCTGGGGGCTGAACAGGATCGCATCAGCGGCTTCACCCGCGGCGCCGACGACTACCTGCCCAAGCCCTTCAGCCTGGCGGAGCTGGATGCGCGGGTCGATGCCCTGCTGCGGCGCGTGGCCTTCGACCGGCGGCGGCCGTCACGGGCCGAAGTTAGCACCCTGACCCTCGATCAGGCAGCCCAGGACGTGCGCCATGACGGCAAGGCCGCGGGGCTGACGGCGTCCGAGTTCCGTCTGCTGGTCACGCTGCAGGCCTGCCCCGGCGAGGCGCTGAGCAAGGCGTTCCTCTACCAGACCGTGCTGCACCGGGCCTACACCCGCCTGGACCGCGGCCTGGACGTGCACGTGTGCAACCTGCGCCGCAAGCTGGCCGACATCGGTGCCCAGCATGTGCAGATCCAGGCGGTGCGCGGGCAAGGCTACCTCTGGGTCGAGACGGGGCCGGGCTGATGCGCCGCCATCCCCTGCTGTGGAAGCTGGCCGGCTTGCAGATCGGCTTCTGCCTGCTGCTGACCTGGCTGATCTGGACCTGGGGGCTGTCGGTGGAGCGCAGTACTTATTTCCTGCCCCAGGCCGATCAGGACTACCTGGTGCAGCACGCCCAGGCGGCCGAGCAGGCCTGGCGCCAGGGCGGCGCGGCGGGGGCCGAGGCGTTTCGTGTGCAGCTATCGCAGGCCGAGCACACCTGGGTGGCGCTGGTCGGGCCGCACCTGCAAAGCCTGGGCACGACCCCGCTGAGCGCCGAGGAAGCCAGCCACCTGACCTTCATGCGCAAGCCGGACTGGCCCCTGAGCCGGCGTCTGCGCGACGAGCTGCCCTACGTCAGTCTCGAGTTCCCCCGGCAGCCGCAGGCCGGGCGCCTGGCCATGCAGTTGCCCGAGCGGTTGCTGCCCACCGGGCTGACGCCCTGGACCCACCTGGTCACCCACGGCATCGCGCCCAGCCTGTTGGCGCTGGTGCTGGGCCTGCTGCTGTACCGCCACCTGGTGGTACCGCTGAACCAGCTGCGCGACCGCGCCGATGCCCTGCGCGCCGACGACCTGGACAGCCCGGGCCTGCCGCTGCGGCACCGGCGCGACGAGCTGGGCGAGCTGGCCCAGGCCTTCGATCACATGGCCGGGCGCCTGCGCCAGAGCCTGGAGCAGCAGCGGCTGTTGCTGCGCACTTTGTCCCATGAGCTGCGCACGCCCCTGGCGCGGCTGCGCATCGCCCATGACAGCGACCTGCCGCCGGCGCAGTTGCGTGAGCGCCTGGACCGCGAGGTCGCCGGCATGCAGACGCTGCTGGAGGACACCCTGGACCTGGCCTGGATGGACACCGAGCAGCCGGCCCTGCCCACCGAGCCGGTGCTGGTGGTGTCGGTGTGGGAGGCCTTGTGCGAGGACCTGTGCTTCGAAAGCGGCTGGGACCGCGCGCGCCTGCCCTGCTCGCTCGGCCTCGACTGCCGGGTGCAGGCGCACCTGGACAGCCTGGCCCAGGCCCTGGAAAACCTGATGCGCAATGCCCTGCGCCACTCGCCGGCCGAGGGCCGGATCCGCCTGGACGGCTGGCGCGAAGGCGATCACTGGCACCTGCGCCTGAGCGATCAGGGCCCTGGCGTGCCGACGGCCGACCTCGAACGCATCTTTCTGCCTTACCAGCGCCTGGATGGCAGCGGCGCCGGCTTTGGCCTGGGCCTGGCCATCGCCCGACGGGCCATCGAGCTGCAAGGGGGGCGATTGTGGGCCAGCAACGGCCACCCCGGCCTGTGCCTGCACCTGAGCCTGCCGGTCGCCCCCGACTGACGCGCTGCGCCCCTAGCCGCGCTCCATGCCCGGGGGGTGGCCGAAGTAGGCCTTGTACGCATGGTTGAAGTTGGCCGGGTGCGTGTAGCCCAGGCGGTAGGCGATCTGCGCGACCTGCCACTTGTGCTGGCGCAACAGTACCCGCGCCAGCTCCATGCGCTGCTGGCGTACGTACTGCAGCATCGACTGCCCGAACACCCCCGCAAAGGCCCGGCGCAAGGTGGTTTCGCCAATCCCCAGTGACCGCGCCAGGTCGGCGCTGCACGGCGGTTCCGCCAGGTTCGCGTCCAGCACCGCGCGCGCCTCGAAGGCGATCTCGCGCTGGCCACGTGGCACCGTCGTCGGACGGCTCGGCGTCTGTTGCAGGAACGCCGCCAGCTCCACCAGCACCGCCAGGCTCAGGCTCTCCTGGTTCAGCCGCTCCATCGCCCCGGTATAGGGCGAGTGGTACAGCCGTTCGAGCAGCCCGCCCAGGGCCTGGCACGCGTGCAGTTCGGAAAACTGCATGCCGTCCTCGAGCAGGGTGAGCAAGGGCCGGAACGCGTCGTCTTCCTCGGCCAACGCCTGCAACAGGTCGCGGCCGATGCGCAGCCCGGCCATGCGCGCATGGCTGCCGGCGCCGAGCTGGTCCACCGCCTCCATGCTCTCGCTCAGGCCCAGCGCGTGGGTGGCGCCGTGGGTGTAGCGGTTGAGGCGCCCGTCCACGCGGTGCTGCCACTGCCCCTCCAGCACCTGGACGATGCACAGGCTGCCGGGCAGGACCTTGTCGATGCGCACCGGCTCGGGGAACTGCAGGTTGCAGTCGAAGTACTGCAACTGCGGCCGCACGCTGCGGGCGCGGTAGTGGCCCACGGCGCTGCCGACCACCTGCCGCGCGCGCTGGTCGAACACACCGGCCTGGTCCAGCGCCGCGGGCCGGTCGAAGCAGAATTGCGTGTCCAGATAGGGGTTCCAGCGTTTCATCGGCAAGGGTGTCCGTCGGTGCCTGGCATAGGCAGGCCATGTTAACCCGGTCACACCTTGGGCAGGTGGCCTTGTGACCGAGCGGTTATTGATTGTGCGTGGCGGCCACCTGGCTTGGCAGGATCACGATGGTTGACTTCAATGGTTGCCCCCTGACATTTCTAGGAAGCTCGACCAATGCCGATCTATCGCACATGGATGGCCCTGCTGGGCCTGTCGCTGGCCCTCCTGGCCGGGTTTGCCCAGGCCGAAGACCGCCCTGAAGTGGCCGACAAGGTGGTCGCCTACGCCGGCGAACAGAACATCAAGGTCTGGACCCTGCGCATCGGTGCGCGCAGCGAGCATCAGGCGCTGGTGCAACTCGAAGGCGTAGACCACGACTGGGACATGAAGATCCAGAAGATGGCCGTGGAAAAGACCGACAAGGATACCCGCTACGTCACCACCGTGGACGGCAAGCGTTTCGTCGCGCTGATCGTGCGCAACGGCTGGGGCGAGCTGACCCTGCCGGGCGAGTCGCAGACCGTGAACGTGGCCTACGACGGGTTCCTCTCCGAGCAAGGCAACGCCCAGGCGTTTCTCACCGACTACCTGCAGGCGCAATGACCCATGAGCGCGATGCGACGGCTGAGCTGGGCACTGATGATGCTGGTGCTGCCGCTGATCCTGATGGGCTGGAGCAGCCTGCAGGGCTGGCGCGCCGACAGCGTGCTGGAGGAGGCGCAGGCCATGCGCCAGTGGCTGGACGCGCCTGACGACCGCTGGTTGCAGGCGCTGCCGCTCCAGGACCGCAAGGAAGTGATCACCGAGCAGGGCCGACGCGAGAACTTCCAGTACCGCGTCGCCCTCGCCGAGGCCGACACCGCCGGGCTGCGACTGCGCCAGGTGCTGGCCGCGCTCGGCTACTGGCTGGCCGTCGCCGCGCTGATCGCCGGGCCAGCGATCTGGCTCAAGCTGCGCCTGGATGCGCGCCGCGCCTGCGCTTCGCGCGACTACCTGCACGACCACCTGGCCGATGACTGGCAACGACTCGGGCGCTGGCTGGTGGCCTACACCGGCCTGCTCTGCGCCTCCCTGGGCATGATCCTGCTGTACCAGTTGAGCTGGGGCTGGAGCCACTGGCATGACGGTGGCTGGGCGATGCTGCTGTTCTGCGTGCCGGTGGCCGCCGTAGTCTACCTCGGCGTGCTGATGATCGAGCGCCTGCGCAAGCAGTGGGTGGAACTGGAGGCGCAGCGCTCGGCCTTCCTCGGCCGCGCCCTGAGCCGCGCCGAAGCGCCTGGCGTCTGGGCCTGGATCGAACGCCTGGCCACCGACCTCGGCGCGCCGGTGCCCGATCACATCGTGGTGGGGATCGACCAGTCGTTCTTCGTGACCAGCGTCGAGGTGGTGTTGCAACCCGCCGGGCACGTGCTCACCGGGCGCACCCTGTACCTGCCGTTGCCGTACCTGACGGTCCTCAGCCAGCAGGAAGCCGCCTCGATCATCGGTCACGAACTGGGGCACTTCAGCAGCCGTGACACCGAACGCGGCAGCGAGACCGCTGCACGCTTCAGCCTGATGTGCGCGCACTTCGCCCTGATCAGCGCCGAAGACGCCGACCCGGCGTGGATCGAACGGCCGGCGATCTGGATGGCCGGGCAGTTCCTCTACCACTTCCAGATCGCCGTGCACCACTGGAGCCGTGCCCAGGAGCTGGTCGCCGACCGCGCCGGTGCGCAGGTGGCCGGTGAACGGCTGTTCTGCCAGGCGTTGCTGCGGGTGATCGCCCTGGAAGGCGAAGTCATGCACCTGCTGCACACCCAACCCGGCGGCGACCTGGTGCAAGCCCTGGCCGAACGGCTGCGGCATACATCGCTGAGCGTCGACCAGGCCGTCGTCGCCCAGGCGATCGCCCACCCCTTCGATACGCACCCGCCGACCGTGCAGCGCCTCGAGCAACTGAACGTCGACCTGGACACCGCCTTGCTGGCCCAGGCCACGCGCACGCCCAGCGACGCGGATCGCCGCTGGTTCGGGCACCTGGCAAGCCACGTTCGACCGACGACCGACACCACCGACACGGGAGCACCGGCATGACCTCCTCCGACGATCCATTGGCCAACCTTGGCCAGTCGCTGACCCAGGACTTCACGCAGCAGGCCAGCGCCAGCCGCGAGCAGGCGATCCATGAACGCGAGCAGGTGCTGGCCAGCTACCCCGAGGTCACCGCGCTGACCAGCACGCGCAAGATCTACCGCACGCTCGTGCTGTTCGCCGTGTTCCTGCTCAGCCTGAGCGCGTTCTGCCTGTCGAGCGCCCATGCGTTTCTAGGCGTGCTCCTGCTGCTGATGGGCCTGGGCTTCGTCGCCGGGCTGTGGTTGCACCGCCAGGCCGGCCAGGACGTGGTCATGCGCCTGAGTCACACGCACCTGGGGTTCGCCGCGCTGGACGCCGAGATCGCCCTCGACCAGGTCACCGAGGTGCGTGTCGCCAACGGCCGCATGATCCAGATCACCTTGTGCCTGGCCAGTGGTACGCCGCTGCCGGGCAAACGCAATCGCCTTGGACCGCTGATGCCCAGCGCCAAGCTCAAGCACGGACGCACGCCGCAGGTTCGCCTGTCGGTCTATGGGCTCGAACTGGACGGCGAGCTGCTCGACGCCGAAGCCCTGATGCACCTGTTGTACGGTTATTGCCACGTCGCCCGCGCCCATACCCAGTTGCAGGGTCTCAAGGCCGGGCCGCACCCGGCATGAGCCGCCTCCCTGACCCCCGTGCTGCCGTGCGCAGCGTTTGCAGACAAGGATCCACCCCATGACGACCCCTTCGCAGCCCGATCCACTGTCCCGCCTGTCCGAAGCCCTGGGCAACGAATACGGGCAAGCCCGTGAAGCCCAGCGTGGCCAGGTCGTCGCCGACCTGCGCGAGGTGATCGAGCGCGTCCCCGAGCAGAGCGAATTCACCAACAGCCGCCGCTACAAGGTGATCGGTCCGATCTTCCTGGTCATCGCCCTGGGCATGATGGCAGGTGGGCTGGCCCAGGGCAGCACCAAGCTGACGATCCTGGGTGGCATCCTGGCACTGGTCTTCGCCCTGGTGACCTGGCAGCACCGCCACTCCGGGCAGCAGACCTTCATGCGCCTGACGCGCCGCGAGCTGTTCGTCGACACGCTGAGCGCGCCGCTGGCGCTGACCGACATCGTCGATGTCGAGGTCAAGGACGAAGGCCTGCTCACCCTGCAGAAGCTGATCGTGCGCCCCGACTGCACGCTGCCGACCCACCGCGCCGCGCGCATGCTGTTCGGCAACCAGGCCGTGGCCCTGAACAAGCCAGTACCGCACATACGCATCCTGTCGGCCGGCGTGATGTGCAACGGCCGCAAGCTGAGCATCGAGGAGATCGCCGAGACCCTGCATGCCTACTGGCAGGCGGCGTGCGCGCAGCGGCAGCTGGACGCGTTGAACGAGCAGGCGCGCTGAGCCGATCGCGCCAGGCGGCCGGGCGCTGACGCGTTACCCTGCCGCCTCCCCCAGGGCATGCCGCAGGTTGACGACGTGCGGCCCTGCCCCACCCGCCTACGTGGCGACCCCACGGCCTTGCCTGCCCTGCCCACGCGCTGGGCTGATAGCATCGGCGTCGAATGCGCTGACCGTCGAGGACCTCCCATGCCGCTTGATCCCCGCTCGCCCCCGCCTGCCCCCCTCCCTACCGTGGAGGCGCGTTTTCTCGGCTGCCTGCTGGGCGGCGCCGTCGGCGATGCGCTGGGCGCGCCCGTGGAGTTCCTCTCACGTGCCGAAATCCTGACCCGCTTCGGCCCGTCCGGCATCACCGACTACGCAGACGCCTACGGCGGCCTGGGCCGTATCACCGACGACACGCAGATGACCCTGTTCACCGCCGAAGGCCTGTTGCGCGCCTGGGTGCGGGGGTGCTTCAAGGGCATCACCACTTATACCGGCGTGACGGCCCATGCCTACCTGCGCTGGTTGCAGACCCAGGGCGAACGTTCGCCGCTGGAGGCGTCCCTGCACGGCGAACCCGGCTGGCTGATCGGCCACGACGCCCTGCACCATCGGCGCGCCCCGGGCCTGACCTGCCTGCAGGCGCTGCGCGACATGCCGGCCCTGGGGCGGCCGGCATGCAACGACAGCAAGGGCTGTGGCGGGGTGATGCGGGTCGCGCCGGCCGGGTTGTTTCTCTCGCGCCTGACGCTGGAGGATGCCCAGGGGGACGCCTTCACCCTGGGCACGGACCTGGCGGCGCTGACCCATGGTCACCCTACTGGGTCACTGACCGGCGGGGTGTTGGCGGCGATGATCCTGGCCCTGGTCGCAGGGGCTGACCTGAAGGCGGCAATGACCGCGGCCAAGGTCCCGTTGCGCCGTGCGCCCCATCATGAAGAAACACTGCATGCCCTCGAGCAGGCCGAAGCCCTGGCGCAGTCGGGCCTGCCGCCTGCACGGGCCATCGCGCGCCTGGGCGAGGGCTGGGTGGCGGAAGAGGCGTTGGCGATCGCGCTGTACTGCGCGCTGGTCGCGCCCGATTTCGAGCAGGCGGTGATCCTGGCGGTGAACCATGACGGCGACTCCGATTCGACCGGGGCGATCGTGGGCAACCTGCTGGGGGCGGTGCACGGCGTGCAGGCGATCCCCGAACGCTGGCTGACGCCCTTGGAGTTGCGCGAGGTGATCACCGAACTGGCGCAGGATCTTCATGATTTTCGTGGGTGGGGGATTGGCGAGTACAGCCCCGAGCAGGCGCTGAACGAGCGGATCTGGCGGAAGTATCCGGGGTATTGAGTGAGGGCCGAGGGTGATGGCTTGGTTGGGGGGAGGCTTTGAGACAAGTATATGTCGGCGGGCACGAGGGTGACGGACCGGACGCCATCGCGGGCAAGCCCGCTCCCACAAGTTGCTTGCGCAGCCATGCCTACATTGATGGCTGCAGAGGTCTGGGTGGGAGCTGGCTTGCCAGCGATAGGGCCCTGCCAGGCGCCGCATGCGGTCGGGCCTGTACCGAGTAGAAAAGACAGTTGCTCCCACAAGCTGCTTGCGCAGCCATGCCTACATTGATGGCTGCAGAGGTCTGGGTGGGAGCTGGCTTGCCAGCGATAGGGCCCTGCTAGGCGCCGCATGCAGCCGGGCATGTACCGAGTAGAAAAGGCAGTTGCTCCCACACCCAAGTGAGCTGCACCGGCATGGGCCACACAGGACCGCAATGCTCTGTCTCATCACGATGTTGCTACGGGTGAGCGACCCCTGCCGGGGCGCCGGACCGGCCGCGATTGGGCCCGCAGGGCCCACAAAACCAGCACTTCTGCCCCTCCGGCATACATCTGAGGCTCAGCCCCGCCGCCCCCGATTACGCCTACTTACGCGCCATCATCCCCGCCGCCTGCTGGGTCGCCTCGGTCGTCCGGGTCGCCAACTTGCGCACCTCGTCCGCCACCACCGCGAACCCCCTGGC
>NZ_JAAMQJ010000050.1 GCF_013523125.1 Pseudomonas entomophila | reverse complement strand
GCCTCCCCCGAAGCCACCCCCGCCGAAACCGCCGCCCAGGCCACCGCCGAAACCGCCTCCGCGACCTCCGCGGCCACCACGACCACCGCCAGAACCCAGCCCCTGCACCACCAGTACGACGACGAACACCAGGATCACCAGGCCCGCGCCCCAGGGCACCGGCTTTCGTCCCGAGCCGTCATCGGCCGCCCGCTGCGGCTCGGCCAGCGGATCACCCCCCAGTACCTGCAGCATGGCACTGACCCCAGCGACGATCCCGTCGGCGAAGGCGCCCTTGCGGAAGGCCGGAGTGATCACGCTGTTGATAATCACCGAGGACTGGGCATCGGTCAGCCGGTCTTCCAGGCCGTACCCGACCTCGATACGCAGCCGCCGCTCCTGCTGGGCGACGATCAACAGCGCCCCGTTGTCCTTGCCCTTCTGGCCGATGCCCCAGTGCCGGCCGAGCCGATACCCGTACTCCTCGATGCTGTCACCGCCCAGGTCCGGTACGGTCACCACCACCAGCTGGTCGCCGGTGGCCTGTTCGTGGGCCTTGAGCATGCTGTCGAGTTGCTGGGTGCTGGCCGTATCGAGCAATCCGGCGGTGTCCACCACGCGCCCGGTCAGCGTCGGAAAGGCCGGCTCGGCCTGGAGGCTGGTGCTGACCAGCCACATGGCCAGCCAGACGAACGCCATCGCCCGACGCATCAGAATTTCACTTCAGGTGCCTTGTCGGCGTTGGCGCTGGTCGCTTCGAAGCTCTCGCGCACCTTCAGGTCGCTGTACATCACGCTGTGCCAGAGGCGCCCCGGGAAGGTGCGGATCTCGGTGTTGTACTGCTGCACGGCGGCGATGAAGTCGCGGCGCGCCACGGCGATGCGGTTCTCGGTGCCTTCGAGCTGCGATTGCAAGGCCAGGAAGTTCTGATTGGACTTGAGGTCCGGGTAGCGCTCGGACACCACCATCAGGCGGCTCAGCGCACCGGTCAACTGGCCTTGGGCTTGCTCGAACTGCTTGAGCTTGTTCGGATCGTCCAGCGTGCTGGCATCGACCTGGATCGAGGTGGCCTTGGCCCGCGCCTCGATCACGGCGGTCAGGGTCTCCTGCTCCTGACGCGCGTAGCCCTTGACGGTCTCGACCAGGTTGGGGATGAGGTCGGCGCGGCGCTGGTACTGGTTCTGCACCTGGCCCCAGGCTGCCTTGACCTGTTCATCGTATTGCGGGATGTTGTTGATGCCGCAGCCGGCCAACAGGCTGCCCAGCATCAGCAACACCACCATCTGGATCGACTTGATCTGAGTCATCTGCATGTCGCGCACGCTCCCTGGTTCGCTCTCGAATAATCATGAATCGGCATAATCGACCGGTGCCGCTGGATCGGGCTGGTCCGATCGGCTAAAAAGGCCCCCGGCAGACTCTACAACAATAGTCGCTGAGCTTCTCTCATCGCGCGCCCGTCGCCGTGGATAGGGACAGCGGCCCAGAGAAAAGAATTCATGAAAAATCTCCGTGTGCTGGGCCTGGCCATCGCCCTGGCCAGTCAATCGGCCCTGGCCGCGTCACCCGACCTTCACGACAAGGCAGCCTTCATCGACCACCTGATCGCGCAGATGACGGTCGAGGAGAAGGTCGGCCAGTTGCGCCTGATCAGCATCAGCACCGACATGCCTCGGGAGAAGATCCGCAAGGAGATCGCCGCCGGCCGCATCGGCGGCACCTTCAACTCGATCACCCGCGACGAGAACCGTGCGATGCAGGACGCCGCCCTGCGCAGCCGCCTGAAGATCCCGATGTTCTTCGCCTACGACGTGATCCACGGCCACCGCACGGTCTTCCCGATCAGCCTCGGCCTGGCCGCCACCTGGGACCTGGACGCCGTGGCCCGGGTCGGGCGCGTCTCGGCGCAAGAAGCGTCGGCCGACGGGGTGGACATGACCTTTGCGCCCATGGTCGACATCGCCCGCGACCCCCGCTGGGGCCGGACCAGCGAAGGCTTCGGCGAAGACACCTACCTGACCGCGCAACTGGGCAGCACCCTGGTGCGGTCGTTGCAAGGCAAGGGCGCGGACCAGGCCGACAGCGTCATGGCCATCGTCAAGCATTTCGCCCTGTACGGTGCAGTCGAGGGCGGGCGCGACTACAACACGGTCGATATGAGCACGCCGAAGATGTACAACGACTACCTGCCGCCCTACCGGGCAAGCCTCGACGCCGGCGCTGGCGGGGTGATGGTGGCCTTGAACTCGATCAACGGCGTGCCGGCCACGGCCGACACCTGGCTGCTGCGCGACCTGCTGCGTCAGTCCTGGGGCTTCAAGGGCGTGACCCTAAGTGACCACGGCGCCATCGAGGAACTGATTCGCCACGGCGTCGCCCGCGACGGCCGCGAAGCCGCCAAGCTGGCGCTCAAGGCCGGGGTCGACATGAGCATGAACGATGCGCTGTATGGCGAGGAGCTGCCGGGGTTGCTGGCTGCTGACGAAGTGACCCAGGCCGAGCTGGACCAGGCGGTGCGCGAGGTACTCGGCGCCAAGTACGAGATGGGCCTGTTCAAGGACCCTTACCTGCGCATCGGTCAGGCCAAGGACGACCCCGAGGACGTCTACGCCGACGCACGCCTGCACCGCCAGGCCGCCCGCGATGTGGCACGGCGCAGCCTGGTGCTGCTGGAAAACCGCAACCAGACCTTGCCCCTGAAGAAAGACGCCACCATCGCCCTGATCGGGCCGCTGGCCGATGCGCCGTTCGATATGATGGGCAGCTGGGCCGCCGCCGGTCGCCACCAGCAGTCGATCACGCTGCGCCAGGGGCTGGCCGAGGCGCTGGCGGGCAAAGGCCATCTGCTCCATGCTCGTGGCGCCAACCTGACAGGCGACAAGGCCGTGGTCGACTATCTGAACTTCATCAACTGGGACGCGGCAGAAATCAACGACGATCCGCGCCCGGCGTCCGTGATGATCGAGGAAGCGGTCAAGGCCGCCCGACAGGCCGACGTGGTGATCGCGGCCGTGGGCGAACCCCGCGGCATGTCGCACGAGTCGGCCAGCCGCACCAGCCTGGAGATTCCGGTCGTGCAGCGTGAATTGATCAGGGCGCTCAAGGCCACGGGCAAGCCATTGGTGCTGGTACTGATGAACGGCCGCCCGTTGTCGCTGGCCTGGGAACGCGAGCAGGCCGACGCGATGCTCGAAACCTGGTTCAGCGGCACGGAGGGCGGCCATGCCATCGCCGATGTGCTGTTCGGCGACTACAATCCGTCGGGCAAGCTGCCCATTACCTTCCCGCGTTCGGTGGGACAGATCCCGACGTACTACAACCACCTGAGCATCGGCCGCCCTTATACGCCGGGCAAACCCGGCAACTACACCTCGCAGTACTTCGACGAACCCAATGGCCCGCTCTACCCGTTCGGCTATGGCCTGAGCTACACCCAGTTCGCCCTCGACCCGGTCACGCTGTCGACGGATCGGGTGCAGCAGGGCCAGGGCCTACGTGCCACGGTCACCGTGCGCAATACCGGCGCGCGCGAGGGTGAGGCGGTGGTGCAGCTGTACCTGCGTGACACCACCGCGTCCATGAGCCGCCCGGTCAAGGAACTCAAGCATTTCCAGAAGGTGGCGCTCAAGGTCGGCGAGTCGCGGGCATTGACGTTCACCCTCGATGCGGACGACCTGAAGTTCTACGACGGTCGCCTGCAGCATGTGGCCGAACCGGGCCTGTTCGAGGTGCAGGTCGGGCTGGACTCACGGACGGTGAACGCCGCACGCTTCGAGTTGCTGTGACCCTGGTGGCCCGGCCTCGCCGGGCTCGCCGAACCGTTGAACCCTGAGGACCGTCCATGCCCTCCTTGATGCGTTCGTTGCGCCTGATGGTGATCATCCTGGTGGTGCTGGCCGGCGCCGTCCTGTGCGCCAGCTGGGCCCTGCAACGGGCCGAGCGCCAGGCCCTGGAAGCCGATGCGCGACGCGCCAGCGAACAATTGCACGTGTACGCCAACGCCTTGCACACCCTGATCGAGCGCTACCGGGCCTTGCCGGCGGTGCTGGCGCTCGACCCGGAGCTGGTCCAGGCCCTCCAGGGGCCGGTGGACGCGCAGACGCAGGACCGGCTCAACCGCAAGCTCGAACGCATCAATGGCGCGGCGGCCTCCTCCACCCTGGAACTGCTCGACCGCCACGGACTGGCAGTCGCGGCCAGCAACTGGCGCCTACCGACCAGCTACGTCGGCTCCAACTACGGCTTTCGCCCGTATTTCCAGCAGACCATCAGCCACGGCAGCGGGCGCTTCTATGCCGTCGGCGTGACCAGTGGCGTGCCGGGGTACTTCCTGTCCAGCGCAGTCAACGATGCGCGCGGACGCTTCCTGGGGGCCATGGTGGTCAAGCTGGAGTTTCCCGAGCTGGAGCGAGAATGGCGCCAGGGCAACGACATCCTGCTGGTCAGCGATGCGCGCGGCATTACCTTCATCGCCAATCAGCCCGGCTGGCGCTACCGTGAGCTGCAGCCGCTGACGCATGAGGACCGTGCCAACATCGCCCTCACGCGACAGTACGACAAGCAGCCGCTGACGCCCCTGCAGCATCAGGTGCGCATGCAGTTCCAGGACAACAGCCGCCTGAGTCGTGTCGACGGCCCCAACGGCGCGGCAGACTACCTGTGGGAAAGCCTGTCGCTGCCTGACGATGGCTGGACCTTGCACTTGCTGCGTACCCCCCAGGTCGGCAAGGAAGGCGTCAATGCGGCGCTGACGGGCGCATTGGCGTGGTTGAGCCTGGTGTTCGCCGCTCTATTCGTGAATCAGCGTCTGCGTCTGGCACGCCTGCGGGTGCGCAGCCGCGAAGCGCTGGAGCGGCAGGTCGAAGAACGCACCCGGCAACTGCGTCTGGCCCAGGAGGGTCTGGTGCAGTCGACCAAGCTGGCGGCGCTAGGGCAGATGTCGGCAGCGCTGGCCCACGAGATCAACCAGCCGCTGACCACTCAGCGCATGCAGCTGGAGACCGTGCGCCTGCTGCTCGACCATGGTCGACACGCCGATGCGCGCCAGGCGCTGGAGCCACTCGAACAGATGCTGACGCGCATGAGCGCCTTGACCCACCACCTCAAGACCTTCGCCCGCAACAGCCCCGGCGGCCTGCGCGAGCGCCTGGACCTGGCCGAGGTGGTCGACCAGGCGCTGCACCTGCTGACCACGCGCCTGCGTGACGAGGGCGTCGAGCTGGCGCTGTACCTGGCGCGTCCGGCCTGGGTCCGGGGCGATGCGATCCGTCTGGAGCAGGTGCTGATCAACCTGCTGCACAATGCCCTGGACGCCATGGCCGACAAGCCCTACAGGCGCCTGGAGATCCGCATCGACGCGCAGGAGGCCACCTGGTGCCTGAGCGTGCAGGATTCCGGCGGCGGTATCGATCCGGCCCACCTGCCGAACGTTTTCGACCCTTTCTTCACCACCAAGCCGGTCGGCGAGGGACTGGGCCTGGGCCTGGCGATCTCCTACGGCATCGTGGCCGAGGCCGATGGCCGGCTGAGCGTCGACAACGTGCCGGGCGGCGCCCGTTTCAGCCTTCTTCTGCCACGTGACCTGGAGCCTGCATGTTGAACTCGGTGATCGTCATCGACGATGAACTCAGTATTCGCACCGCCATCGAGCAATGGCTCGAGCTGGCCGGTTTCCAGGTCCAACTGTTCGCCCGCGCCGAGCCGTGCCTGGAGACCTTGCCGGCGCATTTTCCCGGCGTGGTGATCAGCGATGTGCGCCTGCCAGGGCTCGATGGCCTGCAGGTGCTCGAACGCTTGCAGGGGCTCGACGCCGATTTGCCGGTCATCCTGCTGACCGGGCACGGTGACGTGCCGATGGCGGTGGAAGCCATGCGCAAGGGCGCCTACGACTTTCTGGAAAAACCCTTCAGCCCGCAGCATCTGCTCGGCAGCCTCCGACGCGCCCTGGACAAGCGCCGGCTGGTGCTGGAGAACCGCCGCCTGCACGAGCAGGCCGACCTGCGCACGCGCCTGGAGACTAGCCTGCTCGGCATGTCGCCGGGCATGCGTCACCTGCGTCAGCAGGTGCTGGACCTGGCGGCGCTGCCCGTCAACGTGCTGATCCGTGGCGAGACCGGCAGTGGCAAGGAACGCGTCGCGCGCTGCCTGCACGAATGCGGCCCCCGGGCCGGCAAGCCGTTCGTCGCGCTCAATTGCGCGGCGATCCCCGAAGCGCTGTTCGAGGCCGAGCTGTTCGGGCACGAGAGCGGCGCCTTCACCGGTGCCCAGGGCAAGCGCATCGGCAAGCTGGAGTATGCCGACGGCGGCACGGTGTTCCTCGACGAGATCGAGAGCATGCCGCTGGCGCAACAGGCCAAGCTGCTGCGGGTGATCCAGGAGCAGACCCTGGAGCGGCTGGGCGCCAACCGCAGCATCCGGGTGGACTTGCGGATCATCGCCGCGACCAAGCCGGACCTGCTGGAGGCGGCCCGCGCTGGCCATTTCCGCGAGGACCTGGCCTATCGCCTGAACGTGGCCGAGCTGCGCCTCAAACCGCTGCGCGAGCGCCGCGAAGACATCCTGCTGCTGTTCGAGCACTTCGCCCATGCGGCGGCGCAACGCCTCGGCCGTTCGGTGCCGCCGTTGTCGGACGGGCAGCTGGCCCGGCTGCTGGGTCACGACTGGCCGGGCAACGTGCGCGAGCTGGCCAATGCCGCCGAACGCCATGCACTGGGCCTGGAAGCGCCCGCTCTCGAGGCGCCGACTGGTGCAGGGTCGCTGCAGGCGCAGATGGAAGCGTTCGAGGCGCAGTGCCTGCGCGCGGCCCTGCGCCAGCACCGGGGCGAGATCAAGGCGGTGATGGAGCACCTGAACCTGCCGCGGCGTACGCTCAACGAGAAGATGCAGCGTCATGGGCTGGTTCGGGAAGCGTTTCTCGCGCGCGAATAGGCGGATTTTTGCCGATGACAACAGGCAGATCGGCGGAAATTTGCTGGTCTGGCAGATTGACGCGACCTCCTTGTGGGAGCGGGCTTGCCCGCGCTATCGCCAGGGCCGTCACCGCCTGCAATCGCGGGCAAGCCCGCTCCCACAGGCCCGTGGCAACGGGTCTCATCAAGGTGTGGCTCTGAGTGAAGGAGCAGCGGGCGGGCACCTGCACAAAGGCGACAAAGCCTGCATGAATGCCACGCTTTCACGCCTTGGCACACCTTCTGCAATGGCCCGGGCAGTCACCGCATGGCGGCGCACCCCACAAAAACAAAGAGAAGGTCATCCCTGATGGATAACACCACTTCCCTGCCGCGCAGCGAAGGCATCTCGCCTGCTGCGCCCAAGACCACCGCCTCACGGCTCAAGTCGATCTTCAGCGGCTCGATCGGCAACATGGTCGAATGGTACGACTGGTACGTCTACGCCGCGTTTTCGCTGTACTTCGCCAAGGCCTTCTTCCCGGCCGGCGACACGACCGCGCAACTGCTCAATACCGCCGCGATCTTCGCCGTGGGCTTTTTGATGCGTCCGATCGGTGGCTGGCTGATGGGCCTGTACGCCGACCGCAAGGGGCGCAAGGCTGCGCTGATGGCGTCGGTGCTGCTGATGTGCGCCGGCTCCCTGGTGATCGCCCTGACCCCGGGTTACGAAACCATCGGCGTGGCCGCGCCGATCCTGCTGGTCGTGGCGCGTCTGCTGCAGGGGCTGTCGGTCGGTGGCGAATACGGCACCTCGGCGACCTACCTGAGCGAAATGGCCACCAAGGAGCGTCGCGGCTTCTTCTCCAGCTTCCAGTACGTGACCCTGATCTCCGGGCAACTCATCGCCCTGGCGGTGCTGATCGTCCTGCAACAGACCCTGACTACCGAACAGCTCTACGCCTGGGGCTGGCGCGTGCCGTTCGTGATCGGTGCGCTGTGCGCAGTGGTCGCGCTGTACCTGCGCCGCGGCATGGAAGAGACCACGTCCTTCACCAAGAAGAAGGCGTCCGACGAAAGCCTGATGCGCACGCTGCTGCGTCATCCCAAGGAACTGCTGACCGTGGTCGGCCTGACCATGGGCGGGACCTTGGCGTTCTACACCTACACCACCTACATGCAGAAGTACCTGGTGAACACGGTGGGCATGAGCATCAGCGACTCGACCACCATCTCGGCGGCCACGCTGTTCCTGTTCATGTGCCTGCAACCGCTGATCGGCGGACTGTCGGACCGCATCGGACGGCGCCCGATCCTGATCGCCTTCGGCGTTCTGGGCACGCTGTTCACCGTACCGATCCTCAGCACCCTGCACACCATCCAGACCTGGTGGGGCGCGTTCTTCCTGATCATGGCGGCGCTGATCATCGTCAGCGGCTACACCTCGATCAACGCGGTGGTCAAGGCCGAACTGTTCCCAACCGAGATCCGCGCACTGGGTGTGGGCCTGCCCTATGCGCTGACCGTGTCGATCTTCGGCGGTACCGCCGAGTACGTGGCGCTGTGGTTCAAGAGCATCGGCATGGAAAGCGGCTTCTACTGGTACGTGACCGGCTGCATCGCCTGTTCCCTGCTGGTCTACGCCACCATGAAGGACACCCGCACGCATTCGCGCATCAACACCGACTGACCTTGCGCCGCGTGTGAAGCACGAAGGGGGCGCCACGCGGTGCCCCCTTTGCATTTGCAGATCGACGAAGGCTTGGCACACTAGGCGCCCGTCCACCGAGAGGAAGGGCCACCTGGCCCAGCGCCTATGTACTTCTACGAAACCGCCCAGGGCCACGGCCTGCCCCACGACCCTTTCAACGCCATCGTCGGCCCACGCCCGATCGGCTGGATTTCCTCCCACGACCGTGAAGGCCGCCTGAACCTGGCGCCGTACAGTTTCTTCAACGCCTTCAATTACGTGCCGCCGATCATTGGCTTTTGCAGTGTCGGGCGCAAGGACAGCCTCAACAACATCGAGCAGACCGGCGAGTTCGTCTGGAACCTGGCGACGCGGCCCTTGGCCGAGGCCATGAACCAGAGCTGCGCGGCAGTCGCGGCAGAGGTCGACGAGTTCGAGTTGAGTGGGTTGACGGCAATCCCGTCACGGCTGGTAGGCGTACCGCGAGTGGGCGAAAGCCCGGTGGCCTTCGAGTGCAAGGTGAGTCAGATCGTCCAGCTCACGCGTGCCGACCAGGTGCCGGTGCCCAGCTGGCTGATCCTGGGCGAGGTGGTGGCGGTGCACATCGCCGAACACCTGCTCAAGGACGGGATCTACGACACGGCGGCAGCGCAGCCGATTTTGCGCGGCGGCGGCCCGGCGGACTACTTCGAGCTGGGCGAGCTGTTCAAGATGCGCCGGCCCGAGGTGTAGGACGGCGGGCCAGGAGGGCGTGAGGAGACACGACTACGCGCCCTGCTCCCATACCAGCCCGCCTTCCTCATCCACCCCCGTCAACCGCTCCAGCACCTGGGCGGCGGCTTCGTCCGCCGCATCGGCCCGTGGAAAGACCTGCGCGTCCAGGACCTTGTGGAAACGAGGGGCACCCGGACCGTGGGCGGCCTTCACGGCGATAGCGGCGTGATAACCGCCTTCGGTCGGCACCATGGCCGACACGGCTTCAAAGCCGGGGAACACTTTGCGGGCCATGAGAGCCTCCTGATCAAGACGAACGAACCATACTGGAAACGTCGCGACGCGTGGTCACTCCTCGACGCTCATGTACTCCTTGGCCCAACGGATGTAGTCCTCGGGCTGGGTGTAGGTGTGCGACAGCTCGGTGGCGCTGAGGCTTTCGGTCTGGGTCTGACGGCCACGTTGCTGACGCAGGCAGTCGTAGGTCGCCTTGATCGCGGCGAAGTACGCCGCGTGCCCGTCGACCACGATGCGCACGCCGAGGCTGGCCAGGCGTTCGTCGTCGATGAGCTTGGGGTTGCCATAGGTGACCAGCATCAGCGGCACGCTCAGGTGCTCGGCAATGACTTCGAGCTGGTCGAAGTCCTTCACGCCGACCATGCAGATACCGTCGGCACCGGCTTCCTGATAGGCGCGTGTACGGGCGATGACCTGCTCGAGAGGCAGCACCCCGGCATTGGTCCGGGCAATGATCGACAAGGCCGGGTCGACGCGCGCTTCGAGCGCTGCGCGGATCTTGCCAACGCCCTCTTCGACCGAGATCAGGTCGGTCGACTTGCGGCCGAACTGGGCCGGCAGCAGGGTATCTTCCAGGGTCAGGGCGGCGACGCCTGCGCGCTCTAGCTCGACCACCGTACGCATGACGTTGAGGGCGTTGCCGTAGCCGTGGTCGGCATCGGCCAGCACTGGCAATTGAGCGACCCGGCCAATGCGTGTGGCCTGCTCGACGAACTCGCTCAAGGTGATCAATGCGAAGTCCGGCGCGGCCAGCACTTGCAGAGACGCCACCGAACCGCCCAGGATGCCGACCTCGAAGCCCAGGTCGGCGGCGATACGTGCCGACATCGGATCGAAGACTGAGGCGGTGTGGTAGCACGTGCCCGAGGCGAGCAAGGCGCGGAAGTCGGTACGCAAATCGTGATGTGAGGCCTTGGGCATGGTCACTCCGCAATAACAGTGAAGGGGAACGGGCTGACGACCGACCTCGGCGTGAGGTCCACCTGGCTTTTTCTCGCCGACGCCATCAGGCAGCCATGCCGAACAGGGTGGCAGAGGAATAGACGGTTTGGGTTACAGCAGCGAAAGATCAGGCGACCTGATGACGCACCAACGTGGTGCAAAGCCCCGTGATTCGGCCTGTGTAGCGTGCTCACCTTACCACGCCAGGTGGCATACCAAAATGAAAGCACCTATGCAGATCCGGCATAGGGGATGCCGGAATTACATAGTTAGCTATCAAATCAGGTACGCTATCCTGGCCGTCCAGGCTTGACCTGCGATGCCTTGTTCTTCACCCAGGCCCGACTCATGACTGCCTCATTCACACCAGACATCCCTCGTGGAACACTGATCGCCTTGATGCTGGCGACCTTGCTGGGTGCCCTCGACCAGACCATCGTCGCGGTGTCGTTGCCCGCCATTTCCGCCCAATTCGGCGATGTCGGACTGCTGGCCTGGGTGGTTTCCGGCTACATGGTCGCCATGACCATCGCCGTCCCTCTCTACGGCAAGCTGGGCGACCTGTATGGGCGCAGGCGGATGATCCTGACCGGCACGGCCGTCTTCACCCTGGCGTCAGTGGCCTGCGCCCTGGCCCAGGACATGCCGCAACTGATCGCCGCGCGGGTCCTGCAAGGGCTGGGTGCGGGCGGGATGATCTCGGTCAGTCAGGCGATCGTCGGCGACCTCGTGCCGCCGCGTGAACGGGGCCGCTACCAGGGCTATTTCAGTGGCATGTATGCCGTGGCCAGCGTGGCAGGCCCGGTCCTGGGGGGTGGCCTGACCGAGTACCTGTCATGGCACTGGGTATTCTGGGTCAACCTGCCTCTGGGTGTGTGCGCCTGGTGGGCGCTGCAACGTGCGCTGGGCACGTCGGGCCGAACGCGCCCCGATGCACGGGTGGATTATGCGGGCGCCGTCCTGCTGACGCTGGGCCTGGGCAGCCTGCTGCTGAGCATCACCTGGGTCGGCCAGGGCCATCCCTGGACCAGCTCGGCCGTAGTCGGCCTGGCCACTGCCGCGCTGGTCGGCCTGCTCGCGTTCGTCGCCCACGAGCGTCGTACCGCGCAGCCGCTGATGCCGCTGCACCTGTTCGGCAACCCGGTGGCGGTGCTGTGCTGGACCACGCTGTTCTTCGCCAGCTTCCAGTCGATCTCCCTGACCATGCTCGAACCGCTGCGGATACAGAGCGTCACCGGCGCGGGCGCCGACAGCGCCGCGTTGCACCTGCTGCCGCTGGCGATGGGCCTGCCCATCGGGGCGTTCAGTGGTGGGCGTCTGACGTCCAGGACCGGCCGTTACAAGCCACAGATCCTGACCGGCGCGCTATTGATGCCAGTGGCGATCCTGGGCCTGGCCTTCACCCCCGTTCAGGCCGGTCTGCCCAGTGCACTGTGCCTGCTGCTGATCGGCATCGCCTGCGGCCTGCAGTTTCCCACCTCACTGGTCGGCGCCCAGAGCACGGTGGCACAGCAGGACATGGGCGTGGTCACCAGCACCACCAACCTGTTCCGGTCCCTGGGCGGCGCCGTGGGGATGGCCTGCATGTCCAGCGCGCTGCTGGCGCTGATGCTGCAGGCCGGCCTGGGGCGGGTCGAAGGCGGCAATCTGCTGCTGGGCAGCCTGCAGGCGCAGGGTCACGAAGCGACCATCGGGCTGTCGAGGGTGTTCCGCCACCTGCTGATCGGCAGCGCCGTCGTCTCGCTGCTGGGGACGCTCGCGGCACTGGCGCTACCGGATCGACCGCTGCGCGGGCGTGGTTAGCCGCAGGGGAAACACTTCTTCACACACCTTCACAAAAGGTCATTTGCGCAGGGCCGGGCTCCAGCGCAACATGTCCAACCCCGTGTCGGCCCATTTTTCGGCATCGCCCAGCAGGTCGAAGCTGCCCGGCAGCAGCAGCCAGCGCTTGACCAGCCCGTCGATGTAAGCGAACAGCGCGAGCGCGGCGCGGTCAGTGTCCAGGGCATCCGGCAATTGGCCACGGCGTACGGCATTGGTGACGGCTAACGAGATACTCTCATGGCATTCGACGATCGAACTCTGCCGCTGCTGACGAATCTCGCACATGTCGTCGGTGAATTCGCACTTGTAATGCAGGATCTCGTGGATTCGCCGCGTGCGCGAATCCTGCACCAGCTCCCGGAACAGGCGTACCAGCAGTTGCCGCGTGCAGCCGAGGGGGTCGAGTTCGTCTTCGCTTTCGCTGGCGCGGGCCAGCGGGTCGAGTGTCTCGCGCAGGCTTTCGAGCAGCGCTTCGATCAGTTCGGCCTTGTTGTCGAAATGCCAATAGATGGCACCTCGGGTCACGCCCGCCAGCTCGGCGATCTCCGCCAGCGTGGTGCGGGCGACGCCGCGGTTGTAGAAAGCCTTTTCCGCGGCTTCGAGGATCTGGTTTCGAGTTTCCTGGGCTTCCTCTTTGGTACGACGAACCATGGCAGTACAACCTCATCAGCGCCCCTACGCTGGGCAAGCGCGGGGCGATCGTGCCGGGCTCGTCCCGAAAGGCGGCATCCGGTCTCGTTTATCACGGCTGAGGCGGGCAAATGGCCGCACCAGCGCTGTTTACAAACAACCATGAATGTAAGTATATTCATTAGCAAGCTATTTATCCACTCGGTGATACCGCTGCTGACCCAGCGGTACTTGCCGGGTCGCCCGATTGCCAACAGCACACTTCATCACTTCTGAGCGTCCCCCTGCTCTTGCGACCCGAGGACTGTCATGCAACTCAAGCCAGCCGTTTCCGCTCTGGTTTCCGCCGTCGCCCTGGCCACCCTGCTGGGTGGTTGTCAGAAAAAAGAAGAGGCCGCGCCCCCCGCGCAGGCCCCTCAAGTCGGCGTCGTCACCCTGAAAGCGCAACCCTTCACCCTGACATCCGAGCTGCCGGGCCGTACCAGTGCCTACCGGGTCGCCGAAGTCCGTCCTCAGGTCAACGGCATCATTCTCAAGCGCCTGTTCAAGGAAGGCAGCGACGTCAAGGCCGGGCAGCAGCTCTATCAGATCGACCCCGCGGTCTATGAAGCTACCCTTGCCAATGCCCAGGCCGATGTTCAGGCCACCCGCTCACTGGCCGGTCGCTACAAGCAGCTGATCGACGAGCAGGCCGTGAGCCGGCAGGAATACGACGATGCGCGCGCCAAGCAGCTGCAGGCCGAGGCCACGCTCAAGAATGCCCAGATCAACCTGCGCTACACCAAGGTGCTGGCGCCGATCAGCGGTCGCATCGGGCGCTCGGCCTACACCGAAGGCGCGCTGGTGAGCAACGCGCAGACCAACGCCATGGCCACCATCCAGCAGCTCGACCCGATCTATGTCGACGTCACCCAGTCCTCGGCCGAGCTGCTCAAGCTGCGCCGCGACCTGGAGAACGGTCAGTTGCAACGCGCTGGCGACAACGCCGCCAAGGTCCAGCTGGTCCTGGAAGACGGTACCGTCTACGCACAGGAAGGCCGTCTGGAGTTCTCCGAGGTGTCGGTCGACGAGACCACCGGTTCGGTGACCCTGCGCGCGCTGTTCCCCAACCCGGACCACACTCTGTTGCCGGGCATGTTCGTCCATGCGCGCCTGAGCGCGGGCGTCAACCAGAACGCCATCCTGGCGCCGCAGCAAGGCGTGACCCGCGACATCAAGGGCCAGGCGACCGCGATGGTGGTCAACCAGGACAACAAGGTCGAGCAGCGCTCGCTCAAGGCCAGCCGCACGCTGGGCAACGACTGGCTGATCGAGGATGGTCTCAAGCCGGGCGATCGCCTGATCACCGAGGGCTTGCAGTACGTGCGTCCTGGGGCCGAGGTCAAGGTCAGCGAAGCCAGCAACGTCAAGCAACCGGGCGAGCAAGGCCAGGCCGGCGCCGCCGACGCGGGCGGCAAAGGGGAGTAAGTCATGTCCAAGTTCTTCATTGATCGCCCGATCTTCGCCTGGGTGATCGCACTGGTGATCATGCTGGTCGGCGCCCTGTCGATCCTCAAGCTGCCGATCAGCCAGTACCCCAGCATCGCGCCACCGGCCATCGCCATTTCCGTGACCTACCCGGGCGCCTCGGCGCAGACCGTGCAGGACACCGTGGTGCAGGTCATCGAGCAGCAGCTCAACGGCATCGACAACCTGCGGTACGTGCAATCGGAGAGCAACTCCGACGGCAGCATGACCATCACCGCCACGTTCGAGCAGGGTACCGACCCGGACATCGCCCAGGTCCAGGTGCAGAACAAGCTAAACCTGGCGACCCCACTGCTGCCGCAAGAAGTGCAGCAACAGGGGATCCGCGTGACCAAGGCGGTCAAGAACTTCCTGATGGTGATCGGCCTGGTGTCCGAGGACGGCAGCCTGACCAAGGAAGACTTGGCCAACTACATCGTCTCGAACATGCAGGACCCGATCTCGCGGACCTCCGGGGTCGGTGACTTCCAGGTCTTCGGTGCCCAGTACGCCATGCGCATCTGGCTCGACCCGGCCAAGCTGAACAAGTACCAGCTGACCCCGGTCGACGTGCGCACGGCGATCACCGCACAGAACGTCCAGGTCTCCTCCGGTCAGTTGGGCGGCCTGCCGGCCGTGCCGGGCACCCAGCTCAACGCCACCATCATCGGCAAGACCCGTCTGCAGACCGCCGAGCAGTTCAGGAACATCCTGCTCAAGGTCAATCGCGACGGTGCCCAGGTCCGTCTGGGTGATGTCGCCGAGGTGGGCCTGGGCGGCGAGAACTACGCGGTCAGTGCACAGTTCAACGGCAAGCCGGCCTCGGGCCTGGCGGTCAAGCTGGCCACCGGCGCCAACGCCCTGGAAACCGCCAAGGCGCTGCGCCAGACCATCGCCGACCTGGAGCCGTTCTTCCCGGCGGGCGTCAAGGCCGTGTTCCCGTACGACACCACGCCCGTGGTTACCGAATCGATCAGCGGCGTGATCCACACGCTGATCGAGGCCGTGGTGCTGGTGTTCCTGGTGATGTACCTGTTCCTGCAGAACTTCCGTGCCACCATCATCACCACCATGACCGTGCCGGTGGTCCTGCTGGGCACCTTCGGCATTCTGGCGGCGGCCGGTTTCAACATCAACACCCTGACCATGTTCGCCATGATCCTGGCCATCGGCCTGTTGGTGGACGATGCCATCGTGGTGGTGGAGAACGTCGAGCGGGTGATGTCCGAGGAAGGCCTGCCGCCCAAGGAGGCGACCAAGCGCTCCATGGGGCAGATCCAGGGCGCCCTGGTCGGTATCGCACTGGTACTGTCGGCGGTCCTGTTGCCGATGGCCTTCTTCGGCGGTTCCACCGGGGTGATCTACCGCCAGTTCTCGATCACCATCGTCTCGGCGATGGGTCTGTCGGTGCTGGTGGCGCTGGTCTTCACCCCGGCCTTGTGCGCCACCCTGCTCAAGCCGCTGAAAAAGGGCCAGCACCACGAAGCCAAGGGCGGCTTCTTTGGCTGGTTCAACCGCCAGTTCGACCGCAGCGTCAACGGCTACGAACGCAGCGTCGGCGGTATCCTGCGGCACAAGGCGCCGTTCCTGCTGGCCTATGCGTTGATCGTGGTGGGCATGATCTGGCTGTTCACCCGCATCCCCACCGCCTTCCTGCCGGAAGAAGACCAAGGCGTCCTGTTCGCCCAGGTGCAGACCCCGGCCGGCTCGAGCGCCGAGCGCACCCAGTCGGTGGTCGACCAGATGCGTGAATACCTGCTGCGCGACGAATCCGATACCGTGTCGTCGGTGTTCACCGTGACCGGCTTCAACTTCGCCGGCCGTGGCCAGAGTTCGGGCATGGCGTTCATCATGCTCAAGCCATGGGAAGAGCGTTCGGCCGAGAACAGCGTGTTCGGCCTGGCCGAGCGGGCCCAGCAGCACTTCTTCAGCTTCCGCGACGCGATGGTGTTCGCCTTCGCCCCACCTGCGGTGCTGGAGCTGGGTAACGCCACCGGCTTCGACGTGTTCCTGCAGGACCGCGCCGGGCTGGGCCACGAGAAACTCATGGAAGCGCGCGGCCAATTCCTGGCCAAGGCGTCCCAGAGCAAGATCCTCGCGGGCGTACGCCCCAACGGCCTGAACGACGAGCCGCAGTACCAGTTGATCGTCGATGACGAGCGGGCCAGTGCTTTGGGCGTGACCATCGCCGACATCAACAACACCCTGTCGATCGCGCTGGGCGGCAGCTACGTCAACGATTTCATCGACCGCGGTCGGGTGAAGAAGGTCTACATCCAGGGGCAGGCCAATGCGCGCATGAGCCCGGAAGACCTGCAGAAGTGGTACGTGCGCAACGGCGCAGGCGAGATGGTGCCGTTCTCCTCGTTCGCCCGTGGCGAGTGGACCTACGGTTCGCCCAAGCTGTCCCGTTACAACGGCGTCGAAGCGGTCGAGATCCTGGGTGCCCCGGCCCCAGGCTACAGCACCGGTGACGCCATGGCCGAGGTCGAGCGCATCGCCGGCGAACTGCCGGACGGCATCGGCTTCGCCTGGACGGGCATGTCCTACGAGGAAAAGCTGTCCGGCTCGCAGATGCCGGCGCTGTTCGCCCTGTCGCTGCTGTTCGTGTTCCTCTGCCTGGCCGCGTTGTACGAAAGCTGGTCGATCCCGATCGCCGTGGTCCTGGTCGTGCCGCTGGGCATCATCGGGGCACTGATCGCCACCAGCCTGCGTGGCCTGTCCAACGACGTGTACTTCCTGGTCGGCCTGCTGACCACCATCGGCCTGGCGGCGAAGAACGCGATCCTGATCGTCGAGTTCGCCAAGGAACTGCACGAGCAAGGCAAGAGCCTGTACGACGCGACCATCGAGGCCTGCCGCATGCGACTGCGCCCGATCATCATGACGTCTCTGGCGTTCATCCTCGGCGTGGTACCGTTGACCATCGCCAGCGGCGCCGGCTCCGGCAGCCAGCACGCGATCGGTACGGGCGTGATCGGCGGCATGATCAGTGCAACCGTCCTGGCGATCTTCTGGGTCCCGCTGTTCTTCGTCGCCGTGTCGTCGCTGTTCGGCAGCAAGACGCCCAAACACCCCGACACCCCTGAAACTTCACGTAATGAGGCTGGGCAATGACCAAGTCTTTGTTGTCCCTGGCGGTCACCGCCCTGATCCTCGGCGGCTGCTCGCTGATTCCCGACTACCAGACGCCGGAGGCGCCGGTGCCGGCGCAATGGCCGCAGGGTCCGCAGTACTCCCCGGCCGAGTCGGCCGAGGTGGCGGCCGCCGAGCAAGGCTGGCGCCAGGTGTTCCGCGACCCCGCGCTGCAACAGCTGATCCAGACCGCCCTGGTGAACAACCGCGACCTGCGGGTCGCGGCCTTGAACACCGAGGCCTACCGCGCGCAGTACCGCATCCAGCGTGCCGACCTGCTGCCGACCGTCTCGGCCAATGCCACCGGCTCGCGCCAGCGTGTCTCAGGCGATCTGTCGCAGACCGGCCGTTCAGGCATTACCAGTCAGTATTCGGCCACCTTGGGCATCAGCGCCTACGAGCTGGACTTGTTCGGTCGGGTACGCAGCCTGTCCGAGCAGGCGCTGCAGACCTACCTGTCCAGCGAAGAGGCACGGCGCTCGACGCAGATCAGCCTGGTCGCCAGCGTGGCCAACGCCTACTACACCTGGCAGGCCGACCGTGAGCTGCTCAAGCTGACCCAGGACACCCTCAAGGCGTTCGAGCAGAGCTATTCGCTGACTCGTCGCAGCACCGAGGTGGGCGTCTCGTCGGCGCTGGACCTGAGCCAGGCTCGGACCTCGGTGGAGACCGCCAAGGTCAAGCTGGCCCAGTACCAGCGCCTGGTCGCCCAGGACATCAATAGCCTGACCGTCCTGCTCGGCACCGGGTTGCCGGATGACCTGCCCGAGCCGCCGAAGCTGGACGACACCAAGCTGGCCGACGTCCCGGCCGGCCTGCCGTCGGACGTGCTGCAACGGCGCCCGGACATCCAGGAAGCGGAGTACCTGCTCAAGGCCGCCAACGCCAACATCGGCGCAGCTCGTGCAGCGTTCTTCCCGAGCATCAGCCTGACCGCCAACGCCGGTACCTTGAGTGCCGACGCCGATGGGCTGTTCAAGGGCGGCTCGGGGACCTGGCTGTTCCAGCCGCAGATCAACCTGCCGATCTTCACCGCCGGTAGCCTCAAGGCCAGCCTGGACTACGCCAAGATCCAGAAGGACATCAACGTGGCCCGCTACGAGAAGACCATCCAGACCGCGTTCCAGGAAGTGTCCGATGGCCTGGCGGCGCGCAAGACCTTCCAGGATCAGGTCCAGGCGCAGCGTGACCTGGTCGCTGCGAACCAGGACTACTACCGCCTGGCCGAGCGGCGCTACCGGATCGGGATCGACAGCAACCTGACCTTCCTCGACGCCCAGCGCAACCTGTTCAGCGCCGAGCAGTCGCTGATCACCGACCGCCTGACCCAGCTGACCAGTGAGGTCAACCTGTACAAGGCCTTGGGTGGCGGCTGGTACGAGCGTACCGGCCAGGCCCAGCTGTAAGACCAGACGGCCCCGGCGCCAGCATCCCGGATGAAGGTTTCATCGGGGTGCTGGCGCCGGGGCCGCTGTGTGTCTGCTGCCTAGCGCGTTGCCTGGCACGCCTCGGCAGACGGCTGGCCGATGAAGCGCAACATCCACAACCCCACCAGATCGCCCTGATGAGCCTCGGCCAGGCTGGCCATGGCTTTTTCGTAGACCGCTTCGTCGAAATGCTGCTGGCGCGCTTCGAGCAAGGCTTTCGAGTAGTCGTGCACGAACTCGGGATGCCCCTGGAAACACAGCACCTGATCACCGATGTGGTAGGCCGCATACGGGCAGAAGTCACTGGAGGCGATGACCTGCGCGCCTTCGGGCAGACGGGTGACCTGATCCTGGTGACTGATGAGCAGGGTCAGTTCCGACACTGCTTCATCCATCCCCGGTGCGTGCGCCTCCAGCGTGTAGCGGTGTACCCCGACGCCCCACCCTTGCGGCGCGCGTTCGGCCTGCCCGCCCAGGACCAGCGCCAGCAACTGATGGCCGAAGCACACCCCCAGCAGTTTTTCGCCCCGCACGTACAGTGTCAGCAGGTAGGCCTTGAGCGTCTGGATCCAGGGGTCGTCGCCGAACGAGTCGGCCTTGCTGCCGGTCACCAGGTAGGCGTCGAACGCCGCATCATCGTCCGGGTAGTGCCCGTTCATCACGTTGTACACCTGAAACTCGGCGGCGATCGGCTGGCGCGCGAACAGCTGTTCGAACATCTTTCCGTAGCCTTCGTACTGCGCAATCAACTCAGGCCGCAGGACATCGGTTTCCAGGATGCAGAGGCGTAGCGACATAGGGTTAATCCTGAACGACATGGGGTGGATGGGCCCGTAGAGCGTGCCGCGAAAGCCGCGTACAAGCAAGGGGGAGCCAGCTGACCAGTGGCGTTCGTCGGGTCGCTCGCATGTTCGGGGATCACCCGTGTCTAGTGCAGGTATGCCAGCGCGTTCAGCGAACATGCCCTGCTGTTCGCGTATAAGTTGCCATAAGGTTAGAACAAAGCGTTCTCAAGCGATCATCGCGCTGACCCAACAGTGGGTTATATACCCTGTAAGAAAGACAGGCCGTGGAAACAGCCGGGGTGCTGTCACGTCCCACTGTACGAGAAGGAAAGCCACGATCTACCAGGAATAACAAAAAGAAGGCAGTCCGCCATGTTCAGAGATTCGAAAGTCCGCCAAGCAGGCCTCATCCTGTTCGCCACGACCCTGTTGTTGATCTTGCCGAATTTGACACGTTTGTTTGGGTGACGAAGACATGGGTTGGAGGGCGACGTATTAGCTGTCTGCAAACCACCAGGCGCGGATCTTGCCGCTCGCTCAGCGATTCGCTGTGGCTCGAGTACACGCATGAAAAGCTCGACACCGCGTGGGCTTCATCGCTGGCAAGCCAGCTCCCACACGCACAAGCGCAGCCTGCCAAGAGGCGTGCGCCTGAGCGACTTCCTGTGGGAGCTGGCTTGCCAGCGATGAAGCCAACACGGTATCGAACCTGTTGGCTTGCCCCTCACACCTCTGCGGCCTTGGTCAGCCTCAAACCAGCGCGGCCATCTGCGCCTTGGCCTGGCTCAGGCCTTTCTCCTGATGGTCGCCACCCATGTTCAGGCCTTCGGCGTGGACGAAAGCGACATCTGTGATGCCGATGAATCCCAGCACCTGGCGCAGGTAGGGTTCCTGATGGTCGCTGGCAGCACCCGCGTGCAGCCCGCCACGCGCCGTCAGCACGATCGCCCGCTTGCCCGTGAGCAAGCCTTCCGGGCCGTTGGCGGTGTACCGGAAGGTCACGCCGGCACGCAGCACATGGTCCAGCCAGGCCTTCAGGGTGCTGGGGATGGCGAAGTTGTACATGGGCGCGGCCATCACCAGCACATCGGCCTGCAGCAGCTCATCGATCAATTCGTTCGACCGCGCCAGCGCCTGATGCTCTTCGGCGCTGTGCTGGTCCTCAGGCTTCATCCAGCCGCCCAGCAGATCCATGGCCATGTGCGGCACTGGCGTGACCGCCAGATCACGCACCGTCGGTACATCCTGAGGGTGCGCAGCCTGCCAGTGGGCGATGAAATCGCGGGTGAGCTGGCGAGACACCGAGTCCTGCTGGCGGGCGCTGCTTTCGATGATCAAGGCATGGGACATGGAAGACTCCGAAAATGAGGGTTACCGATTCGATGGGCGCAGATTAGCGATTGACCTATCGATAAAAAAGCGCAAAAGTTCGGGTCAATCTATCGATAAACCCGTTCTTTCAACGCCTTCAGGAGCTCTGCATGAAAGCGCCTCGCGTCACCCTGGATCAGTGGCGAACCCTACAGGCCGTGGTCGATCACGGCGGATTCGCCCAGGCTGCCGAGGCCTTGCACCGCTCCCAGTCCTCGGTCAGCTACACGGTGGCGCGCATGCAGGCTCAACTCGGGGTCCCCTTGCTGCGCATCGACGGGCGCAAGGCCGTGCTCACCGAGGCCGGTGACATGCTGCTGCGGCGCTCGCGGCAACTGGTCAAACAGGCCAGTCAGCTCGAGGACCTGGCCCATCACATGGAACAAGGCTGGGAAGCCGAAGTGCGCCTGGTGGTCGACGCCGCCTACCCCAGCGCACGGCTGGTACGGGCCCTGGCGGCCTTCGTGCCGCAGAGCCGGGGCTGCCGGGTCCGCCTGCGCGAAGAGGTGCTGTCCGGTGTCGAAGAGGTGCTCAAGGACGGCATCGCCGACCTGGCCATCAGCAGCCTCAACCTGCAGGGCTACCTGGGCACTGAACTGAGCGCCGTCGAGTTCGTGGCGGTCGCGCACCCACAGCATGCCTTGCACCGGCAAGCCCGCCAGCTCACCTTCCAGGACCTGGAAAGCCAGCTGCAGGTGGTGATTCGAGACTCCGGGCGCGCGCAACCCCGTGACGTCGGCTGGCTCGGCGCCGAGCATCGCTGGACGGTGGGCAGCCTCGGTACGGCGGCGACCTTCGTCGGCAGTGGCTTGGGGTTCGCCTGGCTGCCTCGACACATGATCGAACGCGAACTGCGCGACGGCCTGCTCAAGCCGCTACCGCTGGATCAGGGCGGCAGCCGCCATCCGCTGTTCTACCTGTATGCCAGCAAGGACAAGGCCCTGGGCCCGGCCACGCAGATTCTCATCGACCTGCTGCACCGGTTCGACACCGCACCGCTGGACGAGCCTTTCGTGGCGCCCACGCAGGCGTGACAGACCTGCCATTCGGAACGCCTTCCCGCTGACAGGGTCCGACAGTGAGGACACGCCGAGTCAGTTACATCGCGTCACAGCTTGACGCCCTGGCAGCCTGACCCCGCGCCACGGGTGACTGGCGGCAGCCGGCGTTTCGCGGCACCCTACCCGCGTCACCGTCGTGCTTGTCCCGGTCCGTCCGGCAAGCGCAGTCTTCGTATCCACCTCTCAAGGACCCTTGAGCCCATGTTGAAACCCCTTTTCCTGGCCGCCTGCTCACTCGCCTTCGCCACCCAGGTCCTGGCCTCCGACGCACAGCCGCACGTCCAGCTGACCACCAGCCTGGGCACCATCGAAATCGAACTGGACGCCGTCAAGGCCCCGGTCAGCACCAAGAACTTCCTGGCCTACGTCGACAGCGGTTTCTACGACCAGACGATCTTCCACCGCGTGATCCCGGGCTTCATGGTCCAGGGCGGCGGCTTCACCACCCAGATGGAGCAGAAGCCGACTCGCGACCCGATCCGCAACGAGGCCAGCAACGGGCTGCACAACACCCGTGGCACCCTGGCCATGGCGCGTACTGCCAACCCGAACTCGGCCACCAGCCAGTTCTTCATCAACGTCGCTGACAATGCCTTCCTCGACCCGGGTCGGGATGCGGGTTACGCCGTATTCGGCAAGGTGACCAAGGGCATGGAGGTGGTCGACCAGATCGTCCACGCCCCCACAGGCCTGCAGAAAGGCATGCGTGACGTACCCAAGGATCCCATCCTGATCACGTCGGCCAAGCGCCTCGACTGAACCGGGATGTCACACGGACGTGAACGACCTCGGTCGCGCTGAACAGGAGCCCAGATGTCCAAGCTGTATCGCCGTTTCGAGCAATTGATCGATATCTTCCGCGAGGCGCCCACCGAGGCGCCGCCCGGCAAGGTATTGCCGTTCTACTTCTATTACCTGCGCCAGGTCTGGCCCAGCTTCGTCGCCCTGCTGGTGGTCGGGCTGGTGGCCTCGTTGATCGAGGTGGCGATGTTCAGCTTCCTCAGCCGCATCATCGACCTGGCCCAGGGCACCCCTGACCCCAATTTCTTCAGCGCCCATGCCGGCGAGCTGACCTGGATGCTGGTGGTGGTGCTGCTGTTGCGGCCGATCTTCTTCGGCCTGCACGACCTGCTGGTGCACCAGACCATCAACCCGGGCATGACCAGCCTGATCCGCTGGCAGAACCACACCTATGTGCTCAAGCAAAGCTTGAACTTCTTCCAGAACGACTTCGCCGGCCGCATCGCCCAGCGCATCATGCAGACCGGCAACTCGCTGCGTGATTCGGCGGTGCAGGCGGTGGACGCGCTGTGGCACGTGCTGGTCTATGCGATGAGCGCGCTGGTGCTGTTCGCTGAGGCCGACTGGCGCCTGATGCTGCCGCTGCTGGCCTGGATCGTCTTGTACATCGCTGCGTTGATGCACTTCGTGCCACGGGTCAAGGCGCGTTCGGTGGACTCCTCCGATGCCCGCTCGCGGTTGATGGGGCGCATCGTCGATGGCTACACCAACATCACCACCCTCAAGCTGTTCGCACACACCGACCACGAGCGCCAGTACGCGCGCGAGGCGATCCGCGAGCAGACCGAAAAGACCCAGCTGGCCTCGCGGGTGATCACCAGCATGGACGTGGTCATCACCACGCTCAACGGCCTGCTGGTGGTGCTCACCACCGGCCTGGCGCTGTGGCTGTGGAGCCGCTCGCTGATCAGCGTCGGCGCCATCGCCCTGGCGACCGGCCTGGTGATCCGCATCGTCAACATGTCCGGCTGGATCATGTGGGTGGTCAACGGCATCTTCGAGAACATCGGCATGGTCCAGGACGGCCTGCGCACCATCGCCCAGCCGGTGACGGTGACAGACCGGCCCGATGCGCCACCGCTGCAGGTGCGTCACGGCGGGTTGCGTTTCGAGCACGTGGCCTTCCACTACGGCCAAGGCAACAAGGTGATCGACGGGCTGGACCTGCAGATCCGGCCAGGGGAAAAGATCGGCCTGATCGGCCCGTCGGGCGCCGGCAAGTCGACCCTGGTCAACCTGCTGCTGCGCCTGTACGACCTGGACGGCGGGCGCATCCTGATCGACGACCAGGACATCGCCCACGTCAGCCAGGCCAGCCTGCGCGCGCAGATCGGCATGATCACCCAGGACACCTCGCTGCTGCACCGCTCGATCCGCGAGAACCTGCGCTATGGCCGCCCCGAGGCGAGCGAAGAGGAGGTATGGGAGGCGGTACGTGGCGCACGGGCCGACGCGTTCATCCCACTGCTGTCCGATGCCGAGGGACGCATGGGCTTCGACGCACATGTCGGCGAGCGTGGCGTGAAGCTGTCCGGCGGGCAGCGTCAGCGCATCGCGATTGCCCGCGTGCTGCTGAAGAATGCCCCGATCCTGATCATGGACGAAGCCACCTCGGCGCTGGATTCGGAAGTCGAGGCCGCGATTCAGGAAAGCCTCGAAACGCTGATGCAGGGCAAGACGGTGATCGCCATCGCCCACCGCCTGTCGACCATCGCGCGGATGGACCGCCTGGTGGTACTGGAACAGGGCCGGATCGTGGAAATCGGCAGCCATGCCGAGCTGTTGGCCAAGGGCGGGCTGTATGCGCGCCTGTGGCAGCATCAGACCGGTGGCTTCGTCGGGGTCGATTGAGCAGGCCAGGGTTGTCTGGCGAGGTGGCTGGCCGCACAATGCGCGCCTGGCACCCCGCCGGGGCCGGCGCCCGCGTCACGTGGCCGCCCTACCCGCTCCGCCCCCTTCCGCTTCGCCGCAGGAACCCCGCATGAAACTGGACAAACCTTCTGCCATCGCCCGTCGCAACGAAACGCTGACGCGCCCGGTGCTCACCCGCGACAACACGCTGTTCGCGATCCTCGACCCCAAGCGCCAGCTGTGGTGGTTCGAAGTCCCTGTCGCCCTGCTGCGCAAGGGGCAGCCGGACTGGGTCAACCTGCTGTTGCACACGCCGGACACCGATACGTTGCAACACCTGAAAGTCCCGGTGAATTTCCTCCGTGCGCATCAGGAACAGATGGAAGTGCGCAACGCCGGCAAGCGCCGTTCGACCATCAGCCTGGCGCTGAGCGCCGACCGCGACTCCCTGCTGCGCGACACCCGTCCCGGTGGCGAGCAGCTGGACTTCGCGCCGTTCGTGCAGGCCTGATCAGGCCCGCTCGATGCGGTCGTCATGGATGACGATGTGCCCCTGCTTGAACAAGCCGCCGATGGCTTTCTTGAAGTTGCCCTTGCTGACACCGAACAGACGGCTGATCACCTCGGGGGCGCTCTTGTCGGACACCTCGAGCGTGCCCCCGGCCTCGTCCAGACGCGTCAGGATCTGCTGCTGCAAGTCGTCGGACAGCGCCTGACCGACCGGCTGCAGGCTCAGCGACACCTTGCCGTCGCTGCGCACCTCCTTGATGAAACCGCTTTCCTGCATGCCCGAGCGCAGGAACTTGAACACCTCGTTCTTGTGGATCAGGCCCCAGTGGCGGTCTTCGATGATCGCCTTGAAGCCCATCGGGGTCTCGCCGGCGATCAGCAGCCGCACGGCCTGACCGGACGTGTAGTTGGCCGGTGTGCGGTCCAGGTAGCGGTCCAGCCGCGCCGTGGCGGTGATGCGCCGGGTACGCTTGTCGAGGTAGACATGCACCACGCAGTAGTCGCCGATCTTCAGCGGGCGCTGCTCTTCGGAGTACGGCATCAACAGGTCCTTGGACAGGCCCCAGTCGAGGAAGATGCCGGCGTTGTTGATGTCCTTGACCTTGAGGCTGGCGAAGCCGCCGACCTGCAGCCTGGGCTTTTCGGTCGTGGCGATCAGCTGATCCTCGCTGTCGAGGTAGATGAACACGTTCAGCCAGTCGTCGACCTCGGTCGGGGTGTCCTTCGGGATGTAGCGGCGCGGCAAGAGGATCTCGCCGTCGGCGCCACCGTCCAGGTACAGGCCGAAGTCCGTGTGTTTCACGATTTGCAAACTGTTGAAGCGCCCGAGCAGAGCCATAACCGATAAATCCTCCAGACAAGGCCGCCATTCTACACCCGAACCGGGGACACTGCCCGAACCGTGGTGGAACCGTCCCGACCAGCGCCCGTCTACACCTGAGCATGCCTTGGCCGGGAGTTGCCCATGCTCACTCATCTCTTGCTCCGCCTGCGCGCGCTGCTGCTGACCGTCCTCGTGCTGTCGAGCCTGGCAGCCTGCAGCCGCATCGACCTGGCCTACCGCAACCTCGACGTCCTGGTGCCCTGGTCGCTGAACGACTACCTGGACATGAACCGCGAGCAGAAGACCTGGCTCGACCAGCGCCTGCACCAGCACCTGGCGTGGCACTGCCAGACCCAGTTGCCGGGCTACCTGCACTGGCTCGACCGCGTGCGCACGATGGTGGCCCAGGACGCCGTCACCGACGCGGCCTTGCGCCAGCGCACCGAGGAAGCGCGCGAGGCCATCGGGCGGGTCGCCGAAGCGATCACCCCGTCAGCCACCGAGTTGCTGGCCGGCTTGAGCGACGCACAGGTGAGTGAGCTGCGCGAGGCCTTCGCCAAGGACATTCGTGAGCGGCGGGCCGAGTATGTCGACACCCCGCTGGCACGACAGGTTGAAGAACGCGCCGAGCGCATGGAGAGACGCCTCAAGCCCTGGCTAGGTTCGCTCAGCCCGGCCCAGCGCCAGCGCGTGGGGCAGTGGTCGCAGGCACTGGGGGATCAGAACCGTGCCTGGATCACCAACCGCGCCGAATGGCAGCAACAGCTGCTGTCAGCCGTCGAGCAGCGTCAGGCACCCGGCTTCGCATCACGGATGGCGCAACTGCTGCAACACAAGGACAGCCTCTGGACGCCTGCATACCGTCAGGCGTTCGAGCAGACCGAAACCCAGGCGCGTAGCCTGGTGGTCGACTTGCTCAAGGACAGCTCACCCGAGCAGCGCCAGCGGTTGCAGGACCGACTGGGCAAGGTGCGGCAGGATTTCAGTGCGTTGAAGTGCCTCAAGGAAGCGTGACGCACACCTTGAACGATGGCGCTCATCGGGATGATCCATGGCCGGGCCAGAATGTGGGGAAGTGGGCTTGCTCGTGATACAGGCGGTGACGGACCGGACGCCATCGCGGGCAAGCCCGCTTGTATGGTAGGACTTGAAGGGAGGAGGAGGGACTAGATCCGCTTCTGACTGTTCGCGCAGTACAGACCGTGGGAGATTTCGCCCCTCCTCCCTTCACCCAAGCGCCGATAAGGAATGCTTCC